>NZ_AP027142.1:0-300000 GCF_027925385.1 Methylocystis iwaonis
ATTCGAGGTCTTCCTTGTGCGAAAGGCCCGGCTCGCGAAAATGCACCTGCGAATCGACGACGCCCGGAAGGATGTGAAGGCCCGTGCAATCGATCGTCTCGCCGGCGGAAGCGCGGGAGAGATCGCCGATCGCGGCAATCTTGCCGCCACGAAGCCCTACGTCCCGCAGGCCCTCGCCGTCCTGGTTGACGAGCCTGCCTCCAGATAGGATGACGTCGAATGTCTGCGGCATGAATGGCGCCCCGTTTGCAGCGATCCTGCCTAGATAAGCACAAGTCGCCGATGCGCCAAGTCAAATGCGCCAGTCGAATGCGCAAGCGAGCGTGCGATATGTCTTGCGCGCTCAAGCAACAGGAACGGAAAATGACCACAGCGATCCTGCTGACGGACCGCGGCGTCGTCGAGGTGAGCGGCGAAGACGCGGCCAAATTTCTTCACAATATCGTGACGAACGACGTGAAGTCCCTCGAGCCGGGCGACGCGCGATTCGCCGCCCTGCTGACGCCGCAGGGAAAAATTCTCTTCGATTTTGTCGTCTTCGCGTTGGGAGAGGGACGTTTCCTACTCGATTGTCCGCTTTCGCTCGCGGACGATCTCGAGAAGCGGCTGAACCTCTACAAGCTGCGCGCGAAGATCACCGTGACGAATCTCAGCGACAGACTGGAGGCCGTCGCTTTCCCGGACGCGGCGGAGCGTCCGGAAGCGCCAGCGGTCGCGCTTGCGCCAGACCCGCGCGCCGAAGCGCTCGGTTGGCGCGCGCTTGCGGAAAAAGGCAAGATCGCCGCCTCCGGTCCGCTCGCGGATTACGAGATGCGCCGCATCCGCGCCGGCGTGCCGCTGGGCGGCGTCGATTTCGACTATAGCGACGCTTTTCCGCACGAGGCCGATATGGACCTCTTCGCCGGCCTCGACTTCAAGAAGGGCTGCTATGTCGGCCAGGAAGTCGTCTCGCGCATGAAGCATCGCAATCTCGTGCGCAAGCGCGTGACGCAATATCGCGCCCCCGGCGGCGCGCCCAAGCCCGGCGAATCGATTCGCGCGGGCGATGTCGAGATCGGCGTCACGGGCTCCGCGATCGGCGAAGAAGGCCTCGCCCTCATCCGTCTCGACCGCCTCGCCGACGCCAAGGAAAAAGGCGAGGCCCCGATGGCCGGCGGCGTCGCGCTGGAATTCATCGAGAGAGGATAGCCATAATCAATCGCCTCCCGACCCTGGGCGTCGGAAGGCGATCTTGAGCTTGACGACAACCGTTCCCTTTCCCCGTTGCGGGAGGGCTGGGGCGGGACCGTGGCGCGCGTCTTTCAAATCACTCGGTGAGAAGCGCAACGCCCTCCTTGCCGAGCAACCGGTGCATGTTCAGCAGGAGCTGAAGCACGACGCCGAAGACGCCGAGCGCCATCCACCCGAAGAACACGAAGCCCCAATGGAGCGGCGCGACGAAGAGTTCCTCCATGAACCAGAACGTATGTCCCCATTCATTGAGACCGACATTCGGGATGATCATGAAGGGGCCGATCGAGACGATCAGATAGGCGAGCGAATAGCCCTTGGAAAAGTAAGGGATGCGCGTCCTTGCGTGGAAGAAGCAGCCGACCGCCAGGATCGAATAGATCGGGTAGCTCATATAGAACTCGATGATATGCGAGGGCGTGAAGTCGGTGTCGCGGATCACCGTCATATGCCAGGTGCCGTCCTGCTCGGTGAAGAAGGACGCGCCCCAATAGATCGCCGCCGCATAGCAGACGAGCCATTTCACATTATCGACGATGGCGCGCATTTCCTGACGCGGCGTCACCAGCGACATATCGCGCACGCGGGTCTTCCAAAGATAGCCGGCGAGACTGAGGCCCGCGATCAGCTCCAGCGGAATTTCCGACCAGAGGATCGACATCCAATAGGTCTGGAACTCTGGGGCGAATGAGTCGAGCCCAGCACGCCAGCCGAAGACTTGCTCATAGACGCGGACGATCAAATAGAAGCTGTTGAGCAGCCCCAGTCCGATCCACATGCCTCTGAGATCGAGGATCGGCTTTTCGGCTGCTGCGGCGCCTGCTGCAGTTTGTGTCGTTGCACTCATTTTTCTTCTCCATTGCGACCGGGAAACGACCGGCGTTTCCGGTGAGGAAGGAGGATAAAGAGCGCCTTACGCTTGCCAGCATGGCGAATTTGCCATTACTCTTGCAAAGTCAGACAGCGAATTTGCCACAAGACAGGCATTTTCCGCCAAGCGGGTCAGGTTATGGATATCGCCGTTCTCGGTTACGAAAACTGCTTGGGCCTCGGATTCATCGGCGCGGCCGATCTTCTTATGCTCAGCAGGCGCATGCTGAAGACGAAAGAGCGGCCGTCGCCCTATCGCGTCGTAACCGTCAGTCAGGACGGCGCGCCGATCTGCGACGGCTCGGGCCGGACACATGCGGTGGACGAGGCATTCGGGACGCTCGATTCATGCGCCGCAATTGTCGTCCCGCCGTTCTTTTGCGAGGGCGGCAATTCTCTGCCGCCGACACCCGAGATCAGCGCCGCAGCCGCCTGGCTGAGGCGCCAGCACGCTTTGGGCGCGATCGTCGCCGCCGCCTGCAACGGCGTCTTCCTGCTCGGCGAAGCGGGCCTGCTCGACGGGCGCCGCTGCACGACGACCTGGTGGCGGCACGATGAATTGAAAGCGCGCTATCCCCGCGCCGACGCGGCGCGCGGCGCGTCGCTGATCGAAGATCGACGCGTGGTGACCGCCGGCGGCCCGCTATCGTGGATCGATCTTTCCCTGCATCTCATCCGCGCGCTTGTCGGCGACGAAGCCGCAAAAACGGCGGCGGACTTTACCGTCGTCGACGCCGCGCCCTCGACCCAGACGATCTACATCCCGCCCGGCCATGTCTCGGCGTCCAATCCCTTCATCCTGCAAGCCGAACATATTGTGCGGCAGGCGGGCGACTCGCCGCTGACATCCGTGCAATTGGCGCAGGCGCTCGGCGTCTCGGATCGGACGCTGCATCGGCGCCTCAAGGAATTTACCGGCGAGACGCCCAAAAGCTTTCTCGACCGCGTGCGCTTCGAGACGGCGCGCATGCTGCTGGAGACGACTCAGAGTTCGGTGAAACAGCTCGCCAGCGCGTCGGGCTATGCGGACGAGACGAGCTTCCGGCGCGCGTTCCGGCGCTATGCCGGAATGACGCCGGGGGCCTACCGTAGCTGGTCTCTCGCAAGGCGCGGCGTGAAGGCGTAGAGGCTACGCCCCCGGCCTCATACGGATCAGCGGCCCGCAAACTCACGCCGGATGGCGGGTGTCGTTGTCGGCCTCGCCGTTGGCGCACGGCCCTTGAAAACGAATCTTTCGCGGGCAAGGTGATAAGAAGGATCGGGTCCGAAGAAATTGATCCGCATCCGCGCGAGCTCCTCCGCACGATAGGCCGCGAGCTGCTTCACCCGCTCATCCTTCACGCGCTTTTCATGCTTCTCACGCAGCAGATTCCAAAAATCCATGCGAGATGCGAGATTGGCCGCCCGTTCCGTCACTTCGCGCTCGAAGGTTTCGGCATTGCCGCTGAAAACATTATCGACGAAGCCGATCGCCTTCGCCTCATGCGTCCCCATCGGCCGGCAGCCATCCATCACTTCATGCGCGCGCTCGGCGCCGATGCGTCTGGGGAGAAGATAGGTCCAATATTCGGAGCCGTAGAGCCCGCCCATGCTCTTGTAGTGCGGATTGAGGACGACGCCCTCGCGCGCAAAGACGCGATCCGCGGCGAGCGCCAGAATCGCGCCGCCCGCGCCGGCGTTGCCGCACATCGACGCGATGACGATATGCGACATCGTGCTGACGATCTCATAAACGAGATCGTCGATGGCGTTGATGTTTCGCCACGATTCGAGCGCTGGGTCCTCGGCCGCTTCGATGACGTTCAAATGGATGCCGTTGGAGAAATAGTCCTTGCCGCCATGTAGCACGATCACGCGCGTGGGGCGACTACGTGCGAGGAGGAAGGCGTCGCGCAGCCGGTAGCATTGCTCCGTGCTCATCGCGCCATTGTAGAAATCGAAATGGATGTGCCCGACGCCGCCACGCTCGACATAGCGGATGTCGCGAAAAGTCCGGTAATCGACTTCCTCGTCCACGCGCAGCGCCGATTGGGGCGCGCCGCGCAGCAAGGGACCCAGTATGTCGCCGGCCGGCAGCTTGATCCCCGACACCGGGCAGAACTGCTCGTTGCAGTAATCGCAACCCTGTTCCGCAAAGCGGCAATTGGCGTCGTGCGCATCGCTCTTGAGCTTCAGATGCGTGATCCAGACCGCGCCATCGATCGTGGCGCGGCAGATCGCGCCATTGCGCTTGGCGATGACCGTTCCAGGCGGCCCCTTCAGCCTGTCCTCGTAATGCGCGCCATAGAGAAACACCGGCAGGCCGAACAGCTCGTCCAAAATGCCCGGCGCGCTGTCGGCCGCGCGAATCTTGCGCACGACGTCGTCGGTCGGGTCGCGCGTCCAGTCGATGGCGCGATCCTTCTGCATCATGGTCGGGCGCAGCCGGCCCTGCGTGAGCGGGCAGGAATAATCGAGCGGCCAGGGCTTAAAGCTGCCGGATTCGAACTTGTCGACCGCCTCCAGAACCCCGCGCACGGCCGCTTCGGTCACCTCGTTGCGATAAAGACTGCCTTTGGCGTCGGCGACTTCCGGCAGGTCGAATTCATGGCTCGCCCAGATCGGCCCCGCATCCATTTCCGCCGCAGCCTGCAGAACGGTCACGCCCCAGCGCCTCTCGCCGTCCATGATGGCCCAGTCGAGCGAAGATGGCCCGCGATCGCCCATGATGCCCGGATGCACGATCAGGCAGATGCGTTGGCTCCAGATTTCCTCCGGCACGGCCGCCTTCAACATGGGCGCGATGATGAGGTCCGGGTCTTGAACCTCGACCGCGCCGAGCATCGCCGCGCTGCTGTCGGCGATGATCACCGCGACTTTATGGCCGCGCTGCGTCAGCTCGATCAAAAGGCGCTGACTGAGACTGTTATGCGCCGTCGTCAGGAACAAGATTTTCATGGGAAGCCTCTCCTATTGTAGGAAAGTCGATTGGAAGCGCTCTCGATATTCATTCGGGCCGACGGCGAGATTCCGCTTGAAGGCGCGCCGCATGCGCTCGATCGTCGTAAAGCCGCAGATTTCCGCAATGGTCTGAAGGGGGAGGCTGGTCTGTTCGAGCCGGCAGCGCGCCGCCTCGACACGGGCATATTCGACAAAGCGCGCCGGCGTCATGCCCGTCTCCGCGCGAAACCGCCGGGCGAAGTTGCGCGGGCTCATCGCAAGCTGCTCGGCGAGCCGCTCGACCGTGAGGTTTTCGCTCGAATTGCCGAGGATCCATGATTTCAGCTCGGCGATGTCCCGGCAGTTTCCCGTCTCCGCCTGGAGGAAAGGGCTGAATTGCGCCTGTCCACCGGGACGGCGCAGGAAGACGACCATCATGCCCGCCACCATGCGCGGGACTTCCCGGCCGAGATCTTCTTCGATCAGCATGAGCGCCAGATCGATTCCGGCTGTAATGCCGCCGGAGGTGTAGACGCCGCCGTCACGCACGAAGATGCGGTTTGCCTCCACGCAAAGAGAGGGATAGGCCGCCGCGAGCTGATCGCACCAGAGCCAGTGGGTCGTCACCTTGCGATTATTGAGAAGCCCGGCTTTGGCGAGGAGGAAAGCGCCCGTGCAAATC
The DNA here is from genome assembly GCF_027925385.1 of Methylocystis iwaonis. Taxonomy (NCBI): domain Bacteria; kingdom Pseudomonadati; phylum Pseudomonadota; class Alphaproteobacteria; order Hyphomicrobiales; family Methylocystaceae; genus Methylocystis; species Methylocystis iwaonis. The sequence continues at coordinate 5,702 of NZ_AP027142.1, forward strand.
GAGGCGAGACGCCGCACGCCACCCGATATGCCCTTGATCCAGTCTATGAGGCTCTCGTCTTCGCAAGCGGCGAAGGCGCCCTCGCCGCCAGCGACGAGCAGCGTGTCGAGACCCGTGGGAATTTCGCTACAATCGTGGGTCGCTCTGAGTTCGAGCCCGCATTTGGCTCTGACGAGCCCCTTCGTCGGTGCGATGACGACGCATTCATAGCCCGGCTCGCTCGCCCGCTCGCAGCCGAGGGCGCGGTCGGCGTAATAGAAAACGTCAAGCGGGCCGCAAAGATCGATAATTTCAAAGTCAGGATAAATCAGAATGCCTATTTTTCGGTTCCGTCGGATATCCGAACGAACCGGCTCAGGCCATAGAGCGCCACGGAGATCGAATGGAGGCTCAACGCTTGTCATACAAATACTTTCCGGCCTGACGCGGACGCGCACAATGACAAAATCGCGACAAATTCTGCCACAGCGCTACTGTGGCTCAATTATCCATCCGGATGAGGCGGGCGGGCAAAAGGCTCCGATCGGCGTTGAAAAAACAAAGCCTTCCGACCTGTTGGGCGGAAGGCTGGGATTTCTCGCGCTCTAGCTGAGTTTAGCGGTGGATGGCGTCCAGCGCGATATCCAGGGCGCGGACCACGCCAATGTTAGCGAGGACGACGCCGAGGACCGCGAGCGCGGCGATTGTCGCGTCCCGTAAGGAAATCTCGTGCACCCTGAACTCCTGCCTGTCCATATCGCCCACCCAATGAAGAGAACTCCGCCTACGCCTCTTGTTTGAAACTTATGCGACAGAGGTTAAAACCATCTGGACGCTTGCGCGTCGCGAGCCGCTTTCGTTTCGCCGCAAAGACCGATAAGTTCGCGCCCGCGCCTGCCGCTGGCGGGATTCTCCGCTTTTATAGAGCGCCGGGAATCGAGCGGTAGAGCCACAGAAATTTCGAGGGAAGGACCACTAGTGAGCGCTAGCGAAAACACCGGCCGCGTCACGGCCAGCGTCAACACTCTCGCGGGCGAGATCGTCGACCGTCTCGTCGCCGGCGCCGAGCGCTATCGCGTTTCGGTGTCGCGCGGCAGCCTCGGCGAATTGCTGATCGACGCGGGCGCCAAGGCCGCGGGCGGCGTCGACGCCGGCCTGCTGCTCACGGAAATCTGCATGGGCGGTCTGGGCAAGGTCACGCTCTCCCATGCGCCCGGCGCCGCGAAATGGCCGTTCTGGCTCACCGTCTCCAGCAATGATCCCGTCGTCGCCTGCCTCGCCAGCCAATATGCCGGCTGGAGCCTGCAACACGAGAAATTCTTCGCGCTGGGCTCGGGCCCGGGCCGCGCCCAGGCGCGCGTCGAGAAGCTCTTCGAGGAGCTTTCCTATAAGGACCGCGCCGACCGCGTGACCATCGTGCTGGAGTCGGCTTCGCCGCCGCCGAAGGAAGTCGTCGAGAAGGTCGCGGCGAAATCCGAGGTTTCCCCCGACAAGGTCGCCTTCGTCTACGCGCCCACGCAGTCGCTCGCCGGCAGCGTTCAGGTCGTGGGCCGCGTGCTCGAGGTGGCGCTGCACAAGGCGCATGAGCTGCATTTCCCGCTGGAGAACATCGTCGACGGCATCGCGACTGCGCCGCTCTCGCCGCCGCATCCGGATTTCATCCAGGCGATGGGCCGCACCAATGACGCCATCATCTACGCGGGCCGCGCGCATCTCTTCGTGAAGGGCCCCGCGGCGGCGGCCAAGGAGCTCGCCGAAAAGCTGCCGAGCAGCACTTCGCGCGACTACGGCCAGCCTTTCGCGGAAATCTTCAAGGCCTATAAGGGCGATTTCTACAAGATCGACGGCAGCCTATTCTCGCCGGCCGAAGCGCTGGTGACGGCGGTCGAGACCGGCGAAACCTTCCGCGCTGGCAAGATCGACGAGGCGCTGCTCGACAAGTCGTTCGGCGGCTAAACGGGTTATACGGACCGTCATGGCCGGGCTTGTCCCGGCCATCCACGCCGAGGGATACGGCGAACCTCGGGATGCGCCGTCCGACAGGTGAGTTTACGCCAGGCCGCCAACACTCTCCACACGCCCTCGCATCTGCACGGCGTGGATGGCCGGGACGAGCCCGGCCATGACGAGGCTGTGAAGCGTGCGGGGTCGTATAAAAAAACGTGACAACAGGCTGCCCCACCCCCTCCCGCGCGCCTTCGGGGCCCGATCTCCCCCGCGTCGCCGTCTTCACCGACAAGCTCGACTGGCATGTCGAGCATACGCTCGCAGCCTTCCGCGCATTGGGGGCGACGCCGGTCGCCGTGCGGCTTTCCGCCTGCCGGATCGATTCGTCCGGCCCGCACGGCCTCGCCATACCCGGCTTTCACGCGCTTCCCGACCTCGGCGTCGTGCGCGCCATCGGCGACGGCTCGCTGGAGGCGATCACCATGCGGCTCGGCGTGCTGCATGCGCTGGAAGCCTTGGGCGTTCCGCTCGTGAACAGCGCTCGGTCGATCGAGCGCTGCACCGACAAAAGCATGGCGAGCTTTCTGCTCGCGCGCGCCGGCGTCCCGGCGCCGCAGACCTTCGCAACGCAATCCCTGGCGCAGGCCCGTGAAATCGCGCGGCGGGAATGCGCCAGCGGCGTCCTTGTCATGAAACCGCTTTTCGGCGCCCAAGGCTGGGGCCTGCGGCTCGTGGAAAAGGAAAGCGACATTCCTTCGCTCGAGGAGGCGCGGGGCGTCTATTATCTGCAGCGCTTCGTCGGCCCTGAGCGCCCGCCCTATGAAGACATGCGGATTCTCGTTTCACGCGGCGAGGCAGTCGCGGCGATGAAACGTCGTTCGAGTCATTGGATCACCAATGTGCGCCAGGGGGCAAAGCCCGTCGCAGCGGAGCCGACGCGTGAAGAGCGCGACATGGCGCTCGCGGCGTCTGAAGCCATGGGAACGATCGTCGCCGGCGTCGATCTCATCACGAGCGCGCAAGGGCGGCCCATGGTTCTGGAAGTCAACAGCATGCCGGGCTGGAGCGGCCTGCAACGCATCACGCCCTTCTCCATCGCCGAGCGGCTGGCGGCTGACGCGCTTTCCCTCCTTCCCGCTCGCCGCAATGCGGTGAGCGCGTTAGGATGAGCGACGGAGCGGCGCTCTCGCAGGCCGCCCAGTTCGATGATAAACCTCCGAGGCGGCCTCTCCTTCGAGACGCGAGCTTCGCTCGCTCCTCAGGATGAGGCCTAAGTGTTTGACGAAGTTTCAGAAGCCCCTCATGCTGAGGAGCCTGCACAGCAGGCGTCTCGAAGCACGAGGGGCGTCACCGCCACTTTGTCGGAATCTGAGCGACGCTCTCGGACGCCTCCCCTCGGGTAAGCATATCGTTCGCAACGTGACAGACCCCCTCGCCCCAATCAACGCCGCGGTCGCCCAAGCCTTCGTCGCGGCCTGCGAGGCGGAGCTTGCCGCGCCCAAGCCCGGCAATGTGCATCACTTTGCGCCGGGCCATGGCATGGAGGCGCGGGACTTCATCGAGAGCGCCCGCGCCGCCGCGCCTTTCATCGCCGCGCCCGGCGCGAGCGTCGGCCAACGCATTTTCGGCGCGGTCGAGGCCACCTGGGCGGCGGTCGATCAGAACACCAATCTCGGCATCATCCTGCTCTGCGCGCCGCTCGCCCATGCCGTGCTGACCGCCGAATCGCCCGACCTTCGGCGGGAGACCGCGCGCGTGCTCGCGGCGCTCGACGTCGCCGACGCCAACGCCGCGTTTCGCGCCATCAGCCGCGCCAATCCCGCAGGCCTCGGCGCGGCGAAAGAGCATGACGTCTCCGGCCCGGCGCGCACATCGCTCCTGGAGGCCATGCGCGCGAGCGCCGACCGCGACCGCATCGGCTACCAATACGCCAATGATTTCGTCGATATTTTCGAGACAGGGCTCGACGCGCTGCAGCGCGCCCGCGCGCGCGGCCATGACGCGCCGCGCGCAACGCTCGAAACATATCTGGCGTTTCTTGCCGCTTTCCCCGACAGCCACATCGTCCGCAAGTATGGAATTGAAAAAGCGCGCGCCGTTCGTGAGGACGCCACATGCGCAGCCGCACGCATCGAAAGCGCCCCGCAGCGCGACGAAGCCTTCGCATTGGCGCTCGATTTCGACCAGAACCTTAAGAAAAACAAAATCAATCCGGGCACGAGCGCAGACCTGACAGTCGGCGTTCTTTTCGCCGATTCGCTTCCCGCCATCTTGGCAAAAGCCCACAAAAATGGTTGAGTCCGCGCCGCGCGGGGTGGTCTCGCGGCTATCCGGCTAACCGGTCGGGCGATTAGGCCGACGTCGAAAACGAAGGATAGAGGCGGTCGCGGCGCGCAGCGCGCGAACGCTTGGGGGAAGCTGAAAGGGAACGCACAAATGGCGAAGATCAACAAGATGCTGGTGGGCGAGTCGCTCGTCGGCGAAGGCAACGAAGTCGCTCACATCGACCTGATCATGGGCCCGCGCGGCTCGGCCGCCGAGCTCGCTTTCGCGAACGCTCTCGTCAACAACAAGGACGGCTTCACGACCCTTCTCGCGGTTGTCGCGCCGAACCTGCTCTGCAAGCCCAACACGATCCTCTTCAACAAGGTCACCATCAAGGGCGCCAAGCAGGCCGTCCAGATGTTCGGCCCGGCTCAGCACGGCGTCGCCAAGGCCGTCGCCGATGCGGTCGCCGAAGGCATCATCCCGGTCGAGGAAGCTGACGACCTCTTCATCTCCGTCGGCGTGTTCATTCACTGGGACGCCAACGACGACAAGAAGATCCAGGACTACAACTATCAGGCCACCAAGGAAGCCATCGCCCGCGCCGTCGCCGGCGAGCCGAAGGCCGCCGAAGTCGTTGCCAAGCGCAACGACGCCAAGCACCCCTTCGCTCCGAACTGAGTTCGGATCGCCTGAGCGTTTTCGATCCGAAAACGCTTGAGCCAGCGAGATAATCAGGGGAGCCGGAGCCGGCTCCCCTTTCTGCCGAACACGATACGCGCCGCGGTCAAATCCGGCGTTCAACGGACAATCGGGCTCCGCGCGGGCGCGCAATAAACAAGCCGCTGGACGCGAATGGCGCCGGGAGGGATGAACATGGCTTCTTTCTTTGAAAAGATTCTGGGCGCGCTGTTTCCGAAGCCGGCGACGGGCTTCGCGGGCTCCAGCAGCGCCAAGATGGGCGTCGGCGAATCGCTCGTCGGCGAGGGCAATGAGGTCGCCCATATCGACCTGATCATGGGTCCGCGCGGCTCGGCGGCGGAGAAGGCGTTCGCCAACGGCCTCGTGAACAACAAGGACGGCTTCACGACGCTGCTCGCGGTCATCGCCCCGAACCTGCTCGTCAAGCCCTACACCATGATGTTCAACAAGGTCACGATCAAGAACGCCAAGCAGGCCGTGCAGATGTTCGGCCCGGCGCAGCATGGCGTCGCCAAGGCCGTTGCGGACTCGGTCGCTGAAGGCGTCATTCCGCTCGACAAGGCCGAAGACCTGTTCATCTGCGTCGGCGTCTTCATCCACTGGGAAGCCAACGACGACCAGAAGATCCAGGACTTCAACTATCAGGCCACGAAGGAAGCCATCGCTCGCGCGATGAAGGGCGACCCGAAGGCCTCGCGCGTCGTCCAGGAGCGCGTCACCGCCAAGCATCCTTTCGCCGCCAACTAAGCGCGAGAGTTTTAGCGATCAGGGGAGCCCGTCGCGGCTCCCCTTTTTTATTCTGCGGAAATTCGAGAGAGGTCCGCCCGGCTCAGGCGGCCGTTATGCAGAGCGGTGGCGACGAGCGCGCCGGCGGCGCCGGCCTCTTTCAGGGCGACCAGATCGTCGATCCCGCGCGCGCCACCCGCAGCGTAGATGTTTTTTCCTTTGGCCCGCGACAGAATTTCATTGAGGCGGCCGAGGTCCGGCCCCTGACCCGCGCCGACGCGCGCAAGCGTCATAACGATCACCTTCTCAGGCCACGTTTCAGCGACACGCAGGATTTCCGTGTCGCCGAGGAAGTCTTGTGCGGAGAAATCCAATGAGAGCGCGAAACGCGCATTGTTTCTAACGGCGCGCAGTTCGCCCGCGTCTTTCAGGCTTTCGCTGCCGATGACGATGTCGACATTGTGCTGAGCGAGCCAACGCTCGGCGTCGGTGCGCCGCGCGATCCCCGCATCGACCCAGAGACGCGCGTCGGGAAAGGCGCTGGCGATGCGCATGATGAGCGCATAATTGTCGTTCCGGCCTTCGATCGCATCGAGATCGGCGATATAGAATGTGCGAAACGGATAGAGCGACGCGAGACCGCGCGCGACATCGAGCGGCGCGCTCGTTTGCGCGAGCGGCGTTTCCAACGGCTTATATTCGGAACGTCGACCCGCGACGGCGCGCACGACGACGCCATTGCGAATATCGATGACGGGGATGACTTGCATGAGGCATTATAGGCGCATGCTGATGAGAAGACACCTCGCGCTTGCCTTGACGGCCCAGCTCCTCCTCGCCACCTCGGCAGTCGCGCAATCCGCGCAGAGCGACTGGCCCTGTAAGCAGGTGCGCGTTCCCGAGATCGCGCTGGGCGGCGTTTGGACGGGCCCGTCCATCGAGACAGAGCGAAAGAGCTGGCGCGACGATGCTGCGATCGCCGACCTCGTCGCGCGCATCGCCGCCCGCCGCACGCCGATCGAGGAAGCTGAAAAGCTCATCGGCGAATTCTCGAAAAGCGCCGGCGATCATCGCAAGGAACGTCTAACGATGCTCTTTGCCGGTCTCTATGAGCGCATGAACGACGAGCGCCGCGACGTCGTGAACGGTCTCGACCGCTTCGGCCGCCGCCTCAAGGAGATGGCCGAGAAGACGCGCGAAGAGACCCAGGCCTTTTTTGATTTGCAGAACAAAAAGCCGCCACTCGACGCCGAGTCGATGCGGAAGGCGGCCGAGACGCTGCAATGGCGCGTTCGGCTCTTCGAGGAGCAGCGCAAGATGGCGAGCTTCGTCTGCGAAAGTCCGGCGCTGATCGAGCAGCGTTTCGGCGAGCTGGCGCGCAAGATTTTGGCGGAGATGGCGTAGCGAAGCTATACGATTTCCGTTCGAACAGCTCGCATTATGGCTTGTCGGACCAATCAAGCAGACCTGTATTAAACGCTACTCGCGCGGCTCAGGCTTGCGTTCTTCGAGCGGATGCTTTTCCGCGGCCCAGCCATCCGTGCCTTGCGGATACCAGACGACATTGGAATAGCCGAGCGACATGGCGCGCTTGGCGGCGTTCCAGGACATCCAGCAATTGGTGAGGCAATAGAAGACCAGCGCCTTCTTTTTGTCCTGCCCCGTCGCCTTGGCGAGGCCCTTTTCGAAATAGGCCTGCGTCGCCTCCGAGAGAGCGCCAAAACCGGTGTCGGGCAGCCAAATGCTGCCGGGAATATCGAGACGCGGCTGCTCGCGCCATACGGCCTTCTTCGGCAAGCCCTCGGGCTTTGGCGCATGCGGCAGCGCATCGACGAAGACCGCCGCCTTGGCGCGCCACAAGTCGAAAGCCTTCGAAGTGTCGACGACAACCGCGCCTTTCAGCGTCGCGGGCACGGGCGCGCGATAGGCGTCGAGCCGGTAGCCTTCGGGCTCTGGCGGCGGCGCCGGAGTTTCCGCCCGCGCAGCCCCGCCAAAGGCGGCAATGAGCGCGGCGACGGCGAGCCGCCTCATTGCGCTTTCCTCAGCGGCTGACCGGCTTCGTCGAGCATCGGCACGCGGTAGTCGGCCAGGATCTTTTCGATCTCGGCCTTGTTCTGGCCAATGAGATTATTGAGCTCGCGCTTCCAGTTCTGGTCTGAGTTGCGCACGCCAAATCCAATGCGAAAAGCCATGCGTACGCCCGGGGTTTCCGGGAGCAGCGTCACATCGAGCTTTGCGCTCGATTGCTTCGCATAATAGCCGGCGATCGGCCCCCAGAGCAACGCCACGTCGATGTCGCCCGTCTCGAGATCGTGGATCATCGTCGCGCTCGACGATTCGACACGCGTGTCGACCATCAGCGGATAGGGCTTCACGAGGCCGATCATGCCGTTCTTGGCGAGGACATTGCCGGGCGGCGTATTGGCGACGAGGCCGATGCGGCCTTTCTTTTCCTTCAGACGCGGATCGTCGAGATTCTGTATCCCGTCGAGATCAGAACCGGCGCGCGTCACCATGGCGTAGGTCGTGCGGTAATAAGGATTCGTCGGCTGCACGAGATCATTGCCCTGCGGCATGCCGAGAATGACGTCGCACAGATGCGCGTTGAGCGTATTGCGCACGAAACCCGTCGCGCCGGGATAGAAGGCGTAGGCGAGTTCCTTATGGAGCTTCGCGGCCAGGAACTCCGCGATCTTGTTCTCGAAACCTTCGCCCTTCTCGTTGGAGAAGGGCAGATTATTCGGGTCGGCGCAGACGCGAAGCGTTTTCGGATCGATGAGCTCGATCCCGCCGGCGTTGTCGGAGCCCTTGGCGCCCGCATCCGGGCCCATATGCTGCGCAAAGCCAGACGCCGCCGCGAACAAAATCGCGGCGGCGCCGGCTGAGGACAGGAGCGCGGCGAGGCCGCGCTGACATGCCTGCGAGACGATCATGTGATCGGCCTCTCTGTAACGGGCCTTACTTGGCGGCCATGCAGTCGGCTTCGGCCTTTTTGAAGGCCTCGGGCGCCGGCTCTTTCTTCTCCGGACGGCCAGGCTGGACGGCGCCGGTCGACAGCGCGCGGAGATAGACGTAAAGGTCGTCAATGTAGCAGACGGCGTTCTTATTGTCGGCGAAAGCCGGCATGACGCTGTTGCCGTTCTGACGGCCGCCGATGACGATGCCCGCGAATTCGGCGTAGTTGAAGCGCTTCACCGACTCCTTCAATGCCGGGGCGTAGGTCGAGCCGCCGCCGTTCGGGCCGTGGCAGACGTGGCATTCGGCGTGATAGCGGCGATAGCCGGAGAAAGTGTACCAATCGACCGCGCCGTCGGCGCCGACGTTATAGGTGGGATCGCCTTTCGCGTCGAAATATTTGCCGTTCTCGGATTTGACGGCTTTGGGATCTCCGGGGGCCTCGGCCATGGCGGAGGTTCCCACAAACATCATGACGCCCAGGGCGACAGCCCCGGCAATCGACGATCTCATCACACACTCTCCTGGTCGGTTCTTCATTCACTCGTAAACGACAGCGCTCGGCGAGGCCCTTATTGCCAGGGTTCGCCGAGCGCCGGTTTTCTATCTTACGCTCTGCCTCAGTTCGGCAGGGCGAAGACGGTCAGCACGCCGCCGAGGGCGGTGTAGTTGGCGAGCGAGGCGTAGTTGCCCACCGCGCCGAGGCCTTCGTTCGACTTCGACAGACCAGCCGCGAGGCCGATGCCCGCCCAGCCGCCGACGCCCGACAGAACCGCCACATACTGCTTGCCGGCGGATTCATAGGTGATCACATTGCCGATGATGCCCGACGGGGTCTTATACTTGTAGAGCTCCTTGCCGGTCTTCGTGTCGACCGCCTTCAGATAGCCCTCCAGCGTGCCGTAGAAGGTCACGCCGCCGTCCGTCGACACAGCGCCCGACCAGGCCGAGAACTGCTCCTTGTTCGACCAGACGATCTTACCCGTCCGCGCGTCCCAGGCGATGAAGTTGCCGGTGTGGTTCGTGCCGTCGCCCAGCACCTTGCCGGCCGGGAACATTTCCAGCGTCGCGCCGACATAGGGCTGGCCCGCCGTGTAGGACACGCGGAACGGCTCATAGTCCATGCAGACGTGGTTGGTCGGCACCATGAACAGGCCCGTCGCCGGATCGAAAGAAGCCGGCTGTTCGTCCTTCGAGCCGAGAGCGGCCGGGCAGACGTTCTGGGTGTTCGTGTCCTCGCCATTGTGCTGCGTCGAATATTTGTCGACGACCAGCGGACGGCCGTAGGTCTTGGACGACTTGTCCATGTCGACCTTCGTCGCCCAGTTCACAGCCGGATCATACTTCTCGGCGACGAGCAGCTCGCCATTGGTGCGATCGAGCGTATAGGCGAAGCCGTTACGGTCGAAGTGGACGAGCGTCTTGACCTTCTTGCCGGCGCCGAAGTCCTGGTCGGCCAGGATCATCTCGTTGATGCCGTCATAGTCCCACTCGTCGTGGGGGGTCATCTGGTAGAGCCACTTCACCTTGCCGGTGTCGAGGTCGCGCGCCCAGATGGTCATCGACCAGCGGTTGTCGCCCGGACGCTGGTTCGGGTTCCAGGTCGAGGGGTTGCCGGAGCCGTAGTAGACGAGGTTCAGCTCGGGGTCGTAGCTATACCAGCCCCAGGTGGTGCCGCCGCCCGTCTGCCACTGGTCGCCCTGCCAGGTGTTGATGCCGGAGTCCTTGCCGACCGGCTGGCCGAGATGGGTGGTCTTCTCGGCGTCGATCAGCGTATCGGCGTCGGGGCCCATGGAATAGCCGCGCCACGCCTGCTTGCCGGTCTTGACGTCGTAAGCGGTGATATGGCCGCGCACGCCGAACTCGCCGCCGGCGATGCCGACGAACACCTTGTCCTTGAAGACATGCGGCGCGGCGGTCGAGGTCTGGCCCTTCGACGGATCGCCGTTCTTCACCGACCAGACGAGCTTGCCGGTCTTGGCGTCGAGCGCGATCAGCGTGGTGTCGGCCTGAGCGAGGAAGATCTTGCCGTCGCCGTAAGCGAGGCCGCGGTTGACCGTGTCGCAGCACATGACCGGAACGACCGCCGGATCCTGCTTGGGCTCATATTTCCAGAGGATCTGATGCGCCGGGTCCTTGGCGTCGAGCGCATAGACGATATTGGGAAACGGCGTATGCAGATACATCACGTCGGTCGTGATGGTCTTGCCGGAGCTGTCGGTGACCGACACATTGTTGAGAACGAGCGGCGCGCCTTCGTGGCCGCGCAGCACGCCCGTCGAAAACTGCCAAGCCGGAGCAAGCTTGCCGACGTTGTCAGCGGTGATCTGCTTGAGGCCCGAATGGCGGAGATTGGCGTAGTCGCCGGTCGGAGAGACCCACTGCTTGGGGTCTTTCGACAAGGTCAGCAATTCGTCGTCGGCTTTCGCAGCGCCGACTGAAAACAGCGCAAGAACACCAACTGAAGTCGACAACAACAGCTTATGCATGAGCATTTCCTCCTGAGACGCCGAGGCGCGCCTTACCGTTGCGCCGCCGCCGACGTCACGCCTCTTTGGGCGCCTCGACATTGGGAAGGCGTTTTCCGTCTTGCTCCCGGGCCGCTTGGGCAAAAAATTGCCTGCAGCGCCGGGATGCTTCCGGTTCCCGTCCGGAAGGCATCTTCTAACTCGGAAACGGCGGGATAATATGTCGCGTGCGGCTGAATCGCAATCGCAAAAAACGGAGGCGTGAGCGTGGCGCCTTGTGGCGCTGAAGCTCCGTAATAAATCAATATGTTGCCATCTCTTCTTGCTCTTCTCGCCATGTGTCTCGGGGTTTTTTGCGCCCCCGCTCTCGCGCGCGACGCGGCGCCTTTCGAGCTCGATGAGATCGCGCCCGGCGTCTATGCGCATCAGGGCGAAACATCCCTGATGACCCGGGAAAATTTCGGCGGCATCGCCAATCTCGGCGCTATCGTCGGGGATGACTCTGTCGCCGTGATCGACACGGGCGGGAGCCTCGTTCAGGGCAAAGCTTTCCTCGCCGCGCTACGCGAGAAGACGCAAAAGCCGATCCGCTATGTCATCAATACGCATGCGCATCCCGATCATGTCTTCGGCAATGGAGCCTTCGCCCTGCCGGGCGTGACATTCGTGGGCCACAAGAATCTGCCGCGCGCCCTTGCCGCGCGCGGCGAGCATTACCTCGCCTCCTTCCGCCAGATCATGGGCGACGCGCTCGACGGGGTGACGATCGTTGCGCCGACGATGCTCGTCTCGGATTTGGCGACGCTCGATCTTGGCGGCCGGGAGATCGTTCTACAGGCGTGGAAGACGGCGCATAGCGAGGCGGATCTGACCGCGCTCGACACAAAGAGCGGCACGCTCTTCGCCGGCGATCTGCTGTTCCTGCAGCATGTGCCGGTGGTCGACGGCAGCCTGCTGGGCTTTCTGGACGTCGCCGACCGACTGGCGGGAATCAAAGCCGAGCGCGTCGTGCCGGGGCATGGCCCCGAGGTCGCGCCCTGGCCCAAGGCGCTCGACGACGAACGCGCTTATCTCACGCGGCTGACAGCCGATCTGCGCGCCGCGATCAAGAAGGGCGAAAGCGTGAAGGACGCCGCGAAAGACGCAGGAAGCGAGGAACGCGGCAAATGGCGTCTTTTCGACGATTATAACGCCCGCAACGCCACGGCCGGCTTTGCGGAGCTGGAGTGGGAGGGGCCGTGACTTTGTCTCACGCTCAGGCTCCAAGCTGCGCTAAGCTCGCGCGAGAGTTTTGGAGGATTCCCATGTCAACCGCCCGCACGGCGCTCGCCGCCGCAATGCTTGCCGCCGCCCTCGCCTCTTCGGCGTTGGCGCAGTCCAACGCGCCCGACCCGTGGCCGGGCCTCGTCACGGACATTTTCCACGGCCGCGAGATCGCCATGGCCGACGGCGCCGTTTCGCTCGAGGCGCCCAAGCGCGCGGAGGACGCGGCGATCGTGCCGATGACCTTGCGCTTCCCGGAGCCGGCCAAAGTGAAGACGGCGACGCTCGTCATCGACCAGAACCCCATGCCCATGGCCGCGAGCTTTACCTTCGGCGAGAAGGCCGGCGTCGACGCCATCGAGACGCGCGTGCGGGTGAACAGCTACACCAATGTCCACGCCGTGGCCGAGACGCGCGACGGCAAGCTTCATTCAGAAGTGAAATTCGTGAAGGCCTCGGGCGGATGTTCGGCCCCCGCCGGCAAGGACCCGGACGAGGCGCTCGCCAATATGGGCAAGATGAAATATCGTGAATTGAAGAGCGCGGTCGCGAGCAAGCGCGAGGCGCAAATCATGATTCGCCACCCGAATAATTCCGGCCTGCAGATGGACCCGATCACGCGCGCCTATACGCCGGCGCATTACATCGACGCCGTCGAGGTCTGGCAGGGCGACGATCTGATCTTCAAGATGGAGGGCGGGATTTCGCTTTCGGAAGACCCGAATTTCCGTTTCACCTATGCGCCCAACGGCGCCAGGACGCTGCGCGTGATCGCCCATGACAATATGGGCGGAGCGTTCAAGGGCGAATGGCCGATCGCCGACGCCTCGTGAGGGACAGGGAGCGCTTGCCGCTCCCTCAGACTGCCGACAGAGTGCCGATAACGCCCCTCGTGCTTCGAGACGCCTGCTGCGCAGGCTCCTCAGCATGAGGAGCTTCTGCTACTTGGTCAAACACTTAGGCCTCATCCTGAGGAGCGAGCGACGCTCGCGTTTCGAAGGACGAGGCCGCCTCGGAGGTTTGCCAACAGACTGAGGGAGCGCTCCGTCTCCGGCCCAACCTCAGCCGAAAATCGTTACGGCCGCGCAGAAGGCGAGCGGCAGCGTCGCCAAAGCGCAAAGCGCCGTCACGCAGGCCAGTTTCTCGAATTCGGGCGCCTCGTCGCGTATTTTTCTCACCAACGCCATCTTACTCGCTCCCAAGCAACGCTTATCGCGCGCTCGTTGACGTTGGCGCGCCGATGTTAACGCGCATCGACGTAGATTCGTTGCAATTATAACGTCGTAGCGGCATTTCCAATGTTGCCGATCTCATACCCGAAACGTGGTTACGCCTGGGTTAAGCGCGGGCGCCGGCGCGGCCATTTGGCGGCGAATTTTCGCTGAAGAGCTCTGCAAGCTTTTCGGTCATGGCGCCGCCGAGCTCCTCGGCGTCGACGATGGTCACGGCGCGGCGGTAATAGCGCGTCACGTCGTGGCCGATGCCGATAGCGATCAGCTCCACCGGCGACTTGGTCTCGATGTCGAAGATCACTTGGCGTAGGTGGCGCTCCAGATAATTCCCCGGATTGACGGAGAGCGTCGAATCGTCGACCGGCGCGCCGTCGGAGATCATCATCAGGATGCGGCGCTGCTCCGTGCGCGCCAGCAGACGCCGATGCGCCCAGTCGAGCGCCTCGCCGTCGATATTCTCCTTCAGCAGCCCCTCGCGCATCATCAGGCCGAGATTGCGCCGCGCCCGTCGCCAGGGCGCGTCGGCGGCCTTGTAGATGATATGGCGGATGTCGTTGAGGCGGCCCGGATTAGGCTTCTTGCCTTCATTGATCCAGAGCTCGCGCGACTGGCCGCCCTTCCAGGCGCGGGTGGTGAAGCCCAGGATCTCGACTTTCACGCCGCAGCGCTCCAGCGTGCGGGCGAGAATATCGGCGCAGGTCGCGGCGACTGTGATCGGGCGGCCGCGCATGGAGCCGGAATTGTCGAGCAGCAGCGTCACCACCGTATCGCGGAAGTCCGTGTCCTTCTCGCGCTTGAAGGAGAGCGGCTGCTGCGGATCGATGATGACGCGCGGCAGGCGCGCGGGATCCAGCATGCCCTCTTCGATGTCGAATTCCCAGGACCGGCTCTGCTGGGCCATCAGCCGGCGCTGCAGGCGGTTGGCGAGGCGGCCGACCACCGACGACAGATGCAGAAGCTGCTTGTCGAGATAGGCGCGCAGCCGGTCGAGCTCCTCGGCGTCGCACAATTCCTCGGCGCGCACGGTCTCATCGAAACGGGTGGTGAAGGCGTGGTAATCCGCGCCGGAGCGGTCGGCGGCCGTGGTCGAGGGGCGTCGCGCGTCGGCGGCCTCCTCCATTTCGCCCGTATCCGACTCTTCCGCCGATTCGCCATAGGGCGCCTCGGCGGATTCGCTCTCGCCCTCCTGCTCGGAATCCTCGGCGGCGAGCGCGGTTTCCATCTCGGCGGCGCTCTTGGCCTGATCTTCTTCCTGCTGCGGCTCTTCGCTTTCCTCGGGATTCTGTGGCGCTTCGCTGCTGTCCTCGTCCGCCTCGGTCTCTTCCGGCGCCTCGGCGCCGGCCATGTCGAGATGCGAGAGAAGCTCGCGCACGATCTGCGCAAAATGCTTCTGGTCCTCGACCGCGCCGACGAGCCGGTCGAGATCGCCGCCGGCGCGCTGCTCGATCACCTCCCGCCAGAAGTCGACGATCCTAGCGCCATGCGGCGGCGATTCGAGGCCGGTGAGGCGCTCGCGGGCCATCAGCGCCAGAGCGTCTTCGAGCGGCGCGTCGTCGCGGCTGGTTATCTTCTCGGAATGGCTGCGCGCATAACGGTCTTCCAGCATCGCGCCGATATTGGCGGCGACGCCGGCCATGCGCCTGGCGCCGACCGATTCGACTCGGGCCTGCTCCAAAGCGTCGAAGGCGGCGCGCGCCTCCATTGTCTCGGGGGCATAGCGCCGATGCAGCGCGTCGTCGTGGCAGGCGAGGCGCAGGGCGATCGAATCGGCCTGGCCGCGCAAAATCGCCGCGTCCTTGGGGGAGAGCTTGCGCGGCGGGTCCGTCAGCCGCGCCTTGGCGCCCTCGGGCGAGGCGAGAAGCGACGGGCGCTCGGGCGCGAAGGCCACTTCGAGCTTGGCGGTTTTCGCCATGGCGCGCATGGCGCCGGCGACGGCCCTTTTGAAGGGTTCCTGCGGGGCTTCCTTGGGAGCGGCGGGGCGACGGTTG
Source organism: Methylocystis iwaonis (assembly GCF_027925385.1). Classification (NCBI taxonomy): domain Bacteria; kingdom Pseudomonadati; phylum Pseudomonadota; class Alphaproteobacteria; order Hyphomicrobiales; family Methylocystaceae; genus Methylocystis; species Methylocystis iwaonis. The sequence goes on from NZ_AP027142.1 coordinate 21,227, forward strand.
GTGGGCGCGGGCGGCATGGCGCCACTATATGCGCGGGTGCGGGGAAAGGAGCAAGTCGGCAGGCGCTCCAGCGGGGACGCGCATCGAGGTAACATCGAGAAACCGGACGCGCGCCGCCTCCGCCCCACTCACGGGGCACAGATTCCGCGAACGTCATGGCCGGGCTTGGCCGGGCGAACTCGCTGCAAAGTTCACGATGTGTGCATGCGATAGCCCTTGGGGGCAGGATGCGCGCCGCCGCCCAGGAAGGCGTCTTGTCCCCTCTAATCCTCCGACAGCCGCGTCTTCCCCGGCCCATGCGGCTCCACCACGGCGCCAAAATCATGCGGCTCCTTGCGGGCGCGGCGCAGCGCCGCTTCCAGGAAGCGCGTGACGGCGTCGATGTCTTCCTCATGGGTGCGGTGATTGATGATCGCCGCGCGGATCGCCGGCGCGCCGTCGAGGATCGTCAGCGAGGGCGCCGCCTCGCCGCGTTCGTGCAGCTCCATCACGATCTCGCGGGCGAGCGAGCCGTCGTCGTCGCCCTTCACCCCAAAGCACACGATATTGAGCGCCACCGGCGCGCGCATCACGAAACTCTCGGACGTCTCGATCCAGGCTTCGAGCCGCTTGGCCATGCGGCAGCATTGCTCGATGCATTGGGCGAGCTTGTCGGCGCCAAAGGTCTCGATGGTGATCCAGGTTTTCAGCGCGCGAAAACCGCGCGAGAGATCGGGGCCGAGATCGCAGGGCCAGGTGTCCCCAGCCGCGAGCCCGCGCGGCGCCCGCGAGAGATAGGCGGCGTTGGCGGCGAAGGCGCGCTTATGGGCCTTGGGATCGCGCACCAGGAAGAAGCCGGCGTCGTAAGGCACATGCAGCCATTTGTGGAAGTCGAAGGCGATGCTGTCGGCGCGTTCCAGCCCCTTCACCAGCGGCTTCAAGCGCGGCGAGAGCGCCGCCAGCGCCCCGAAGGCGCCGTCGACATGGAACCACAAATCTTCCGAATGGGCGACATCGGCCAAGCGGTCGAGCGGGTCGATCGCGCCGGTATCCACAGTCCCCGCCGTGCCCACGATGAGGAAGGGCCGGAAGCCCGCAGCGCGATCGGCCGAGATGGCGTGGCGCAGCGCGCTGATCTTCAGGCGGCGGTTGTCGTCCGAAGGAATGAGCCGCAGATGCCGCGCGCCGAGGCCGGCAAGCTCCATCGCCTGCCGCACGCAGTTGTGCGCCTCGCGCGAGGCATAGGCGATGAGCTGGCCGCGCTGCGCGCAGAGCCCGTTGAGGCGAACGTCCTTGTCGCCATAGGCCTGGTCGCGCGCGACGAGCAGCGACAGGAAATTCGCCATTGACGTGCCGGTGACGAAAATTCCCGAGGCGTCTTCCGGCAGGCCGAAAGCCTGCGCCATCCATTTGGCGATCTGCCGCTCGACGTCGATGGCGATGTGATTGCGTCCGCCGCAATTGGAATTCATGCCGGCGGCCAGCATTTCGGCGATCATGCCGACCGGCGTGCCCGCGCCCTGCACCCAGCCCATGAACATCGGATGGATATTGCCGGTGGCGAAAGGCTTGATGTAGCGCTCGAAATCCTCGAGCACGGCGGAAAGCTCGCGGCCCTGCGCCGGCAGGTCGCGGTCAAAACGCGCCTTGGCCTCGTCGCTCGGCGGCGTCCAAACCGGCCGCGTGCGCAGGTCGCGCAGATAGTCGATCATGGAATCGAGCGCGCGATGGCTCTCGGCGCGGAACGCGTCCCAGTCTTCGGGGTCGAGATCGACCGGCTTGGTCATGTCGCGGCGCTCCCGCGCCAGGGCGGCGCAAAGGCGGTCATATGGGGCATGCGCCGCGCGTCTCCCGGCGTTTCAACGGCAAAGCCAAATAGCCGCCTTTGCCCGCCTTGCGCAACCCGGCCTTGTGCGCTGCGTCCTTCGGCCGTCATTCCCGACGCTCGCAAAGCGAGCGATCGGGAATCCATAGCAAAATCAGCGTACTTTGGGCTCTGGATCCCCGGTCGGGCCTGCGGCCCGCCGGGGATGACGACCCACGCGCGCTGTTCAAGCGAAAACAGAGTCACTTGGCGAAAGTGACGCGGACGGTGCCCACGCCCGCGATCTCGCCCTCGGCCGTGTCGCCCGGCTGCAGCGCGCCGACGCCCGAGGGCGTGCCGGTGAAGATGAGGTCGCCCGGCGCGAGCGCGACATAGGTCGAGATCGCCGCAATGATCTGCGGCAGGCTCCAAATCATGTCGCAGAGGTCGCCCTGCTGGCGCAGGGCGCCATTCACCGAGAGCGCAATGCGGCCTTGCGCCGGATGGCCGATGTCGGACGCCTTGCGGATCGCCCCGATCGGCGCGGAATTGTCGAAGCCCTTCGACATATCCCAGGGCCGCCCAGCGTTGCGCGCGGCCGTCTGCAGGTCGCGGCGGGTGAGGTCGATCCCGGCGGCGTAGCCATAGACGCAATCGAGCGCGCGTTCGGGCGCAATGTCGGCCCCGCCGGACTGCAGTGCGGCGACAAGCTCGATCTCGTGGTGCAGATTCTGCGTCAGCCCCGGAAAGGGAATGGTCTCGCCGTCGGCGACCACGGCGTCGGCGGGCTTGGTGAAGAAGAAGGGCGGCTCGGCGCCGGGGTCTTTCCCCATCTCGCGGGCATGGTCGGCGTAATTCAGGGCCACGCAGAAAATGCGCCGCACCGGAAAGCGCCGCGTATCGCCGGCGACCGCGACGGAAGGGGTGGGCGGCGGAGGAAAGACGTGGGACATAGCGATTCCTCTACGTTGCGTCGTCCGCTTATAGAGTGACTTCGCCTGACGCGGCTATTGTTTTGGACATGAGCTTGACTGGGAGCATAATCGCCGACGAGGCGCTGGCGCGCGGGCAGATCGGGCTCGCCGTGGCGGACGAGCGTCTCTTTGTTCGCCAGCGCTTCGGGCCGCTCAGCGCCTGGCTGCCCCGCGTGGGGACGCCCGTCTGCGACTCGCCGCTTCTCGTCCATATGGAGGCGGCTCTCGCGCGACTGCGCGAGAAGGGAGGCGAGATTGTTCTGCCCTCGATGCGCGCCGCCTTGGAGGGCCGGCGCGTGACGATCTCGATCGGCTGGAGCGCGCGCGCCCAAAGCTACCTCATCGTCACGACGCCGGATCATGGGTCGGAGCAAATCGACCGCCTCCTCGCCTCGGACCGGCGTGAAAAGCAGCTTTTACAGCAGCAGGCCGACGCCGCCGCCGCGCGCCTCAAGGTCGCCGACGCGCTCTATCGCGACATTGTCGAGTCCTCCGGCAATCTGGTTTTGCGTTTCACGCCCGATTTCCGGCTCGTCTTCGCCAATCGGGCGGCGGCGGCCTTCCTCGGCAAGCCGCAGGACGCGCTGATCGGCGAAGCCCTCGACGGTTTGTTTCCCGCTCAGGGCGCGCCCTGGCGGCTCGGACGCGGCGCCGAGGGGCGGTCCTTCGAGATGTCCGCCCGCGACGCCAAGGGCCGCGCCTTCTGGCTTTCCTGGGACATTCGCTTTCTCGGGCCCGAGGCCGGCGGCGAGTTTCAGGCCGTGGCGCGCGACGTCACCGCCGAGCGGCGTCTGCGCGTCGAGCGGGAGAAGGCGCAGGAGGAGGCGCGCGCCGCGGCGGTCGCCCATGAGCGTTTGCGGATCGCCCATGATCTTCACGACACGCTGGTGCGCTCCATCGTCACCATGATCGCCGAGGCGCGGCTGATCGCGAAAAAGACCTCCGACCCCGAGGCGAAGAAAGCCCTGGCCGAGGTCGACGCGCATGCGCGTCAAGGCTTATGGGAGGCGCGCGAGGCCATCGCCCAGATGCGCGAGACGCGGCGCGAGGACGCCGATCTGCGCGCCATCGCTTTGGCGTTCCAGGCGCGCTGGCCGGACGTCGCCGTTACGCTGGATTTTGCCGCCGAGCGGCCGCTCGCGGCGCAGACCGAGTCGCTTTTCGCGGCAATCCTTCGCGAAGCGCTGCGGAATGTCGAGCTGCATTCCGGCGCGAAAAACGTGCGCGTCGCCCTGCAGGTGAACGACGCGGGCGCGGAGCTAATTGTCGAGGACGATGGCGCCGGTTTCGACCCCGCGGCGCCGGCGCTCGGCCATTTCGGTGTGCTGGGCATGCGCGAGCGCGCGAGCCTCGCGGGCGCGACGCTGGAGGTCGAGAGCGCGCCGGGCGAGGGGGCGCGGCTGACGCTCCAAATTTTCGGGGTGTAACCCACTTCTGCCGACATCAAACCGCACAAGCTCGCGTGGCCACAGCTCCTAACATCTCTTCCGGCCTCACTGCGTTGAGCTGACTGCGCCCTCAGAACTCCTCCCAGCCGCTCTCCTTCGCGTCGGCGGCGAGCTTTCGAACCGCGGCGCCGCCAGCCGATGCAACGTGCTTCAACGCGACGGTGGCTGATTTCCGCGCAGCGGAAGGGATCGACGCCCGCGCAGCGAGATTTTGCGTAACCTTGAAGTCTTGCACGGAACGAACAAGACCTTCGGTCTCCTGCAGAAGATTGTGGGTCGCCGCAGTGGTTTCCTCGACCATCGCGGCGTTCTTCTGAGTATCCTGATCCATCTGTCCGATTGCGATGTTGATCTGCTGGATCGCTGCGGACTGCTCGGAGGCGCCTGACGCCATTTCGGCGATGATCTGATTGACTCGCACCACTTCGGCGACAATGCGCTCGAGCGCCTTCCCGGTTTGCGTCACCCTTTCGACGCCCACGCGGACGTCGTCCGACGAGACCGAAATAAGTCCCCTTATCTCCTTCGCCGCTTCCGCCGATCTCTGCGCAAGCGCGCGAACCTCGGCGGCGACGACGGCGAACCCTCTGCCGGCGTCGCCCGCGCGCGCCGCTTCCACTCCCGCATTGAGCGCCAGAAGATTGGTCTGGAAGGCGATCTCGTCGATCACCCCGATGATTTGGGCGATGTCTTGTGACGACTTCTCGATGCGGCTCATCGTATCGATCGCGCCGCGGACAATCTCGTTGCTCTTTTCGGCCTCGGATTTGGCGTGCGACACGGTCTCCCGGGCCTGGCGTGCGCCCTCTGTGGTTTTGACGACGGTGTTCGATATCTCGTGGATCGCCGCGGCGGTTTCTTCAAGGCCAGCGGCGGCCTGCTCGGTGCGGCGCGCCAGATCATTCGCCGCGCTCGTGATTTCGCGCGTTGTCGAGCAGAGCATATCGGCGCCGCCGATGATACCCGTCAAAGCGCCTTCGAGCTGGCCAGCCGCTGCGTTGAAATCCTGCTCGAGACTGCGATATGTTCCGGGGAAATTTTGGAGCCGGGCCGTGAGATCCCCTTCGGCCAAGCTCTTCAATCCCTGTCCCAGCTCATCGACGATTTGCGTCTGCTCCGCCGCGGCCTTGGCCCGCGCCGCCTCGACGGCCGATTGCGCTTTCACTGAATCGTTGATGACCTCGGCGGCGTTGCGGAACGCGCCGTCCAGACCCTCCAGAAAGATGCGCCGGTAATAGACATTGCGACATACGGCTGCGAGACTTGCCGTCGCCTCGCGCACGAAAGCGTCGGAGCGGTCGATCATGTCGTTCACTTTGTGCTGCGCATCCGCTTCGCCGCCGATCTCTTGAATGTCAGTAATCCGCGCCTCGAAGTTCCCTTTGGCGGCCTCCCCGCAGACTGTCGCAATCTTGTTTATCACGCGCGCGTGCGCCCTGTCGTTCTTCACAAGCGCGATGAGCGAGAGGACGCCAAACGCCGCCGATGCGACGGCCCCGACATGTTCAAGCGTATATGCGCCGAAAAAACCGGCCAGCGCCGCGGACGCCGATGCGCTCGCCGCAGCGATAATGGCGGTCTTTCCTAGGGCGGAAGATTCAAAGCGAGAAAATAAGCGCGTCATAGGTCGTGTTCTTCGATTGGAGGAAGTTGACGACGAAGTCGAAGCCGGCGGCGAGCTGTTTCTGCCCGTTTTGGTGCTGCTGCTCTTCGCTCAGGATCGCGGCGTAGAGCGGGGTTATGACGTTCTCGACGACGTTGCGGTTGGGAACCCGACGGGTCGAGTGGAATCCGACAAGGTTTCGATTTTTGTCATAGGAAGGGGTGGCGTGCGCGAATACCCAATAGTAATCGCCGTCCTTGGTCATGTTCTTGACGTAGGCGAATATCTCGCGACCGTCGAAAAGCGTGTCCCACAAGAGCTTGAAGACCGCGCGTGGCATCTCGGGGTGGCGGACGATGCTGTGGGGCTGCCCCATGAGCTCGGCTTCGCTATAGCCCGCGATCTTGCAAAATGTTTCATTGGCGTAGGTGATACGCCCCTTGGTGTCGGTTTTGGAGACGATAATCTCGTCCGCCGGAAAGAAGACTTCCCTGTTAGTCGGCGTAATTCTCTTCATGGTTTTGCACGCTCGAGCACTACGAAAAACGCGGGGCCAGCCGGAGCCCTCATGCTGGCGTGCACGGCGGCCTCAAGGCTGCGACGAGAGGGGTAATGCCGGAGTGGAACCGGCCGGGGTCGTCGGCGTCATGCCTCAAATCTCGAAAGCGAACGAGAAAAGCGAACCGCCCGAAGAACATGCGTTGTTATTGGTTAAAGTCTGGTCATTGCGCAGAGTGTGCGGATAAGAGGCGCCCTGCGTCAAATTGACGTAGTCACTGGCTACGTCGAGTTCGAGGCTTCAGGCGAGGACGCAGCGGCGCCTCGCCCGGCGGCTGGTTTCCGGTTGAATAGCTCACATGGGGACTTGTCGTTCCCGGCAGGCTGAAAGCCCGACCGGGAATCCAGAGCCACAAAAGCGCTGGTTTGGCTCTGGATTCCCGATCGCTCGCTCAAGCGAGCGTCGGGAATGACACCGGCCCAATCAAGCGGACCTCGTAGGAGACGTCTGGGTCTAACCGATTTATTCTACCCATAATCGCTGATTGGTCAGGCGCGTTGAGGCTGCATGAGCAGCCTCAACGAAGCCACGCTGATCATATAGAGTGTGGCCTCAGCCGCCCGTCATCCGCTCCAGATGCTCCGGATAACGGTCTCCCTGCACGGGAATCTGCGCCGCCGCCGCGTCGATTTCTGCGAGATCGTCGGCCGTCAGCTCCAGTTCCGCCGCCGCGAGATTCTCCTCCAGGCGCGCGCGTTTCGTCGTGCCGGGGATCGGGACGATCCACGGCCTTTGCGCGAGGAGCCAGGCGAGGGCGATCTGCGCCGGCGTCGCATTTTTACGCGCCGCGACCGCGCGGATCAGCGCGATGAGGGCCTGGTTCGCCTGCAGCGCCCCGGCCTCGAAACGCGGCAGTCCGCTGCGCATATCCTTGGCGTCGAAGGTCGTGCTTGCGTCCATCTGCCCCGTGAGGAAGCCGCGCCCGAGCGGGCTGTAGGCGACGAGGCTGATGTCCAGCTCCTCTAGGATCGGGAGGATCTCCGCCTCCGGTTGTCGCCACCACAGCGAATATTCGTTCTGCAACGCCGTCACCGGCTGCACGGCATGCGCGCGGCGGATCGTCTGGACGCTCGCTTCCGACATACCGAAATGCCGGACCTTGCCCTGTGCGATGAGGTCCTTCACCGCGCCCGCCACATCCTCGATCGGCACATTGGGGTCGACGCGATGCTGGTAGAGAAGATCGATCGCCTCGATCCTGAGCCTTTTGAGCGACGCCTCGACGACGTCCCTAATATGCTCGGGGCGGCTGTCGAGACCGGTCCAGGGCCATTTGCCGTTGGGGTCGACGGCGAAGCCGAATTTCGTCGCGATTACTAAATCCGCGCGCAGCTCCGACAACGCCTCCCCGACAAGCTCCTCATTTGCAAAAGGGCCATAGATCTCGGCGGTGTCGAAGAAAGTCACGCCGCGCTCGACCGCCGTGCGGAGCAGCGCGATCATCTCGCGCTTATCTTTGGGCGCGCCATAGGCGCCGGTCATCCCCATGCAGCCGAGACCGATGGCCGAGACCTCCAGGCCGCTCGCGCCTAATTTGCGCTTTTGCATGTCTGCACTCCTCGAATTCGCGCCTTACGCCTTCAACGACGCCATGTCGATGACGAAGCGATATTTCACGTCGCTCTTCAGCATGCGCTCATACGCTTCGTTGATGTCCTGCATCTTGATCACTTCGACATCCGACACGACGCCGTGCTTTGCGCAGAAGTCGAAAAGCTCCTGCGTCTCCGCCATGCCGCCGATGAGCGAGCCTGCGACGGATCTGCGGCCCATGATCAAGGGAACCGTGCCGAGCGCGGGTTCGAGCCCGCCGAGATAGCCGACGAGCACCAGCGTCCCGTCGATGGCGAGCGTCGGCAGATAGGGATTGAGATCGTGAATGGAGGGCACGGTGTCGATGATGAGATCGAACTTGCCCGCGGCGCCCCCCATTTGCGCTTCATCTGTCGAGAGAATGATCTCGTCGGCGCCGAGCCGCTTGGCGTCCTCGCTCTTGCCGGGCGAACGGGTGAACAAAGCGACCCGCGCGCCGAGCGCCTTGGCGAGCTTGATCGCCATATGCCCGAGCCCGCCCAGGCCAATGACTGCGACCTTGCTCCCCGGGCCGACCTTCCAGTGGCGCAGCGGCGAATAGGTCGTGATCCCCGCGCAGAGCAGCGGCGCAGCGCCCGCGAGGTCGATTCCATCGGGGATCTTCACCACGAAGCGCTCTTTGACGACGATGCGGTCGGAGTAGCCCCCTTGCGTCGGCTGTCCGTTCTTGTCGAGCGCGTTGTAGGTGAAGGTCGGGACGCAGTTGCAAAATTGCTCCTGTCCCTGCTCGCAAGGCTCGCAAGTGAGGCATGAATCCACCATGCAGCCGACGCCCGCATGGTCGCCGACCTTGAAACGCGTGACCTGCGGCCCGACCGCCACGACCCGCCCGATGATCTCGTGGCCCGGCACCATTGGGTAGATCGAGTTGTTCCAGTCGTTGCGCGCCTGATGCAGGTCGGAGTGGCAGACGCCGCAGTAAAGGATCTCGATCGTCACATCGTCGGCGAGCGGGTCGCGCCGCTCGAAGTGGAACGGAACGAGCGGCGTGGTCGCCGAATGCGCGGCATAGCCGAAAGCTTTGATCGTCATCTGCGGGTCTTCTCCAACGGCGCGGGCGGGGACGCCTCTGCGCCGGAGATAACACCTGGACCGTCGCCTCATTAGGGAGCTATATCCGCATGCGCTTATGAATGAGGTTCATGAATGTTCCGGCAGAACGCCCATGATCTTTTCGGCTTCGTCGCCGTCGCCTCGGAGCGCAGCTTCACGAAAGCGGCGGCGAAGCTCGGCGTCTCGCAATCGGCGCTGAGCCATGGGGTGCGCGGGCTCGAGGAGCGCCTGGGCGTGCGTCTACTCGCGCGCACGACGCGCAGCGTGGCGCTGACGGCGGCCGGCGAGCGCCTGCTCGACGCCCTGGGGCCGCGTTTCGACGAGATCAATCTGGAACTCGCGGGCTTGAGCGACTTGCGCGACAAGCCCGCGGGCGCGATCCGCATCACGGCCAGCGAGCACGCCGCCGAAACCATCCTGTGGCCGGCGCTCGCCAAGCTCGTGGCCGGCTATCCCGACATCAAGATCGAGATCGCCGTCGAGCAGGCGCTGACCGATATTGTCGCGGAGCGTTTCGACGCGGGCGTGCGCTTCGGCGAGCAGGTGGCCAAGGACATGATCGCGGTGCGCATCGGGCCGGACGCGCGCATGGCGGTCGTCGGCGCGCCGTCCTATTTCGCGCGGCGCAAACGGCCGAAAAGCCCGCAGGAGCTGACCGAGCACATCTGCATCAATCTGCGCCTGCCGACCTATGGGGGTTTCTACGCCTGGGAGTTCGAGAAGGGCGGGCGCGAGGTGAAGGCGCGCGTCGACGGTCAGCTCGCCTTCAACAGCCTGCGGCTGATCCTCGACGCGGCGCGTGCGGGCTACGGACTGGGCTATCTCCCAGAAGATATGGTCGAGGCGCCGCTTGCGCGCGGCGAACTGATCCGGGTGCTCGCCGATTGGCTCCCGCCCTTTCCGGGCTATCACCTCTATTACCCGAGCCGGCGCCAGCCTACGCCGGCCTTCGCCTTGGTGGTGGAGGCGTTGCGTTACCATGGCGGTTAGGAAAAATTGGCGTGGTCGCCTTCCGATTTGTCTGAGCGCTTCCACTTGGTCGAATGCCAGCAGCTAAGTTTCTCTCAAAGTCAAAACGCTGGAATGAAATTTTCTTTAGAATTCGCTTTGAAGAGCGATGCTGCGCTGCGCAATTACATTTTTGTCGTTATGTGCTTTTAAGGAGGCGTCACTGCATTTTTTTCATCAGGAGCGCTTTGATGTCCGCATTTACGTTCGAATATTCTCGAGGAGGCGAGACGCCGCTTCTCGCCGAGAAAATCGAGATTTCGGACCGCGCGGCGATCTGGCGCCATGTCGAGACGCTGGCTTTGCGCTTTCCAGAGTGCCCCGGCGCCCTCATCCGGGTGCGCGACGAGTGCGGGCAGGTCGTGGTGCGGGCCGGCGTCGCCACGGCTCTCGCGGCGATCGAGCAATGTCCCTGCGGCTGCTGTGAGCTGAAGGAGACGGCGCGGGGCGAGAGAAAAGTCGATGATCTGAGGCGCTCGTCTTGCACGAACTCCGGCGCCTGCCCTTGCGAGGCGCATTCGGCGCCGAAAAACTAATCGAAATCCGCCGGATCGAAGCTTCTGAAGGTCGCGCAGAATTCGCAGGTGACGCCGATGCGCCCGTCGTCGCCGACCATGTCGGCGCGCTCCTGCGGCGTGAAGCTTTTCAGCAGCCGCTCGATGCGCTCGGTCGAGCAGCGGCAGAATTCTTCGAGCGCGCGCTCGTTGAACACTTTCACGCCACGCTCATGAAACAGCCGATAGAGCAGCCGCTCGCCGGAGAGCGAGGGGTCGACGAGTTCGTGGTCTTCGAGCGTCCCGGCGAGCGCCTGACCCTCCATCCAGGCGTCGTCCTGCTCTTCTAAAGCAATCTCGCCATCGTCGGGCGCGTCGCCCGGCGCCAGATCGCGCACGCGCGCGCCGGCCACAGGCAGATATTGCAGCAATAATCCGCCCGCCCGCCAGCTTCGGCCCTGCGGCGTCACCACTTCCGCGACGGCGAGGCGCACGAAAGAGGGAATTTGCTCGGACTGGCGGAAATAAGTGTGCGCCGCCTCGGCCAGGCTCTCGCCTTCAAGCGGCACAACGCCCTGATAGCGCGCGGCGTCTTCCTCTCGTTCGATCGTCAAGGCGAGATGCCCACGCCCCAGCAGCGCCGCCGGCGCGGGGTCGGTGATCTCGCTGAGGCGCGCGGCGTCGAAGCGGGCGAAGCCGCGCAGCTTGCCCGGCGCGTCATAGTCGACGACCAGCATATCGACCGGGCCGTCGCTGCGCGTCTGCAACTGGAAACGGCCATGCGACTCCAGGATCGAGCCGAGCAAGGCCGCAAGCGCGATGGCTTCGCCGAGCAGGCGCGCCACCTGCGGCGGATAGTCATAGTGATCGAGGATCGCGTCGACCGTCGGCCCGAGACGCACGAGACGCCCGCGCAGATCGAGCGCCTCGACGGCGAAAGGCGTCACGCGATCGTCGCGCGCCTCTTTCGATACCGGCCGGCTCGGCGCCTCCTGCATCAATAAATTCCCGGCGCGAGGCACCAGGCGAGCACGCCCTTCTGGGCGTGGAGGCGGTTCTCGGCCTCGTCGAAAACAACCGATTGCGGTCCGTCCATGACCTCGTCTGTCACTTCCTCGCCGCGATGGGCCGGCAGACAATGCATGAAGATGGCGTCCTTGGCGGCGGCGCGCATGAGTTTGGCGTCGACCTGATATGGCGCAAGAACCCTGCGACGGAAGTCCTCGTCTTCATCGCCCATGGAGACCCAGCAATCCGTGATGACGGCCTGCGCGCCGGCGACCGCAGCGTAAGCGTCGGCCGTGACGTTCATCGCGCAGCCATTGGCCTTGGCCCAATCGAGGAGGGCTTGCGGCGGCGCGAGCTCGGGCGGGGTCGCGACATTGATGGTAAAGCCGAAGCGCGCGGCGGCGTGCACCCAGCTCGCCAGCACATTGTTCGAGTCGCCGACCCAGGCGACCGTGCTGCCGTCGATGCGGCCGAGGCGCTCCTCGAAGGTCAGCAGATCGGCCATGATCTGGCAGGGATGCGAGAGCTTGGTCAGCCCGTTGATGACTGGCACGCTCGCGTGGCGGGCAAGCTCGGTCAAATCTTCATGCGACAAAATGCGGATCATCACCGCATCGACGAAGCGCGACAGCACGCGCGCCGTATCGGCGATGGTCTCGCCGCGGCCGAGCTGCATCTCGCCGCCGGTGAGCATGATCGTCTCGCCGCCGAGATCGCGCATGGCGATATCGAACGAGACGCGCGTGCGCGTCGACGGCTTGTCGAAAACCATCGCCAGATATTTGCCGGCGAGCGGGCGCTCTACGGGCGGCACGCCCTTCACGCGCTTGGCTTTGAGGGTTTTGGCAAGCTCGAGGATCTGGCGCAGCTCTGGGCCGGGAAGATCGCAGATATCCAGAAAATGACGCGGCCGCGTCATGGTGTGCGCGGTCATCATGCCGCCCCCAATTGCTCGGCTTTCGCGGCGAAACGCGCGCAGGCCCGATCGAGGCGGTCAAATGCCTCCGATATATGGCTCTCGTCGATAATGAGCGGCGGGAGCAGGCGAACGACATTGTCTCCGGCGATGGGAAGGAGGAGCCCTTCCGCGCGCGCGGCGGCGGCGAATTCCCCATTGGGAACGCGCGTCTTGACGCCGAACATGAGCCCTTCGCCGCGAATGGCCTCGATCACGCGCGGATGGCGGTCGTGCAGCTCGGCGAGGCGCTGGCGAAGATGGCCGCCCAAGGCGGCGACGCGCGCCAGAAAGCCCTCGGCGAGAACCACGTCCAGCACGGCGGCGCCCACTGTGGTCGCGAGCGGATTGCCGCCGAAGGTCGAGCCATGCGTGCCGAGCGTCATGCCTTTGGCCGCCTCTCGCGTGGCGAGGCAAGCGCCGAGCGGGAAGCCGCCGCCGAGCCCCTTGGCGAGCGCGACAATATCGGGCGTGACGCCGGAGTGCTCGCAGGCCAGGAATTTTCCGGTGCGGCCGACGCCGCATTGAACTTCGTCCAGCACCAGCAGCAGGCCGCGCGCGTCGCACAAAGCGCGAAGCTTGCGCAGGAACTCATGCGGGAAGACGCGCAGACCGCCCTCGCCTTGCACGGGTTCGAGCAGCACGCCCGCGGTTTCCTCGGTGATGGCGGCTTCGACGGCTGCGAGATCATCGAAGGGGACTTGGTCGAAGCCGTCGAGCGGCGGGCCAAAGCCGTCGAGATATTTCGGATTGCCGCCGGCGGCGATGGTCGCGAGCGTGCGCCCGTGAAAGGCGCCCTCGAAGGTAATCAGGCGGTAGCGTTCCGGCTGGCCATTCGCCGCATGATATTTGCGGGCGGTTTTGATGGCGCATTCCACGGCTTCGGCGCCGGAATTCACGAAGAAGACCGTTTCGGCGAAAGTGGCGGCGACAAGGCGCTCCGCGAGACGCTCGGCCTCGGGGATGCGGAAGAGATTGGAGACGTGCCAGGGCTTTTCAGCGGCGGCCTTGAGTGTTTCGACGAGATGCGGATGGTCATGGCCAAGCGACAGCACAGCGACTCCTGAAGCGAAATCCAGGTAGCGGTCGCCATTCTCCGCGAACAGCCATGCGCCTTCGCCCCGCGTAAAGGCGACGTCGGCGCGCGCATAAGTCGGATAGAGCGCAGATGTCAAAATTATGCTCCAAGCCAACAGATCCGCCGTTTGGCGGTCGGGCCAAAAAACAAAGCGCCGCCCTTTCGGGGCGGCAGTTTGAGAAGGCGATTTTATGCGGGCGCGCTGTTTCGGTCAAATCCTAACGTCGCAGCCAACTTGGCTGGCGCGCCAGAGGCGTTTTTTCGTTCCAACTCCGGCGCGGAGTGAGTCGTCGCGGCAACACTCTGCGCACAATGCGCTCAGAAAGGCTGTGCAGAACGCGCCCTTTGGCTTGCCAGCGACTCTTGCCCGTGATTCAAAGGTTTTGTTAAGTTTTTCCCGCCGGCGCGGTAGCGTTGTTTCCGCCTGGCGTCCCTCGAGTTTCGATGCGCGCGACGTCGCCGCTGGTTCGCTCCGGCGCAGCGAGGGCGGGTGGATTCTGTCCGGTTGCGCGCTCAAACCGGCCGCTTGGAGGTCAAAATGTCTTGGACCGATGAACGCGTCGAGCTGTTGCGTAAGCTTTGGAGCGACGGTCTCAGCGCGAGTCAGGTCGCAGCGGAGCTTGGTCCCGGCATCACGCGCAATGCGGTGATCGGCAAGATTCACCGTCTTGGCCTCGCCGAGCGCGCCAAGACGGCCAGCGCGCCGCGACCCCGCGCCGCAAAGCCGGCGTCGCGCCAGGCGGCGGTTTCCGCCCCCGTGGCGGCGGCGCCGCGCGTCGGCGGGCACGCCGTGCACGGCAATGTCGCCCTCGCCTTCGCGCCCGAGACGGTCGTGGTGGCGCGCGTGACGCCGGATACGGACGTCGTCGTCCCGATGTCCGAGCGCGTGACGATCATGGAGCTGCGCGAGTCGATGTGCCGCTGGCCGATGGGCGATCCGACGTCGCCCGAGTTCCGCTTTTGCGGCGGCAAATCCCCGATCGGCGGCGGGCCCTATTGCGCGCATCACGCCCGTATCGCCTATCAGCCGGCGCAGGATCGCCGTCGCGCGCGCGATCAGCTCAGGGCGCCGCGTTACGCTTGATAAAGCGCGGGCGCGCGATCGGCTGCGGCCGACGTCACTCCCGGCCGAAGGTCTCGTCGAAGGAATAGCCGGAGCCGCGCACGGTGCGGATCGGGTCTTTTTCGCGGCCGCGGATGAGCGCCTTGCGAAGCCGTCCGACATGCACGTCGACCGTGCGCTCGTCGATCTCCGCCGACATGCCCCAGACGCTGTCGAGGAGCTGGGCGCGGGTGAAGACGCGGCCGGGCTTCTCCATGAAATATTCGAGCAGCCGGAACTCGGTCGGGCCCAGATGGATTTCCCGGCCCGAGCGGCGCACGCGGCGCGTCTCGCGGTCGAGGTCGATGTCGCCCAGCGTCAGCTTGGAGGCGACGCGCTCCGGCCGGGCGCGGCGCAGCAAAGCGCGCACGCGCGCCATCAGCTCCGGCGTCGAGAACGGCTTCACCACATAGTCGTCGGCGCCGACAGAAAGCCCGCGCACGCGCTCGGCCTCCTCGCCGCGCGCCGTCAACATGATGATCGGCATGTCGCGGGCGGTGTCGCGCGCGCGCAGGCGCCGGCAGATTTCGAGGCCCGAGACGCCCGGCAGCATCCAGTCGAGCAGCATCAGGTCGGGCGGCGACTCCGCGATGCGCAGCTCGGCTTCGTCGCCATTATCGACGTGCTCGACCTGATAGCCTTCGGCCTCCAGATTATAAACCAGCAGAGTCGCGAGCGGGACCTCGTCCTCGACGACGAGAATCCTCGGGGCGCGGTCGCTCTTGCCGTCGCGGGCGCCGGTCGGCGCGGTGGTCGCGTCACTCATGCGATGCGTCGCCCCCTGCGCCCAGAACGCCCGGCCGCGCCTTGGGGCGCTCGAGCGGCATGGATTCGCCTGTCACGAGATAGACGACAGTCTCGGCGATGTTGGTCGTGTGATCGCCAATGCGCTCGAGATTCTTCGAGCAGAACAGAAGATGCGTGCAGAAGGAGATGTTGCGCGGATCTTCCATCATGAAGGTGAGAAGATCGCGAAACACCGAGTCTTCCAGCGCGTCGAGATCGGCGTCGTTCATCCAGACGGTGCGGGCGCGCTCCTCGTCGCGCAGCGCATAGGCGTCGAGCGCGTCCTTGAGCTGCGTGGCGGCGATTTCGTGCATCGACTTCAGGCCGACGATGGCGCGCGGCAGACGCGCCTCGGAGGCGATTTTGAGCGTGCGCTTGGCGATGTTCTTGGCGAGGTCGCCGATCCGTTCGATGTCGCCGGAGATGCGGATCGCGGCGATGCATTCGCGCAGATCGATCGCCAGCGGTTGCCGCCGCGCGATCGTCATGACGGCGCTTTCTTCGATCTCGCGCTGAAGCGTGTCGAGCCGCGCGTCGCTTGCGACGACTCGCTTGGCCAGTTCGACGTCGAGGTTGGACAGCGCGTCCATCGCCTCGGCCAGCATTTTTTCGGCAACGCCGCCCATCTCGGAGATGCGACGTCCCAGCGACTCGAGGTCGCGGTCATAGGACTTGACGGTATGGTCGGTCATCGCTCGTTCCTTAAATGAGCTTCAGCCGAAGCGGCCGGTGATGTAATCCTGCGTGCGCTTTTCTCTCGGCCGGTTGAAGACGTCGTCCGTGTCGCCGAATTCGATGAGCTCGCCCAGATACATGAATGCGGTGTAGTCGGAGACGCGCACCGCCTGTTGCATATTATGGGTCACGATCGCGATCGTGTATCTCGTCGAGAGCTCCTCGATCAGCTCTTCGACCTTCGCCGTCGAGATCGGGTCCAGCGCGGAGCAGGGCTCGTCGAAGAGCATGACCTCGGGTTGGACGGCGACGCTGCGGGCGATGCACAGGCGCTGCTGCTGGCCGCCGGAAAGGCCGAGCCCGCTCGCCTGCAGCTTGTCCTTGACTTCGTCCCAGAGCGCCGCGCCGCGCAGCGCCTCCTCGACGCGGACATCCATATCGGCGCGCGACAATTTCTCGTAGAGGCGGATGCCGAAGGCGACGTTCTCGTAGATCGACATCGGGAAGGGCGTCGGCTTCTGGAAGATCATGCCGACGCGGGCGCGCAAGGCGTTGAGGTCGATCGCCGGATCGAGGATGTTCTCGCCGTCGAGCAGCACCTCGCCTTCCGCGCGCTGGCCCGGATAAAGGTCGTACATCCGGTTCAGCACGCGCAGCAACGTGGATTTGCCGCAGCCCGACGGGCCGATGAAGGCGGTCACCTTATGGGTGTGCAGCGACAAGGACACGGATTTCAGCGCGCGGGTGGCGCCGTAGTAGAAATCGAGGCTGCGAACCGAGATCTTGGTCGCGGACTGGTTCACCTGAGCGAGGGCGTTCATTTCGATTTTCTCCGGCCGGCGCTCAGCGCGCGGGCTGTGATCGACAGGGCGAGAACGGCGAAGGTGATCAACAGGGCGCCCGTCCAGGCAAGCTGCTGCCAATCTTTGTAAGGGGACAGGGCGAACTGGAAGATGACGACCGGCAGGCTCGCCATCGGCGCGTTGAGGTCGCTGCTCCAGAACTGGTTGTTGAGCGCGGTGAAGAGCAGCGGCGCGGTTTCGCCAGAGACGCGCGCCACCGCGAGCAGAATGCCCGTGACGAGACCCGCCTTGGCGGCGCGATAGGCCACTTTGCCGATGACGAGGGCGCGCGGCGCGCCGAGCGCGCTCGCGGCTTCGCGCATCGAGCCCGGCACCAGCAGCAGCATGTCCTCGGTTGTGCGCAGAACCACCGGGATGACGAGCAGCGCGAGGGCGACCGCGCCGGAGATGCCGGAGAAGTGCCCCATCGGCCCGACGAGCAGCGTGTAGACGAAGAGGCCGATGACGATCGACGGCGCGCTGAGCAGGATGTCGTTGATGAAGCGCACGACGATGGTCAGCTTCGAGTAGCGGCCGTATTCCGCCATATAGGTGCCGGCGAGCATGCCGAGCGGCGCGCCGATGGCGACGCCGATGATGGTCATGACGAGCGAGCCGGCGATGGCGTTCAGCAGGCCGCCCTGGCTGCCGGGCGGCGGCGTCATCTGGGTGAAGACGGCGGGAGAAAGTCCGCGAAGCCCTTCGTAGAGAAGCGCGGCGAGGATCAGCAGCAGCCAGGTCAGGCCGAAGATCGCGGCCCCCCAGGCGAGGCTGGTCGCCATCGAATTGCGCCGGCGGCGCGTGGCGTAGAGCGACATGGGCGCGGGGCTCCTTAAGCCGACTTCCGCTCGATGCGCATCAGCATGTAACGCGCGATCGCCAGAACGATGAAGGTGATGACGAAGAGGATCAGGCCGAGTTCGATGAGCGCGGACGTGTAAATGTCGCCGACGGCCTCGGTGAATTCATTGGCGATGGTCGCGGAGATGGTGGTTCCCGGCGCGAGCAGCGACGGCGAGATTTTATGGGCGTTGCCGATGACGAAGGTGACCGCCATCGTTTCGCCGAGCGCGCGGCCGAGGCCCAGCATGACGCCGCCGATGACGCCGACGCGCGTGTAGGGCAGAACCACATAGCGCATCAATTCCCATGTCGTGCAGCCCACGCCGATCGCCGCTTCCTTGAGGACCGGCGGCACGGTTTCGAAGACGTCGCGCGAGATGGAGGCGATGAAGGGCAGCACCATGATGGCGAGAATGAAGCCGGCTGTCAGCATGCCGATGCCATAGGGCGGACCGGCGAAGATCGAGGACAGCACGGGCACGTCGCCAAAGAGCGAGATCAGGCCGGGCTGCACATGGGTCTGCACGAAAGGCGCGAAGACGAAGAGGCCCCAGATGCCGTAGATGATCGAGGGGATGCCGGCCAGAAGCTCGATGGCGACGCCGATCGGCCGGCGCAGCGCATGGGGGCAGAGCTCGGTCAGGAAGGTTGCGATGCCGATGCCGACGGGCACGGCGATGAGCATGGCGATGACCGAGGTTACGATCGTGCCGAAGATCGCCGGCAAGGCGCCGAAATTATCGGTGACGGGGTTCCACGCCTGCGAGAACAGGAAACCCGGGCCGAAAGCCCTGATCGCCGGCAGCGAGCCGTGAACGAGCGAGACGATGACCCCGCCGAGGATGATGAGCACGATAACCGCGGCGGCGCGCGTCACCTGGAAAAAAATCCAGTCGAGCAACGCAATGCTCGAAAGCGCCTTAGTGCGGTCGACGACCGCTGGACGCGGCGCAGCGCTCTCCATTGCTAGCTCCGACATATTGCCCGCTCCATTCGATCCGCGTTGGGTGGGTTCGCTCGTCGTCATCGGTTACTCCTGACGCCGGTTCTCTCGAACCGGCGTCCATGGTCGCTGGCGGCTCATCATTGAGCCGCCGTTGATGCGCGGCTCAGTGCGCGAGCGGCTTGCCGTCCGCGCCCTTCACATTCGCCCAGCTCTTCTTGATCAGCTCGACGACCGGCTTCGGCATCGGGATATAGTCCAGCTCCTCGGCGGCCTTGGCGCCATTGGCGAAGGCCCAGCCGAAGAATTTCAGGGCTTCCGAAGCCGCAGCCTCGTCCTTCGAGTCCTTCGGGAGGAGGATGAAGGTCGCAGCCGAGATCGGCCAGGACTTGGCGCCCGGCTCATTGGTGATGATCTGGAAGAAGCCCGGGGACTTCGCCCAATCCGCGCTGGCGGCGGCGGCCTGGAAGCTTTCGACGCCCGGCGCGACGACCTTGCCGGCGGCGTTGATCATCTTGGTGTGGGTGAGCTTGTTCTGCTTGGCGTAGGCATATTCGACATAGCCGATCGCGCCCTTGGTGTTGGCGACGTTGTTGGCCACGCCTTCATTGCCCTTGGCGCCGATGCCGGCCGGCCATTCGACCGCCGAGTTCTCGCCGACCTTGGACTTCCAGTCCTCGGAGACCTTCGAGAGATAGTTGGTGAAGTTGAAGGTCGTGCCCGATCCGTCCGAACGATGGACGACGACGATCGGGGTCGAGCCGAGCTTCGCCTTCGGGTTGAGCTTCTTGATCGCGGCGTCATCCCAGCTCGTGATCTGGCCAAGATAGATTTTCGCGATGGTCGCGCCGTCGAGGACGAGCTCGCCCGGCGTGACGCCGTCGAGATTGACGACCGGGACGATGCCGCCGATGACCTGCGGCCACTGGATGAGATTGGCGGCGTCGAGGTCTTCCGGCTTCAGCGGCTGGTCGGAGGCGCCGAAGGTCACGGTGCGGGCCTTGATCTGCTTGATGCCGCCGCCGGAGCCGATCGACTGATAGTTGAGGCCGTTGCCGGTGTCTTTCTTATAGGTCTCCGCCCATTTGGCGTAAATCGGATAAGGGAAGGTCGCGCCTGCGCCGGAGATATCCAGCGCGAGCGCCGCGCCGGCCATGGTCGCGAGCGCCACCGTCGCGACGGCGGCGCGCTTGAAGAAGTTGGAGATCATTCGATGATCGCTTTCAGCTCGAGAATATTACACGAGAGGCGCGGAGCGCCTGTCACGCCCTAGTCCTTTAGCGGCCAGGCAAGAGAGTTTTGTGATAGTTTTATTACAGTACGATGACATAAGAATTTCATATAAAAACAGCATTTTAGTCACTTTCCTTGAGCTTGGTCGATTGCCGGAAGCGTCACACGGAAGAGCGACCCCTCGCCCAAAGCGGACTCTATGCCGAGCCGTCCGCGATGGCGCAGCACAATATGTTTGACGATCGCGAGGCCAAGCCCGGTGCCGCCTTTCGCGCGACTCTTGCCGGCGTCGACCCGGTAGAAGCGTTCGGTCAAGCGCGGAATATGCTCCTGCGCCACGCCGGGGCCATGATCGCGCACCGAGAAGACGGCGGTCACGCCTTTGCGGGCCAGCGAAATTTCGACCGGCTCCGGCCCGTTTTCGCTTTGGCCGTATTTCAGCGCGTTTTCGATGAGGTTCTCGGCGATCCGCGCGAGCTCGTCGCGGTCGCCGGGGACGATGACATTAGGCTCGAGGTCGAGCGCCAGCGGAATGTTGTTTTCTTCCGCCATCGGCGTCAGCGTGTCGACGATATGCGCGACAAGCATGGTGAGATCGACCGCTTCCGCCGGCCGCACATGCATATGCTGCTCGATGCGCGAGAGCGACAGCAGATCGTCGACGAGGCGCGCCATGCGTTGCGCCTGCTCGCGCATGATGCTCAGAAATTTGTCGCGCGCGGCCGGATCGTTTTTCGCCGGACCCTGAAGCGTTTCGACAAAGCCGAGAAGAGAGGCGAGCGGCGTGCGCAATTCATGGCTGGCGTTGGCCACGAAATCGACGCGCATGCGTTCGACGCGATGCGCTTCCGTCAAGTCGCGCATACTGATCATGGCGGCGGTCGCGTAGCCGGGGAAGCGAATGGGCGCGATATGCGCCTCGAACCAGCGCTCGAGAGGAAGACGCTCCACCCATGAGGCTTTCTCGGCGTTTCCGCCGGCGAGCACGCGCATGGCGGCGTCGAGCATGTCCGGCGAACGCAGGCTACGCGACAAAGGTTCGCCGATGCGCAATGTCGGCGCAAGGACGCGGGCCGCCGCATTGAAGGCGAGCGCGTGAGTCTCCGCGTCGATGACGAAGACGGGCTCCGCCAGCGCGTCGATCACGGGGCCGAGCATGTCCTCGGCGGGCCATTTGAGGTGCGCCATGTGAAAATCGCTTCCGGCTGAACGTCAGGTCCGTTCTTCGATGATGCGCGCCACGGCGTCGCGCAATGCGCCCCAGCGGCGCGCGCCCTCATCGGCGCCGAGCGTGGCGAGCGCGACGATGAAGGGCAGGAAATAATAGACGACGCGGAAAAGCAGCAGCGAGGCGAGAACGCTCTCCTGCGATGCGCCCGGCAGCGCATGCAACATCGTGGCCTCGAAGACGCCGATGCCGCCCGGCGCATGGCTGACGACGCCGAGAATGCAGGCGAGGACATAGACGGCGAGGAAAGCCGTATAATCGAGGTCGACGCCTGCCGGCAGCAGCATGTAGAGCACGGCCGAGGCGGCGCAGAGATCGGCGACGCCGACGGCGAGCTGCTCGACGGTCGATCCCACGCCCGGCATTTCCAGCACATGGCCGCGCAGGCGGATGCGCCGCGGCTCGAGCGCCACCCAGGCGCCATAGCCGGCGACGGTCGCGAGGATGAGGACGCCGATCGCTGTGTGCAGCGGGGTGGGCAGGCGATCGAGCGCGGCGAGCGAGCCAGCCGCCTTCACCAGCGTGAAGCCGACGACCGCCGTCATGCCAAGCCAGAATGTGACGCCGGTGATCACCGTGAGATTGGCGACCTGCAGCGCGGTCATTCCGACGCGCGAATAAATCCAGTAGCGCACGGCCGCGCCGGTGACGATCGGAAAGCCGAGATTGAAGGAGATGGCGTAGCTCGCAAAGGAGGCGAGCGCCGTCACGCGATAGGGCGACGTATGGCGGATCTGGCGAAGCGCCGAGACGTCATAGCCGGTGAGCGCGACGTAAGAGAGGACCGTGAAGAAAAGGGCGGCGAGAATCTGACCGCCGCTCGTCGCCGTCAGCGCCTCGGCGACGTCGGCGAAGCGGACATGCGAAAGGGTGTTGGCGAGGATATAGGCGGCGATCCCGAAGAGCGCGAGGCTGGCGAGGACGCCGAAAACATGGCTCGCCCCATGCGGAAGGCGCTCCTGCAGCGACTCGAAGAAATTCTTGCGCCGGACGACGGCCGGCAGGCCGGAGTGAGACGAAATGGCGAGGTCCTCGTCTTGTTGCATCTACCGCTCGTTGGAAGTGGGGCCGGTTCGCCACACGAGCGCCGGCCAAAGACTTCGTCCTGAAAAGATGACGTCAGAATGACGGGCAACCGCCTTTTAGCTTGGCGCTCGCGCCGGTCGAGTCAAGACAGGCCATGCACGAACCAGCGGGGAGCGTCCGTCTCCCGCCCGTAAAGCCCCTCGCGGAAGAGCCAGAACAATTGGCCGTTTTTATCCTGTGCGTGGAAATAATCCCGGGTAAATTGCTGCGGCGCATCGCCCCACCAGGGCGCCGCGATGCGCTCCGGCCCCTCGAAAGCGACGATTTCCCGCAGAACCCGCCGCCAGCGGAATTTGAGCGGCGGGCCGTCGGGAAAGAGCGCGATGGCCTCGATGGGCTCCGGACGCTCGAAAAGCCGCAGCGGCCGCATCGGGCTTTCCGCGCATTTTTCTGAATGGGGCAGAGGCGCGCCGAAGGCGGCCGGAACGGCGGCCACGGCGAATTCCGGCAGATGCGCGGCCTCCGGGTGAAGCCGCAGCACGCGGCGCAGGCCGAGCCGCGCGCCGAGCCGGTCGAGAAGATCGCCGAGGTCTTCGTCGCTTCCGCCGCCGCGCGGCGGGGCGACGAAGGCCGTCTGCGGGGCCGCCGCGCTCTCGACCTCGGTCGCCGCAAGTTGCAGCACGTCGAAGCCATAGCCGGTGTCGAGCCCCTCCTCCGCCACCGCCGACAGGCGTTCGGCGAGGAGGGCGGCGAGGCGGGCGGGGTCGCGCAGCGGCCGGCTGGTTCCGGCCGCGATGCGTTTCACCGCGCCGTCGACGCGATAGAAAACCGCCTCCAACCGCCGCGCGCCGACGCCGGCGCGTTCGAGCATGGGGCACAGATCCGCGGCGAGGCGCGTCAGCGTCGCCGCGAGATCCTCCTGCCGGGTCAGCCCGTCGGGAAAGCGCCGCTCGGCGATGAAGGCCGGCGCCTCGAAGCGCGGCGTGATGGGGTCGCGGATGCGGCAGGTGAGCGCGTCGAGCCGCGTCAGCGCCTGGGCGCCGAAACGCGCGGCAAGGGGCGCGCGGGGCCGCTCGAGGAGATCGCCAATGTCGCGCAGACCGGCGCGGCGCATGCCGGCGAGGGCTTCCGCTTCGAGACCCAGCGCGTCGATCGGGAAAGAAGCGGCGAGACGGTCGAGCTCTTCCTGCCGCGCCTGCGCGGCGACGAGGCGGGTGTCGGAAAAACGCGCCAGCGCCCGGGCGAGGGCCGGGCCCGGCGCGATGGCGGCGCGGGCGGTAAAGCCCAAAGCGCGCAGCCGGCTTTCGATGTCGCCGAGAAGCGCCGCCTCGCCGCCGAAAAGATGCGCGGCGCCGGTCACGTCGAGCAGCAGGCCGTCGGGCGGATCGGGCGCGGCGAGCGGGGTGAAGCGGCGGCCCCAGTCGGCGAGCCCCGTAACGAGCGCGGCGTCGGCTTTCGGGTTGGCCTCGGCAAGCGCCAGCGCCGGGCAGCGGGCGCGGGCGTCGGCAACCGCCATGCCGGGCGCGAGGCCGCGCTTTTGCGCCCGCGCGTCGACGGCGGTCAGGCGCTCCGCCCCCTTCACGCGGGCGTAGAGGGCGAAGGCCTCAGGCGCGACGCCGCGACGGCGCCGCAACAGGCGGTCGGTCGCGAGCCTCGGCAGGAAAACGCTCAGGAAACGCATGACGAAACGCTACTCTTTCAGGATCGAAGGCGATGTCGCGCCATTGCGCCGGGTCGATCTCGCCCGGCGCGCCGAGAAGGCCGGCGCGGGCTTTGAGGACCCGCCGCCGCCACAGGAAGGGCGCCAGGGGAGAAAGCGGCGGGCGCGCCGCGGGGAGCGCAGACGAAGGGACCGGCGCAGATTTGGCGGCGATCTCGACGCGCAATTCGGCGGCGCTGGAGACGCGTCCGGCCGGCGCCCCCTGCGGCGCAAGAACGCCCAGCGCGCCGCCGCGCCTTGCGGCGAGCAGCAGGCGGCGCGAAGCGGCGAGGTCATAGAGGCGGGCGTCGAGAAAAGCCTCGGTGACGACCGCCGCGCAGCCCGGGCTTTTCAACGCCTCCTCCATGGCCCAGAGCGCCTCGCGCGGCCGGCGGACCCTGACGAGCGCGACGCGGGAAAGATCGACGCCCGCCGCCATGAGGCCGCGCCCATAGGGCAGGCCGAATTCGCGCGCGCTCATATCCTCGATGATGAAGACGAGCGCGCCGCCGCCGCGCGCCGCCTGCGCCCGCAACGCCATGGCGAAGGCGAAGGCCGCCGCAGCGGGCGCGTCCGGCGGGCGGGCGGAGAAAATCTCGCTCAGGCCGCCGCGACGGGCGGCGAAAAGCGGCTCCAGAAAATCATCGTCATTGCGAGCGCAGCGAAGCACTCCAGGGCCGCGATGAGGCTCTGGATTGCTTCGTCGCTGACGCTCCTCGCAATGACGGGGGGAGTCGCGCGCCGCCGTTGCATCCCGCGCCTCGATGGCGGCGATGCGGCGGCGCAAAAAGAGGATGCGTTCCGAAACGCCGCTCTGCGACATCGGTCCAAAAGCCCTGATCTGGAGAGAGCGCCCCTCGGCGCGTGTTCGATATTTGTTCTCACCCGAGGAAGAGTCAAGCCGGATTCTAAGATCAGGGCAGACTATTGGAGCCATGCGCCCGATGGTTTGTCGGAAAAGCGACATTGCGCGTCGTCCATCCCAGAGCCCATTGGGCTTTCTAATCTTTTCGCGTCAGGAACAGGTTTTGCTTGCCTTGCGCCCGTATGTATTCCCTGCGAGGACCGACATGCCCCTTTACGCCTATGCCTGCAACGACTGCGAGGCCGAGTTCGAGCTTCTGGTGCGCGCTTCCGACACCCCGCAATGTCCCGCCTGTGGGTCCGCCAAATTGACGCAGCAGGTGTCGCGCATCTGCAATGAAATCAAATATCCGGCCATCGCCCGCTCGTGGCGCCGCCGCGCGGCGGCCGAGGGCGATCTCTCCAATTTCAGCAAGGCCGAGCGCGGGAAGCTGTAAGAGGGGCTCTTTCGCCCCTTCGCCGACCGGCCTCGGACAACGGCCGCCCTGTCCGGCAACGAACCCTTGCGCGCTGAAAGCCGCTGAAAAACAGTGATCTTGCGCAGGGGGAGCGCTCAGCCTATCCCACTGTTGCGGTCAAGCGTTCGAGAGAGGAACGCGGCCCAGCGGAGGAGGCCAAGCATGAGCGCAAAGGGTTACGACGGGGACATTCCGCAGAACTACGATCGCGGGCTCGGCTCTGTTCTATTCCTGCCTTACGCCGAAGAGGCGGCGCGGCGCATCGCTGCGTTGGAGCCGCAGGACGTTCTGGAGGTCGCCGCGGGCTCCGGCGTCGCGACCCGCGCGCTGCGCGACCGGCTTCCCTCGACGGCGAAACTGACCGCGACCGACATCAGCGCGGACATGCTCACAATCGCCCGCTCCAAAATCGGCGACGGCGAGCAGGTGAGGTTCGAGATCGTCGACGCCTGCGCGCTTCCCTATCTGGACGCGAGCTTTGACGCCATTGTCGGCCAGTTCGGCTATATGTTCTTTCCGGAAAAGCAAAAGGCGATGCGAGAAGCCTGGCGCGCGCTCAGGCCGAACGGCCGCTACGCGCTGACCGTATGGGACGCCGAGCAATATAATCCCTGGGCGAGCCTCTGCCTCGAGGTCTTGAGAGGGTTTTTCCCCGAGAACCCGCCGCAATGGATGCGCGAGCCGGTTTCCTGCGGGGCGATCGACCCCATAAAGGAAAATCTCCTCGCCAGCGGCTTCGAAAACATCTCTGTCTCTGTGCTGAAACGGGCGCGTGACATCGACGCCCTCGCATTCGCGCACGGCATCGTCTTCGGCAGTCCGGTTTTCGACGAAATCCGCGAGCGCGGCGGCGTCGAGCCGGAAACCGTCATGCAGGCCTATGCGGGGACCCTCACCCGCGCTGTCGGGCGCAGTATGCCGATGCAAGCGATCATGTTCGAGGCGCAAAAGCCCGCCTGACCGGCTCTCAGTTCGTTGACAAACTTCCGAGGCGGCCTCGTCGAGACGGACGCTTCGCGCCCTCCTCAGACCGCCGGCATGGCCGGATATGCCCGCAACGCCGACGCGAATACGTCTTCCATAAGGCTTCTCTCCTTTTAGGGCGTCAGCATGGCCTTGCCGACGCAGCTCGCGCCTTTCGCCATGAGCAGCAGGACCATCTCGCAGGACGGCGCCGACGCGGTAATCGATGAGAGGCGGCAAGAAAGCGTCGCGAGGTTACGCGATCATGCCTGACTTTGGCGTTGCGGCGAGCCTGGACCATTTTCGAAGGCATTTGCCGTCTATGTTTTGTCCAATACGCGAGAAACCTTTCGCGGCTAAGGCGCAAGCCGCGAGCTTTGCATCGCGCGGTCCACACGACCTTGCAGCCACCGAAACAGAGAATGAATTTCCATAAGTCGCGACTATGCAACACATAAATAAAACAGAGATTGCGATGAGGATTTTCTTCGCGATAGTTCGTTCCCAGTCGCGAGGGAGCGCGTGATGATTTGTCGTCGATATTTCAATCGAGCGGTCGTCGCGTCCGCTCTCGCCCTGCCCGGCGTCGCACGGTCGGAATCTTCCGTGCTGCGCCTCGGAACTATGCGTCTGAATAGCGCCGCGCCGTTTTTTGTCGCGTCCGACAAAGGCTTCTTCGAGGACGAAGGTTTGAAGGTTCAAATTGAATACTTCGACGCCGCCGCTCAATTGCCCGTCGCCGCCGTCGCAAATTCGATCGACGTCGGCATGACCGCCTTCACCGCCGCTTATTTCAACCTCGCCGCAAAAGGGAAAGCGAATGCGAACCACGAACGCCATCGAACGGGCGGTTCCGCGAAGCGCGCCGAAGAACCCGCCACATGATGGGCGCCTTTCAGGACAAGTCCAGCTTGTACCGCATCCTTTTCGCGGTCATCACCTACAAAAAAATCACAAGACGTCCGCTGCTCTTTCTCGCTGACCCAAACAATTTGACGTTATCCAAGCTTGATCATTTCGTCGTTGTGATCTCGCATACCGCAATGCGCCACACCGATTGCGCCGTTCGATATTTCGATCCCAGTTTCCAATAGCCTCCACTACGAATACGAACTTCTGTTGTAGGATTGGACTGAGATTTGAGTTTTTCTTCTGCGTCGCGGGCCCGTCAAGGACCGAATAGAGGTGTTTAGTCGCCAAACCAATGTCCCTGTTCACCGTCCTGACGGAAATTCCCAATTTCGCTGCGATTTCGGCATTGTCTAGTTCGTAGACCCGACTGAGAAGAAAAATATCGCGACAACGACCAGAAAGTCGGGACAATTCCGTGAGAACGGCGTTAAGCGCGAGCCAATCGTCGAAGGGTGTGTCGCTCGTCATATTAATTGTAGAGCATTCGTCAACCCCATCGGCTTCCACCAGAAAAGCGGCGCGTGTTCGCGCCTTGCGCAACCAGTCAACAGCGATATTCAACCCAATACGAAAAAGATAACTACGTGGGTCGGCTACGGTCTCGCGCCGTTCCATTTCGAGTAAGCGGAGGAACGCCTCTTGCGCAACGTCTTCCGAGTCCTGGTGGTTCATTTTCCGCCGAGTTACTCGACACAGAGATTTATGTTCAACTCGAAACAGGGTTTCAATCGCCGCATTAGAGAGCCGCATTCAAGCCTCCCATAAATTTGGAGCGCTAAAAACAGTTAAAAAGCCGATCTGCTGCACCAAGTTCAGTTCCGACTCAATCCATCGTCGCCGAGGACCGCTTCAGAACCGTGGGCGCAGAACTACATTCGCCAGCACGATCGTGCGGGACAAGCGAATGAAGAACACCACCGCGAGACGATCCGCATCGAAATCGCGAGTGATCAGGCGCTGATGGTGCAGATATGAAAAAATGCAATGTTAGGATTGGACGGGCGGCGCGCGGGGTTGGTGAGGCGATGAACTCGAATAATAGCGCCCAATAGGGAGTGACGCATTTAGCGTATGCGTGCGCGCTTCAAGCTGCGTGCGCGTCGTGAACCCGCGCGAGATCGGACCTTGGAAAAGTGATGAGCACGAACAAGAGGTAAGGCAACAAACGCCATCAAATCGGCATGCGCTGTCGGAAGCCAACAGCGGCTCTTTTAGATTGCTGGTAGAGCATATTACGTCCTGAATACCCTGCTCGTTACGAGCTACGAACGGATTGGCAGACCCCAGCCCCAAAAAAGCAGACTGGGCCAATACCAGAAACACAATGAAAATCGTACGAAACATGAGAGAATGCCGCCGCGCAGTCCTCAACCAAATCTTTCCTATCTCCAAATAGGCTAGAACGCAACCGCGGGTCCATTTCACACCACGTCACGCGCCCCTGGCCGCCTTTAACGATCTCGACGTCGATCAACATCCGCGTGCTGTCGATCGAGGCGACCTTCAGACGCGTGATTTCTCTGACACGCAAACCTGCCACATAAGCGGTCGCCCGCGCGACGCGGTTGCGTAGTCCGTCAACCGCTTCCAGGAAGCGCACGACTTCCTCGGCGCTCATGACCGCGGCAAGCCTCTCAGGCTCGCGGCCGAAAACAATCCTTTCGATCGCCTCCTTCGTCCCACGGCGCCGTGTGAAGAACCGCTGGGCGCATGTGACTTGGTTGGCGTGCCTCAGGAATGCTTCTGGGCGACGAGATGAAGGATGAGGCCGATAGGCGGGGACTTTCCTCCATCCGGATCGAGAACCGGCGCGGTCGTTCCCGCAGGCGCCGGTCCGCTCCACAATGCCTGCCAGTTTGGCTTCCTGGCCGCTCGGCGTCCGACACAAGCCTGCCGAGGGTGCGGCGGCGACGAGGAGAGACTACGGCCAGGGTCCCTTTTCGGCTTCGTAGACTGCGTTCGCCTGCGCGATTTCGACGTCGCGGGTTGTTGGCGACCAACCGCCGCCCAGCGCCTGATAGACGCCGGTCGCAGCCCGGAAGCGCGCCAGACGTGCCTGCGCAAGGCGATCCTGGCTCTGGAAGAGCGAGGTCTGCGTTATGGCGAGCGTGACGGTGTCGATGGTCCCCTCGCGCAGCCGCGCCAACGCTGTTGCATAGGCGCGGCGCCAGGCCGTGACTGAATCGGCCTGCAGCATTACCTGACGCTCCGTCTCGCGCGCGGCGACGAGCGCGTTCTCGACATCCGTCAAGGCTGAGAGAATCTGCTTGCGGTAAAGGGTCGCGAGCTCCTGATATCTGCCTTTCTGCAACTCATATTGTCCCTGCAAGGCGTAGCCGTCGAATAGAGGTTGCGCCAGTTCCGACCCGAATTGCCAGGCGACGGCCTCGGGCCGCAGCACGTTTTTCAGAAGCGCGCTTTGCAAGCCATAGAGTCCGGTGAGAGTGATCGAAGGAAAAAACGCGGCGCGCGCGCGAAGCACGGAAAATTCCTGCGAGGCGAGTCTTGCTTCCGCCAGCGCAATATCCGGACGGCGCAGCAACACTTCCGACGGCAAGCCGGGCGCGACAGCCGGAACAGCGAGCTTCGCCAGCGATCCGCCCTCGAGCAGCAAGTCCTCGGGCGCGCGGCCGAGCAGCACCGCAAGGAGGTTTTCCGTCTGCTGCAAATTTTGCTCGAGCGGCGGAATCGAGGCGCGTTGATCCGCGAGGATCGCCTGCTGCTGCGCGACGTCCATCCCCGTCGCCGTGCCGACGCCGAACCGCAGCTTGATCGTCTCGAACACCTCGGTTGCGATCAGGACATTGTCGCGGGCGATGCGGAGACGGTCGCGCGCCGCCAGAGTCTGAAAATAGGCGTTCAGCACCGCGGCGATCGTCGTAATTTCCACGACGTCGCGGTCGAAGCGGCTGGCGTTGGCGAGAAGCCGCGCGGCGCTGGAAGCGTCCTGAATCTTGCCCCAAAAATCGATCTCATAGCTTGCGGTCAGACCAAGCTGAAAGAAGCCGAAGCTGACAGCCTGGAAATCAGAAGTGGCGAGGACGTCGGAACTCGCGGGCGTCAGTCCACCCGCGCCGGATGTGGGGACCAGGACCGTTCCCGGGGTGCGGTTCGTCTGGGCGATGTTATTCACCGATAGAGACGGCCGCAGCGCCGCGCTCGACACCCTCGCCTGCGCGTCGGCCTGCTCTATCCGGGCGACCGCCGCGCCGATGTCGAGATTTTGATCGAGCGCCTGGTCGACGAATCCGGTCAGTTCCCTTGATCGGAAGAGCGCCGCGAAGTCGCGCGCAGCGCGCAGCGGCGGCGCGGAACGTGGTCTGGCTGCGCGAAATCGTTCGGGCGGCGGCGCGCCAAGACCCGGCTTCTCCCAGTCGAGATTGCAGCCGCTTCCGGCGAACGCCGACAGCATCGCGACCAGCAGCGTGGGAAGCCGCAATCTCATAGTCTACTCCCACCTCAGCGCGTCGATCGGATTCAATCCCGCCGCCCGACGCGCCGGGAGATAGCCGAAGAGCACGCCGACGCCGACGGAGACCAACAGAGCCGCCACGACGCTCACCGGAGGGACAATGAGCGGCCAGTCCACCAGGAGCGCGACGAGCGCGCTTCCCGCGAGGCCGATACCAAGACCGATGATCCCCGCGAGGACGCATAGCGTGACGGCCTCGACGAGAAACTGCAGGAGGATATCGCGCTTGCGCGCGCCGATCGCCATGCGCAGCCCGATTTCCTGCGTGCGCTCGGTGACGGAGACAAGCATCATGTTCATGATCCCGACGCCACCGACGAAGAGCGAGATCGCGGCGGCCGCGAGAGAAGCCAGGTTAGAGAGGTTTGCGTCGTGTTCAGCAGCTCGACAAATCGGGTCGAGTCGAAGACGTTGAGCTTGTCCTCCTGAGCGCCGACGAGATGTTTGCGCTCGCGTAATAGCGCAAGAACCTCCTCTTTGACCTTCTCGCGGTCGGCGCCGGGCCTGACTTTCATGTCGATGGAGCTGATTTGCCGGGGGCTCGACAATGCGGAATTCGGCAGATGCGCGCGCGCCGTCGTGATCGGAAGATAGATGTAATTGTCCATATTCTCGCCGCCCATCGAACCGAGCCTCGTCCGCACGCCGATGATGCGAACCGGAGCGGCGCCGAGGCGCACGGTCTGATTCAGCGGCGACTCGTCCCCGAACAATTTTTCTTTGACGGTCGCTCCAAGAACGACCACTTTCGCGCCGGCGCGAACCTCTTCGTCGTCGAAGAATTGGCCCTCGAGGAGTTTGACGCCGAAAACCGTCTGATAGGTCGCCTCGACGGCATAATATTTGGTGTTCCAGCTCTTATCGCCGGCGACCACGGTGACGCCGCCGTTTATTTCTCGCGACAGATATTGCAGGTTGGGGATGACCTCACGAATCGCATTAGCGTCCTGATCGGTTAGAACAACCGCCACGCCGCGCCGGAGCGCATTCTCCACCTTGGTCGTGAATACGAAAAGCACATCCGTGCCCGCGCTGGCGATCTGCCGCTCGACGAGTTTATTCGCGCCCGCATTGGCCGCGCTCATGACGACGAGGCCGCTGACGCCGATGATGACCCCGATCGCCGTCAGGGCGCTGCGCAGCAGATTCGAGCGAAGCGCCGTGGCCGCCTCCTGCAGGAGCGTGCGCGGAGTCATGCCGTCGGCTCCTTTGCGAGCGCGCCGCGCCGTCGCTGCTTGCCGCCGCTGGAAAATCGCAAGGCGTTACTTCCTCCTCAAAGCGTCGATTGGATTCAATCCCGCCCCGCGGCGCGCGGGTAGGTAGCCGAATATGATCCCGACGCTGACAGAAACCAGAGTGGCCGCCGCTGCGCCCAATGGCGGGATAATGAGCGGCCAGTCCACGAGGCGCGCCACGAGAACGCTTCCCGCGAGGCCGATCATGAGACCGATCAGTCCCGCAACAACGGACAGCGTGACGGCTTCGGCCAGAAACTGCCGGAGTATGTCGCGCCGGCGCGCGCCGATCGCCATGCGAAGTCCGATTTCCCGCGTGCGCTCGGTGACCGACACGAGCATGATATTCATGATCCCGACCCCGCCGACGAGAAGCAGGATCGCCGCCGTCGCGAGGAGAAGCCGGTTCAGCGTGGATTGCGTCGTGTTCAGCAACTCAACCATCTGCGTGAGGTCGATCACATCGAGCTTGTCCTCCTGCGCGCCGCGCAAATGCTTGCGCTCGCGCAGAAGCGCGAGAACGTCCTGTTTGACCTTCTCGCGGTTGGCGCCTGGAGAAACTTTCATATCGATCAGGCTGAGTTGCCGAGCGGTCGACATTTCCGAGTTTGGGATATGCGCGCGCGCCGTCTTGATCGGAAGAATGATGAAATTATCCTCATCGACGCCACCGAAGGAGCCGCGCTTCCTGCGCACGCCGATGATACGGACCGGTATAGTGACCAGGCGGACTGTCTGATCCAGCGGAGACGCAGTTCCGAACAGCTTTCTTGCAACTGTCGCGCCGATGACGATGACCTTTGCGCCGGAACGCGCCTCGGCCTCGTCGAAAAACCGCCCCTCGGAAAGCTTGACGCCCCAAACCTGCTCGTATGACGCGTCGACTCCCCAATATTCGGTGATCCAGCTAGAGTTTCCCGCGACAAGCGTCACTTTACTGTAAACCTCGCGCGACAGATATTGTATGTTCGGGACCAGTTCACGGACCGCATTCGCGTCCTGGTCGGTTAGGACGACCACCGCGCCGCGCCGGAGCGCATTCTCCACCTTGGCCGCGCGAGCGACGAGCGCATCCGTGCCCTGATCGGCGATCTGGCGCTCGACGAGCTTGTTCGCGCCCGAATTCGCCGCGCTCATCACGACGAGACCGCCGACGCCGATGATGACGCCGAACGCCGTCAACGCGCTGCGTAGCAGATTCAATCGAAGCGCGTTGATCGCTTCTCGAAAAAGCGTCTGAAGCGTCACGCCGTTGGCTCCTTCGCACGCGCGCCGCTGCGACGCTGACACACGTCTTCGACAATCTCGCCGTCGCAAAAGCGCAGTAGCCGATCGGCATAGGCCGCGATATCAGGCTCGTGGGTGATGACGACCAGCGTCAGCCCTTCTTCGTTGAGCGACGAAAGAAGCGACATGATCTCATCGCCAACGCGGATGGCGCCGACATCCGCCTCGTCGACCTGCGCCAGAATCTGTATTTGCGACAGATCCTGTGCGATCTGAAACAATACGGGCGTCTGATACTCCGCCGTCACGGTCTGCCCGCGCTGCATCCTTCGGTCGATCACCACGCCGTTGATTGGCGATTTGATCAAAGTGCGATCGAAATTGATCTGCGCTTGATCGCATTCCGCCTGCCGCAGCGCGACAGTCGCTTTCGCCGACTCAAGGTCAGCTTGCGCCGCGCTGAGTTCATGGCGCGTGGCGCCGCTCTCCGTTTGCGCCTGATCGAGCTGCTGGCGGGAGACGCCCGCGGCCGACGCCAGCGCGCTGTAGCGCCCGACATTGCGATCGAGCAGACCGAGCTGCTTTTGCAGCTTCGCCATCGCCGCCTCTCGCCGCAAGACATCCGCCCTGGCAATCGCGAGATTAGCCGAGGCGGCCTGCACTTTCGCGTCGAATGGCGCGCGATCGATCACGGCGATGAGATCGCCCTGTTTCACTTTGCTGTTAAAATCGACCTTCATCTCCGTGATCGGCCCGGAAACTTGCGAACCCACCTCGACCGTCACCAGCGCTTTGACCGCGCCAGACGCCGTAACGCTCCGCTCGACGACGCCGCGGCCAAGGAGTTGCGTTTGGTAGAGGCGTGTCGCGTCGGCGTTTCCGCTCCCGAAAGACCACCAGAGAGTCAGGCACAAAACCACCGCAGAAAATACGAGCGCGCCGACGATCGAAATCTTCTTTCCCTTTGCGTCAATCCTCATTGGAAAGAAACTCCAGTAAACGCCAGTATACGACAAATCACGCGCGTGATCCTTGCCGCCGTACCCCGGTCGCGCGCTCCGATCGTTGTCGGTAATCTATTCGAGACTCACGCGAGAGCGCATTTGAAAACTGATTGTCCCGGCCTAAAGAGAGCTGGCTCAGCGGCACGACGAAGGAGCGTCCTTGCCCGTCCCCCTCGATCGTGAAACGGCACATCAGTTCATGATCCGGTCTGCCGCCGATGACGCCGCGAAAGCATCAATCGCGGCGGCGTCGAAAGGGAAACGAGCCGGTCGCGCAGAAACGCGATAAGCGGCGCGCGCGCATAGGCCAAAACGCGCCGGGCGCGCGAAATTCTGCGGCGGAGCAGTTGCATATCGATATTGCGGGAGTGCATAAATTCCTCCTTAGCGTAAAAGCCTGAAATACTCAGCGGGACTCCTGCTCGCCGGCACACCCGCAAGCGTAGCTCCAGTTACGTGGCGCTTCCGCGCGCGCCGCTTCCGCCACCAGATGTAAACGCCCGTGCCGGACAGCGTCGTTATGGCGAGGCCGAGGGCGCAGACAAAAATCTTGTAAGGCATGCCGAACAGATTTGCGGTGTGAAGCTGTACGAGCCACGTCGTCACCGTCGTCCCGCTCTGCTCTCCCGTAGGGATTTTGACGCCGAGCAACTTTCCGTCGAAGGCGTCGAAATAAACCGACGTCGATCCGTATTTGTCGCCGATGTCTCTTGACGAGCGCACGCGATACTCCCAGCCGCCGAGCTGCTTGGAATTGTATAGCGCGAGAACGCGTTCGATCGTTAAGCCGCGCTTGGTGGCCTCGGTCGCCATCAGGCGCTCTCCCGTCGCCAGCGCCTCGTCCCATGACATCGGCTCCCGGCCCGACGGCGCCGGCGGCTTGACGTCACTCCGCGCCCACATCGGCTGCTCATAATCGAGCACGAATTGCGTCACGCGCGTGTAAACGTAATTGAGATCCAAATAGACACTGGACCAGGCGAATATCAGCAGCATGACCCAGAGCCAAAGTCCGAAGGCGCGGTGGAGATCGAAATTGACGCGGTAGGCTGAGGAGCCGCGCCACTTAATGAGCCAGGCCGGCTTCCAGCGCGCGAGAAACCCTTTGCGCGAATGGCCGGTCGGCGTCGGCAGCGTCAGGTAGAACCCGACGAAGCAGTCGATCGTCCATAAGAACGCGACAACGCCAAGTATCCAGTCGCCGATCCCGCTCATCGCCAGATACATGTGTAGGGCGTAGACGAAGGGCATGATGTCGGTCTTCGTCTTCGGCAGTCCATGCCATGCCGCGCGCCCGCGTTCATGTCCGTCGATCGGATCGAGATGGATGTAGTCAAAATCGAGCGGCGCGGCGCCCTCACGCGCCTCCATGCCGATCATCACCGAGCCGGGATAGCCGAGATATACGGTCTTCGTTTGCGCCTGCGGAACGATCGCCTCGGCGCGGCGCGCCAACGTCGCGGCGTCGAGCGTGATCCCGGGCCGATCGCCCGGATACATCTCCGGCGTCAGCCAATGATTAATTTCGAGCCAAAACGCCAGCAGGCTTCCCGTCAGCCCGACGACGATGAGAAAGCCAGCCATCACGAGGCCCGCCCAGCGGTGAAGCCAGACCCAGAACGCGCGCGTCAACATCAAAAGGCTCCTCGATACGAGAAGGGCTAAGAGGCCGCCCCGTTTCGGGACGGCCTGAGGTCGCGAAGGTTCGCGCTCACCATTTGAAGCTCAGCGCTCCCACTGCCGTGAACGGACGAGCGGGAATCCTGAATTTGGGCGCCGCGTTGTAGTTGAACGTATCGTCGACGGCGTCGAAGTAACGCACATTGTTGATGTTTTGCAGGTTGAGCTGCGCCGTTACCCTGTGTCCGTAGAGTTCCGCCGTGTAGCTGGCGAATCCGTCGAGCCGCGCAAAACCGGGCATAACGAATGTATTCTCGAGATCGCCCCACCAATTGGAGGAGGCGGTCACGCCGCCGCCGGCGCGAAAGCCAAGACCGTTGTCCCCGAAGTCGTAAGTGAGAAACAGCTTGCCGCTGTGACGAGGCGCGAATTCGAGATGGTTGCCGAGAAAGCCGCCCTGTGCGCCGAACACCGCACTATCAAGGAGACCGAATGGATTCAGCCGGTTCGGCGCATTGTCGTCTATCACCTTCGCGTTAATATAGGCGTAGTTGGCGATGACCGTCATGCGATCCGTCAGCGCGCCGATCAAATCGAACTCGACGCCGCGGCTGCGCTGCAGACCTGCAAGCTGCGACACTCCAACTGTTCCGAATAGCGCAGTCGCGACGTTGGATTTCGTGATCTGGTAGAATGCAAGCGTGGCGAGCAGGCCGGGAAGCGGCTGCGCCTTGAATCCGACTTCCCATTGCAGGGCACGCTCCGGTGGGAGGGCGACGCTTTTGGCGTCGAAAGCAGCCTGTGGGCCGAAAGATCTGGAATAGCTGGCGTAGGCGCTGAGTTCGGGCAGAATGTCGAAGACGACGCCGACGCGCGGGCTCCAGCCGGTAGAGATGGTGGTTGGCTGACGAAGGCGAGCCGCGATCGCCAGTTCCTTGTCGGACGCCAGAACCGGGAACAGGCCGAAGTTGGATCGCGACTTGCCTCTCGTTAGGTCGGCGATGTCGTAGCGCGCGCCGATCATCAGATGCAGCCGGTCGAAGGTAATATAATCCTGAACGTACATTCCTTTCTGACGCGCCACGACCGAGGAGCTGGACTTGTAGCCGCGCCCGATGACGGAGTCATAGAACGCCGAGTTCGGCACGGTTCCGTAAACGGGGGCGTAGATGTTGATCGGATAATTATCGAACCCAAAATTATAGACATAGTCGTAACCTAGATTCGCGTAATCCAGCCCGAACAGAAAATTGTGCTTGGCGCCGAGCGCCTCGAACTTGCCGCTGAGGTCGATATTTGTCGAAAGATTGTACCTTTTAAAGTCCTGAAACTGCGTTTGCCTGTTCATCTGAAAAAACTGCTCGGGGTTGAAGCTCGTGTCGTAAGCAAACTGGCCAAAGCCCGCGTTCGACAACATGTTCGAGGCAGAGCGACTGTCCTGATAGAGAAAACGATTGGTCACCTTCCAGTCTTCGTTGAGATTCTGTCGGAAGTTATAGCTGACGAGATATCGATCGAAAGTGTCCTTCGGGTCGTTCGCCTCCTGGAACGAACGCGTGTGCGGGAGTGGCGCGATCAGGGGGCCAAAAAGCGAGCCGCTCGGAAGTCCGAGATCCTGCTGTATCCTGGAGGTCAGGAGTTCGGCCTCGGCCGTGAACTCTGTCCAGGCCGACGGGCTATAACGCACGACCGGGGCGAGAAACGCACTGCGTCCACCCTGAAACTGGCGAAACGAGCCATTATTCTGATAAGCGCCCGACACCCGGTAGGCGAGGCCGGGAACCTCGGCGATGGGCGCCGAGACATCCCACTGAGTTCTGTAGTGATCATAGGAGCCGACCTGCTGGTCGACGCGATAGAGCGGCTCATCAAGCGGCTGCTTGGTGACGATATTGATGACGCCGCCAGGATCCGCTCTGCCGAAAAGTATCGACGAGGGGCCCTTGAGCACCTCGACGCGCTCGACATTGGCGGTGTCCACAAGCATTGGCATACTGGTAAATTGCGACAAGGACAGCGCATTTCTGAATATGAAGTTCTGCCTGAATCCACGTATATGGAACTGCGCGCCGAGGCCCTCGAGATTGTTCGAGAGCACGCCGCTGGCATTGCTGACCGCGTCCTTGAGGTTTGTCACCTGTTGATCGACCAGCACCTGCCTGGGGATCACTTCGATCGATTGAGGAATCTCCTTGATCGGAACGTCCATCTTGGTCGCCGAATCGGCATTGCGAACGATATAGGCCTCGGTCGGCGTTTTCGGCTCGAGCCGCAGGCCGGACGTATTGAGCGGAACTGCCGTCGAAGGCTGCCCGACCGAACCGACCGAAGCAGCTTGGCCGCGGTGCGCTGGCGTGCGCGCAGCCGCCGCACGTCGCTGGCCGCCCACGTCGATCGTGGGCAGGGACTGCTGGGCGACGGCCCAGGTGGAGAACGCAAGAGTGAGCGCGCCGGCGGAAACGCCGCGCGTGAAGACACTGAGAAGCATAGCCATATTCCTGATGCGGCGTTTGAGCCGCTAATATCTCAATGGGAGCGAGACGCACGGCCTCGAACGGCGATGAGAGTCAGGAGGTACGAGGAGGGGCCAGCGCGGACCAGGAACTCAGCCAGCCAGTACGCTCAACGTCAGCGATACGAGTATCGTCAAAGATTCTGGGAACGGCAGGCTGATTATTTGAATAGGCTTGGTCGTCAATCCGTTTCGCGCGGGTGGGAGGCAAAAATTGGTCATCGCCGCCATGATGAAAAACACAGCATAGCGCAATTTGGCTACCTGCTGGAGGCGTCGATTTATCTGCAATGTCAATCGCCGAGCAGTTTGACAAGGGTTGTGACAACGACGAGTCAATCTGAGCGTGCGCCGAGCCTGCAGGAAGATGCGAGAAGCACAATCCGGCAAGCGCCTGCAGAACGAACAGCCAAGCAGCCGCGGCGACGGCGAGCCGACTGGTCCAGTTCCCAGCCAGCCCACGGGCCCGAATCGTCTTGGATGCCACCTTTCCTACCCCTGTGATCGAATCTGGGAAGTGAGATTCACCCGAGGCTCCGACGATGAAATCGTCGTCGAAGCTACGGTAAAGTTCAAGAATTGAATCGAGCACTGCCGAACCGAACTGCCACACTGTTGCAAAATTGTTACTCGGCCGCGTATCAAATCATTCCAGCATTGCTTCATGTTTCGCCGATGAGGCGTCGGCCGCGTGGCCACGCCAGATGGCGGTCAATGTATCTCGAATTTGCGCATGCAAGATCGGGTCCGACACGATCGAGGTATGGTCGCCGGCTACGATCTGAAATTTCAGACCGCTTTGCGTAATCTGAGACCACTCGGATTTTGTCGCTTCGTCGGCCTTAAGCGACTGCTGTGCTGCCCAATAATGGATGGGCGCCCGAATTTTTTTTAGATCGTGTTCGCAAATCATTCTGATGGCGTTCACGGTATCCGTGTAAATGAAGTCAATTAACTCGCTGGATACCCCTTGCCAGTAGCCCCGCTCTTGACCCCAGACCGCGATGTATCGGACTTGTTCCTTGGCCGATAACCGATCAGACATAGCCAAGAGATGCTTGCGATCTTCGTCCGTCAAAAGTTCATCCGGATTCTTACCTTCCAATATAGCAAATTCTCTAAAACCGTCCAGAACGGCGGTCGGACCGTTTGCAATATCGACACCATCGCCAAAGCTAGGGAAATCAAGAAACGAATCGATTACCCCCACGAAAGCAACTTTTTTGCCGAGCGCTTCCAACTTCTCCGCGATTGCAACTGCTGTAACGCCAGCGCTGCTCCAGCCCAGTAGAAAATAAGGTCCTTGAGGCTGATGGTCACGAATCTGGCGAACATAGCATTCAGCCATTTTCTCAAGCGATTCGTCGATATGTCGATCATCAAATATGCGACGCGATTGAATGCCGTTAACCGGTGCGAGCCCCTGCAGCGAATCCGCGAACGCCTGATAACGAATTGGCGACCCTCCCGCAGGGTGAATGCAATAGATCGGCGGATTTCCTCCCCCCTTACACAGCGGAACGACGAGAGATCGATTATCGTTTTGATGACCGGAGATCATCTCCGCAAGCTTTCTCGCCGTTGGCGCTTGAAAGATCGCCATCGTGGGCAAGTCTCCGCTGATCTTGCGCCGAATTCCATCGATCAGCTTTATTGCTGTCAGCGAATGCCCGCCGAGTTCGAAGAAGTTGTCATCGACTCCTATTGATTCCAGGCCAAGAACATTCTTGAATTCCTTTAGGAGCAGCCACTCCGTGGTGGTTCGTGGCGCGACATAGGCGCGCGTCCCCTGCGCATCGAAATTCGGCGCGGGCAGCGCCTTGCGGTCGACCTTGCCATTGGGCGTCAGCGGCAACGCTTCGAGAAACATAAAAGCCGACGGGATCATATAGTCGGGCAGATCGCTCATCAGCGACCCGCGTAGCTGCTCAATGTTCGGTTCCGCCCCACCTCTGCCGACAATATAAGCCACAATCCGCTTGTCGCCCGGCGAATCCTCCCGCGCCAGCGCCACCGCTTCACGCACCGCTTCCAGGCGCCCCAACGCGGCCTCGATCTCGCCAAGCTCAATCCGGAAGCCACGGATCTTCACCTGATGATCGGTGCGGCCAAGGTATTCGATGTTCCCGTCCTGACGGTAGCGCGCCAGATCGCCCGTGCGATAAAGTCGCTGCCCGGGAGAACCAAACGGATTGGGGACAAATCGTTCCGCCGTGAGATCGGCCCGGTCAAGATAGCCACGCGCGAGACCCGCCCCGCCAATGTAGAGCTCTCCAGAAACGCCAACCGGAACAAGCTCAAGAGACCCGTCAAGAAGATATATTTGCGTGTTCGATATCGGGCGGCCAATCGGAACGGAAACCGTCTTTTCCTCCGGGCTCTCACATTGGTGTACCGTACTCCAAACGGAGCACTCGGTCGGTCCATATTCATTGTAAAGCCTGACATGCGCGAGCTCACTAAAATGCCGGAACACCAGATCGCTTTTGCACTCCTCGCCAGCAACGATGCAGACTTGCAAACTAGAACCGCTATGAGGCTCGAGAGCTTCCAAAAATGCGGAGAACAAAGAAGGAAGACATAGCAAATGCGTTATCTGTCGCTCGGCTACCAATTGCGCAATTCCGCGCGGATCACGGCGTCTCTCTTCCGAAGTGATATGCAGCGCTCCGCCTTGACAAAGCGTTCCGAATAGTCCCGCGACGGAGCTGTCGAAGGCGAATGACGACATCAGCAGAAAGTTTTGAACAGAAGCGCCGTAATAATGAGCACGGGAAGACGTGGACGCAACAACATTGCTATGTGAAATCGGCACCCCCTTAGCGCGCCCAGTGGAACCTGACGTATAAATCACGTAGGCCGTATTTTGTCCGTTTGCCCGCCGCGGCGGCGCCGATCTTGGAAGTGACTCAAGCTGAAGTGAATCGATTCCTATGGCGACATTTGGATCTGGCAAATGGGCGAGGCTGCCGGCAACCTCTTCCGAGGCCAGAACCAACTTTAGGTTGGCGTCCTTCAATATGTATCTGGTACGCTCTAAAGGGTACGATGGGTCGATTGGAACGTATCCGCCATCGGCCTTGAGGATACCAAGAATTGCGATAACGAAGTCGGCTGATGGCGTCATGGACACGCCAACCAGCGTCTCGGGGCCAACGCCAAGGCGACGTAAATGATGCGCCAGTTGATTGGCTCGGGCGTTCAATTCGCCATAAGTCAGACTTTGCTCCTCGAACACGACCGCGACAGCTTCAGGTGTTTTCGCCGCCTGCGCCTCGAACAGTTCGTGAATGCAACCATCCTTCGGATAATCTGCCGCCGTATCATTCCATTCGACGAGAAGTTTATGGCGCTCCGCTTCGCTCAGCACATCGATTGTCAGCGCCGGCGTCTCGGGCGCCGTTTCAAGAGCCGTGACAAGGCCTGTAAGCGCGGCCTGGATATAGGAGCAGACGGCATTGGGATCGACCGAGCATCGAGTCTGGACATTCAAACCGAAACCGTCGCCAAAATCGTCGACCGAAACATCAAACGGATAGTTGGTTCGCTCGTCCCAATAAAGTTCGGTAGCACCTTCCAACCCCTGCGAGGCGAGCACAGACGCTCCCTCATGCGCGCTGTGGCGATAGTTTAGCAAGGCCGAGAACAAGGGAGCCGGCGCTTCGATGCCGCTGCAACGCTGCGCCAACGCCAAAGACGCGTGCTCGTGCCGCAGCAAAGCTGTCAGGCGATCATGCATGCCGCGTGCGCTTTCCTCGACGCTCTCCTGTCCGACCCGCACGCGGATCGGCAGCGTGTTGAGGAACATCCCAATCGCCCGGTCCGCGCCTGCGCCGCCGTGCATGCGGCCGAACAGAACCGTGCCGAACACCACGTCGTTGCGCCCCGAAACGCGCGCCAGCACTTGCGCAAAGGCCAGATGCCACAGGCTCGCAAGGCTCACCCCAAGCAGACGCGCTGCCCCGCGAAGGCGTCTCGAGAGACGCGGATCGAGGTCGAGCTCGGCCTCCGCGACGCCAGAGCCGTCGCCCCGCACGTCCAATAACCCGAACGGCGTGGTCGGTTCCGTCACGTCGCCAAGCATCGCATTGAAAAACGCTTCATGCTCCGCCTGACTCACCCCCAGCCGGGCCTGCGCAACAAAATTGCGGAAGGGAATCGGAGGCGCCAGTTCGTCGGCCGGCCCACTACATAGGCTGCGATCTCGCCAAGCAGGAATTCCTGAGCCGCATGATCCAGGACCAAGTGGTGGACAAGCAATTGCAATACGACTCGGTCGTTTGCCGCATCTTTTGCCCAGAAGACACGAATCATTGGCGCCTGACGAACATCGGCTCTAAATTGGCGAGGACTGAAGCGCTCAAGCAGTTGTTGCGCAGCATCGCCCGCCGCCCAGTCGAGGCTAACTTCCTCCACGGCAAGCGAAGCCTCCCGCCACACAACTTGCATCGGCTCCCGCAAGCCGTCCCACATCACCGCCGTACGCAATATGTCGTGGCGCGCGATGACTGCCCGCAGTGCGTTGCAAAACGCATCAAGACGTTCGCGGCTATTAAAGGCGAGGATAGTTGGGTATAGATATGGATCCCCCTTTGTCGCCATGAGATGATGGAAGAGTATACCTCCCTGCAGCGGGGTCAGCGGATAGATATCCTGCACGTTTGTTGCGCCGCCCGGAACCGCCGCGACAATGCGGTCGATCTCCGCTTGAGTAAGATCCGCCAGCGTTAGCATCCCGGGCGTGATCGCGTCGCAGCCAGCAGGAATGAGATTGGGCGGAACGACGATCGCGCTTTCCCGTCCGACGACGACGGCCAGTCCAGCCGGCGTCGGCTGGACGAAGAGCGAGCGCACATCGCTGCGCAATCCTTCACGCCGCATCTTCTCGATCAGGGTCATCGCCAGCAGCGAATGTCCGCCGAGTTCGAAGAAATTGTCGTAGACGCCGACCCGCTCGAGCCGAAGAACGTCTGCCCAGATGCGGCACAGCGCCGCCTCGGTGGGCGTGCGCGGCGCGACATAGGCGCGCGCCGCCAGCGCGTCGAGGTCGGGTTCGGGCAACGCCTTGCGGTCGATCTTGCCGTTGGGCGTCAGCGGTAGGGCGTCGAGGAAGACGAAAGCCGACGGGATCATATAGTCGGGAAGCGTTTGCTGCAGATGGCGCCGCAGTTCGTCGACCTCAATGGCGTCGGCCTGTGCGACAACATAAGCGACGAGTTGATAAACGCCCGGCGTGGCCGCGCGCGCAATGACAGTTGCGGTCCCAACTCCGGGATGGGTCAGAAGAGAGGCGGCGACTTCGTCGGGTTCGATGCGATGGCCGCGGATCTTCACCTGATGATCGACGCGGCCAAGGAAGTCGATCACGCCGTCATCTCGCCAACGTCCGAGGTCGCCGCTGCGGTAGAGCCGGCTCCCAGGTGGCCCAAAAGGATTGGGCGTAAACGCCGCCGCCGTGAGATCGGGCCGATGCAAATAGCCGCGACCAACCTGGACGCCGCCAATGCAACTTGCAGCGCTGCGCCCTCTCGGCGCCGCGACGAGCGCTTAGCGCGCCTTAAAACCGACGAAGACCTTATCGGAGAGCTTGTGCGTTTGAACGGCACGCCCCCCGAGCTCTTTAAGTCGAAGGAGCTGCTTCGACTCGCGTTGGATACGCTCGCCGCCGATTTTGCCGTTTGTTCGAGCTTTTCCTTCAAGAAGCGCGAAAAACTCTCTCTCGATATCGTTGTTTTGGGCGGGCGCGACGATATGATTGAAGAGGACGCCCTTTCCGCCTGGAGAGAGGAGACGCTCGGTCAGACGGCGCTGCTCATGTTCGCCGGAGGACACTTCTTCTTTAACGAAAACGAGAACGTATTCTTTGCGCGGCTCATTTCCGAGCTTGACAGAACATCCCGCGCGAGTTGTCGATGTGACTGCGTCAGTAGATAAATTGAAAGAATGGCGGAGGAGGGAGCGAGGATCTCTCCACGGGAGCATCTTGATAGGCGCGGTAAGCGAGATTGGCGCGCCGGATCCGAAAGCCCCTTTAATGCCCGAACGCTAAGGCTGCTTCCGACACCCCTTCCCTGTTCGCTGCGGGCGTAAGCCCTACGGACGTCGCCCGCGTCGGCACGGGGCACACGGATGGTACAGGGGGCATACAATATCTTGGCGACCGACGCGCAGGGCCGGTAACTGGGGGAGATCGTCATCAACTACCGCTCAAGCCAGCCGATCATTCCTCAGCCCGACGGAAGCCAAGGCCTTCCGCTGTGAACTCGACGCCGCCGATATCCCGCGGCAAGTCGCGTGGATAACCGCTACCTTTTCGCGAAAAAATTTCCATAGTCGCTCTGGCGCGCAAGAGAAGCAGCGTCATCGATGTCCTCGTGAACGCCGATGATCCCCACCGACGCCTTTGTCAGCTTCGCCAGGCTGTCCGAAAGCGCATGGGGCGTCGACCATCTGACGGCGGAAAACGGATCGACCAAACGCGGTCGGCGTCGGAACCCCACCGCCCAGAAGCCTCCGTCCGCTGCGGGTCCAAACACCGCATCCCGATCTCCCAAGAGACGGAACGCGCGCGCGA
Source organism: Methylocystis iwaonis (assembly GCF_027925385.1). Lineage (NCBI taxonomy): Bacteria > Pseudomonadati > Pseudomonadota > Alphaproteobacteria > Hyphomicrobiales > Methylocystaceae > Methylocystis > Methylocystis iwaonis. The sequence goes on from NZ_AP027142.1 coordinate 66,001, forward strand.
TTTCCTCCCGTGTGACGCCTGGAATATCGGAGCCGATGATGACTACAGGTCCTGGAGGAGGCGCTTTGGCGACGCGCATCATGCGGCGCCCCAGATCGCCGTCGCCTTGCGGCAAAAGCGGCAAGCGCATCGGCCAGGGGCCCGAACGATCGGGCGTCACTGCAAGCCAGGTCCGCCAGCGTGTGTCGGTCCCTAATCGGCGAAGGGTGTTTGCGAGCAGCACCCTCTGGACCCTCAACGCGCCAACGGGGCCAATGTCCGCCGCGAGGCGTCGCTTGCCCGCCCCGAACTGCGGCCAGCGCGTAAAGATGATGAGATGCGCGCGAACGCCCATGGTCAGCCGTAGATGCGTTTGATCATATGCGGCGGAACGCCCGCAAAATACAGCGAGAGACAGAGCAGATTGCGCGCGCTGCGTCTGAACCAGCCCTCCCGGCGCCAGCGCGCCGCCGACGTGCGGGCGGAGACAGGAAGGACCGCAAGTCGATCACGACCGATCCGGCGGACGAGATCGACATCCTCCATCAGTGGCAGCGCCTCGAATCCCCCCAGCGCTCGATAGAAATCACGGTGGATGAGCAATCCCTGGTCGCCATAGGGCAGGCCGAGCTTCCGAACGCGCCACGCGACCATCCTTTCAAGCCGGCGCGCTTGCAGCGACGGATCGTCGAGCGCGAAGCGGAACGCCGCCGCCTTCGCCCGGTTTTCCGGCACAGCGCAAAAGCGCGAGACGGCTTCCCGCCAGCCCTCCTCCAGAATCGTGTCTGCGTGAACGAACAACAGCCAGTCGCCCTGCGCCGCATCGGCTCCGGCGCGAAGCTGCGCGCCGCGTCCCCTCGGGGCCGCGATGACGCGGGCGCCGAGCGCCTCGGCCAACGCCACGCTGCCGTCGGTAGAGCCGCCGTCTACCATCACAATTTCGTCGTGGCCCCGCGCCAGAGCCGCAACTGTTTGTCCCAGGGTTCGGGATGCGTTCAGCACAGGAATGATGATCGACAATTTCATTGTCGGCGACGCTCCCCCGAGAGCCCGGGACGATCGGGCTCTATAATCAGTCGACGCGACGATTCGGCGCCGTCGAGTGAAACCTTTCATATCAGACGCGCGAAATCAGCGAATGGGGAGGCGGGGTGATCAATGCCAGGCGACCAACAACCCGCCCGGGAAGGCTTCCCGCGGCCCATCGCCAAATTTGCCGATCCCCAGGTCACCGCCAAAGGCGAGCGGCGGGCCGCCGTCTCTTTCCAGCGCCTGCAGACTTTGTGGTTCAATACCGGCACCCTCTGCAATCTCGCCTGCAACGGATGCTATATCGAGTCCTCTCCGCGAAATGACGCCCTCGTTTATTTGACGCGCGCCGACGCGGCTTCCTTCCTTCGTGAAGTCGAGGACCTCGCCCTCCCGGGCGCGCGCATCGAGATCGGATTTACGGGCGGCGAACCGTTCATGAATCCTGACATAATGGAGATGATCGAGGACAGCCTGGCCGCCGGCCATCGCGTCATCGCACTCACCAACGCCATGAAACCCATGCAGCGCGTGAAGGAGGCGCTGCTTCGCCTGCGTCAAGAATATCCCGGGAGCTTCGCGATCAGAGTGTCGCTCGACCACTACGAGCCGAACGGCCACGAAAGGATTCGGGGACCGAATAGCTGGGAGCCGGCGATCGAGGGCATCCGCTGGCTCGTTTCCAACCAATTCAGCGTGACGATCGCCTCGCGCCTGGCGTGGGGCGAGACGGAAGTCGAAGCGCGCAAAGGGTTCCAGTCGCTTTTCGACCGTCTTGGAGTGGGGTTTGGAGCGACCGAAGAACGGCTGGTTCTTTTCCCGGAGATGGACGCAGCCGAAGATGTTCCCGAGATCAGCGAAGGTTGCTGGAGCATATTGGGGAGAAAGCCCGACGATATGATGTGCGCGACCTCTCGCATGGTGGTCAGGCGCAAAGGCTCGGAGCGCGCGACGGTCGTCTCCTGCACGCTTTTGCCTCATTCGGAAGACTTCGAGCTGGGATCGACCTTGGCCGAATCCCTTCGGCCCATCAGCCTCAACCATGTCTTCTGCGCCCGCTTTTGCGTCCTCGGCGGCGCCTCCTGTCGTGCGCAGCCGAGCGCCGATGTCTGAGACGATCAATTGCGACTTGTGCGTCATCGGCGCGGGCTCGGCTGGTCTCTCCGTCGCCGCCGGGGCGGCGCAGATGGGCGCGAGCACGGTGCTGATCGAAGCCAACCGCATGGGCGGCGATTGCCTGAATTCGGGCTGCGTCCCGTCGAAATCGCTGCTGGCAGCCGCGAAGGCGGCGAAAAATTGTGGCGACGCTACCCGGTTCGGCGTCGATGGCGGCGCGCCACGCGTCGACTTTGCTGCTGTCCATGCATATGTCCGCGGCGTGATCGCTTCTATCGCCCCGCATGATTCCGTCGAGCGTTTTACCGACCTCGGTTGCACGGTGATAAAGGGGCGCGCCCGGTTTATCGACGATCGGACGGTCGAAGCCGACGGGAAACTCATCCGCGCCCGACGCTTCGTGATCGCCACCGGCAGCCGCGTCGCCATTCCCGATATTCCGGGCCTCGATGACGTCCCCTTTCTGACGAGCGACACGATCTTCGACAATGCGGTTTTGCCGGAACATCTGATCGTCGTCGGCGGCGGACCGATGGGGTGCGAACTCGCGCAGGGCTACCGCCGTTTGGGCGCGAAGACGACGCTGGTGGAGATGGCGCGCATACTGCCGAGAGAAGACAAAGACGCCGTCGATGTCGTGCGGCAGTCGCTCCTCGCGGACGGCGTCGCTATTTTGGAAGGCGTCCGTCTTTCGCGGGTCGAAAAGGAGCGGGGCGGCGTCGCCGTCTTTCTGCAAGATCGGGAAGAGACGCGGATCGCTGGCTCACATCTGTTGGTCGCCACGGGCCGAAGGCCGAACGTCGAGACGCTCGGCCTTGAAGCGGCCGGGGTCCGCTATTGCGCGAAAGGCGTCGACAACGACGCCAGGTTACGCACGACGAACAAGCGCATCTATGTCGCCGGCGACGCCGCCGGCGGGCCTCAATTCACCCATATGGCGAGCTATCACGCTGGGATCGTCCTTCGTAACGCGTTGTTCAGATGGCCGGCGAGAAACAGGCCAGCGGCGTTCCCAAGGGTTATCTACACCGGCCCCGAACTCGCACAGGTGGGCCTGAGCGAAAGCGAGGGGAGAGAACGCTATGGCGACGCCGTGCGTATCCTGCGCGCGGATTTCAAGGACAATGATCGGGCGCAAACCGAAGGGCTCACGCGCGGCTTTCTGAAAGTCGTCGCCACAAAGCGCGGGCACATTCTCGGCGCGACAATGGTCGGCCACGATGCGGGTGAGCTGATAATGCCCTGGGCGCTGGCGATCTCTCAGAGGCTCGAGATCAGCGCCCTTGCAAATCTCATCACTCCCTATCCGACCTTGAGCGAGATTTCGAAGCGCGCTGCGGGAAGTTACTATACGCCGGCGCTGTTCTCGCCACGCACACGAAGGCTGGTGCGTTTCCTGAGGATTTTCGGATGAGATTCGCGCGATACGCGCCTATTCTTGCTCTGCTCGTCGTTATCGCGACAGCCTTCGCGTTTCGCCTGGATCGTCACCTGACGCTCGATGCGGTAAGAGACAATCGCGCATTGCTCGTTGCTTTCGTCCAATCTCACGGTCCTCTCTCTGGCGTCGTCTTCGTCGCCGTCTATGCCGCAATTGTCGCTCTCTCCCTGCCAGGCTCGACGATTATGACGCTCACCGGGGGATTTTTGTTTGGCGTCCCCTTTGGGGTAACGCTGTCCGTCGTGGGCGCGACATTGGGAGCGACCCTGCTTTTCGTCATCGCGCGCTCGGCTCTTGGCGACATGCTGTTCGAGCGCGCCGGCCCCACGCTCTCCCGGACGGCGAAAGGTTTCCGCAAGGACGCCTTCAGCTATCTGCTGTTCCTCCGCCTCGTGCCAGCGTTTCCATTCTGGGCGGTGAATCTGGCCGCGTCGGCGCTGGGGATGCGCCTGAAATCCTATGTGGCGGCGACCTCGATCGGCGTCATCCCATCAGCGATCATCTACGCGGCCTTTGGCGCCGGTCTGGCTAAAATATTCGATGCAAGCGGCGAAGTGCGGCTGGAAGAACTTTTGAGCCCGTCCATGATCGGCGCCCTTGTCGGCCTCGGCCTGCTCGCGCTTCTGCCGGTCGCTCTGCGTCGCGACCGGGCGTCGCAACCTTGATCATCAACTTTCGGAGCAGAGAATGTCCGTCATCCCGGCAAAGGATTTGTCCGATTATCCGTGGTTCATCCGGCTTTTTTTCTGGAAGCAAAAGCGAACATATGGCCGCGTTCTCGATCCCGGCCTGTTGTGGGGGCGGTCTCCCTGGGTCTTTGCGGCCGTGGCGCTACTTTACGGCGCCCTCGATCGGCGGCGGTCCCCCTGTTCTCCCACCCTGCGTTCTTTGGTCACGGTCAGGGTTTCCCAAATCAATCACTGTGCATTCTGCGTGGACATCAACTCGGCGACGCTCGCAAAGCGCGGGGTCGCGATGGACAAGATCGACGCCCTTTCGAAGTGGCGCGATAGCGACCTGTTCTCGCAGGAGGAAAAACTCGCGCTCGAATATGCGGAAGCCATGACGATCACGGCGCCCGGAGTCAGCGACGGGCTGCGTGCGAGGCTGAAACAACAATGGCCCGACGACACGATCGTCGAGCTGACGGGCTTGATCGCCTTCCAAAATCTCTCATCGAAATTCAATGCGGCGCTCGATGTTCCGGCTCAAGGCTTCTGCAAGATTCCGATCGAACGCGATCCTTCGGCCACAGGCCCCGAGGTTTGATTCCCGCCTGATCGAACCGGACGCCGCCCCCATCTGCAATGGATGCGGGGGGCATGTTCACTTGCAGAGCCCCTCCGGGAGACGGAGCATTCGCTGTCGTCCCCAGGAGCCGTCGATGAGACGGGGGCTCTGCGATCGGGGCCAATCCGATAATTAGCTGACTTCGCCACCCAATCGGACGCCGAAAGCTGCTATGAGGGCGTGGATACCGGGCTGGAGAGCGTGCGCCTGACGACGCCGAAGCTCTATTCCGAGGGTGACAATCGCATGCCGACTGAGAGATACGACCGCGCGAATACGGCGCGCGAGGCGCGGTGGCGGACGCTGATGAGCGCCGCACAAGAGGGGGACAACACCGCCTATGCGACGCTTTTGACCGAGATGCTTCCCTTGCTTCGACGATCGGTCGCCTACAAGCGACCCGGCGCATCGGACGTCGAAGATATTGTTCAGGAAATTTTGATTTCGATCCACACCGTCCGGCACACCTACGATCCGGGACGCCCTTTTATGCCGTGGCTCATGACGATCGTCGCTCGCCGAGCGATCGACGCTCTGAGGCGGCAATCGGCACGAAGCGCGCATGAGACCACGGTGGATGTCTTGCCAGAAACCTTTTCGGGGGATGACGCGAAGAGCGAACAGGAGGTCTCAGATGACCAGGAATTCTTGCGGCGCGCGCTGTCGCAATTGCCCGACGGACAACGTGAGGCGATCGAGCTTATGAAAATAAGAGGTCTATCGCTCCAGGAGGCTTCGGTCGCGACCGGCAGGAGCGTGGCCTCGCTGAAAGTCAGCGTCCACCGGGCGATAAAGACAATGCGCGACTACCTGAAAAAAGAGAGCTCGAAGCGATGAATACCGAAGAGCTCATTCATCGGCTAGCCCGCGGCGCTTTGCCCGTGCGCCGTTTACCGCACCCCTTCGTCCGGACGGCTGTCTGGTTTCTTCTGTCCCTCACGTTCATGGGGGCCATGGTTTTTGTCGTGGGGCTACGACAAGATTTATCCGTTCGAATTAGAGAACCGCGGTTTATGATCGAATTGGCGGCCGCTGTCTTGACCGGCATGATGGCCGGAGCGGCTGCTTTCTGTTCGACCTGCCCCGGCCGGCCATTGTGGGAGCGTCTCGCGCCTTTCCCCTTCCTCGCTCTGTGGCTTGCCTTTATCGGCGAAGGATGCCAGCGCGAGATCGCCCTGTCCGGAATCCGGGCGCTGCATCTCAACCTGGATATCAGTTGCGTGTGGAAAATCGCGGCGGCAAGCGCGGCGCCGGCTGTGCTGATCTTCGTCATGGTCAGACGCGGCGCGCCGATTGCGCCTCACCTGACGACCGGTCTCTCGGCGCTCGCCGCCACGTCGCTGAGCGCCGCCGCGATGCTTTTGGTCCACAGGCAGGAGTCCGCCATAATGGTTCTCGTCTGGCAGTTCGGCTCGGTCATTGCGTTATCTGCCTTCGCTGCGCTGTTCGGTCGTCGGCTTCTCTACTGGCGAACCGCAGAATTGACTGCGCTTGAGAACGACACGATCTCTCATTGCTGAGACGAGCAAATGAAGATTCAGGCAGTCAAGGATTACTACGGGAAAACCCTGAAAGGCTCGGAAGATCTGAGGACAAAGGCTTGTTGCACATCTGACAACATGCCCGAGCGGGTCAAGGGGCTTTTGGCCAATATCCACGAGGAAGTGCTCGCGAAATATTATGGCTGCGGGCTCGTCGTTCCCGAGCTATTGGGCGGGCGCCGCGTTCTCGATCTCGGTTGTGGCTCCGGTCGTGACGTCTATGCGCTTGCGCAGCTCGTCGGCCCAGATGGCGAAGTCGTCGGCGTCGACATGACCCCCGAGCAGCTCGCCGTCGCCGAAGCTCATGTCGAATGGCACAGGACGAAGTTCGACTTTCCTCGCAGCAATGTGCGATTTATGCGCGGATATATCGAGACGCTCGATGCTCTGGGCCTCGAAGCCGGAACTTTCGACGTTGTCGTCTCCAACTGCGTCGTCAATCTGTCCATCGACAAACTTGCAGTGCTGAGAGGCGCATTCAAGCTGCTCAAGCCGGGCGGCGAGTTTTATTTCGCAGATGTCTACGCCGATCGCCGTCTCGACGAGGCCCTCCGCGCCGACCCCGTGATCTATGGAGAATGTCTCGGCGGCGCGCTTTATTGGGGAGATTTTCTTTCCCTCGCAAAGGCCGCCGGCTTCGGCGATCCCCGTCTCGTGACAAGTCGACCGCTGGAAATCGCCGATCCCCAGATCGAGCAAAAGATCGGCAATGCGCGCTTTTATTCCGCGACTTATCGTCTGTTCAAAATCGAGGGTCTCGAACCTGCCTGTGAAGATTACGGGCAGGCCGTGATCTACAAGGGCGGCGTTTCAGATGCGCCGCATGTGTTCGAGCTCGACGAACATCACAAATTCGAAAAGGGACGCATTTTTCCGGTCTGCGGCAATAGCTGGCGGATGCTCGCCGAAAGCCGCTTCGCAAACCATTTCGACTTTATCGGGGATTTCTCACGCCATTTCGGCATCTTTCCGGGTTGCGGCGCAAATACCCCGTTCGGCCCGGATAGCGCCGGCAAGAGCGCATCATCGGGGGCGTGCTGTTGACCGTATAGTCGCAGCGCCTTTGGAAGCGATGCGAAGCGCGCCGGGAGCGCAGCTTCGCCGCCGCTTGTCATGGAATCATCCAGTCTCCGACAGGCTCGACCGCATCATTTCCGTCCGGCGAGGTCCGCACGACGAAAACGCCGTGAGAAGCGACCCGCTGTCCGGGACCGAGAGAAAGACGCGGGAATATGCCCGGGTTGAGATCTCCCTCCGCTTCGTGCTCGACATTCTCGACAAGATAGTCGCGGAAGAAGTCCGTCTTGAGACGCCCAACCGCGGCGTCGAGGAGCGACAGGGCGTAATATGTCTGGAACTGAAGCGTTTGATTGGTGATTTGAACGCCACGCGTATTGAGCCATGCGCGTACGCGGAAGGATAGAGGATGAGACCCGACGTCGACCTCGTAAGGGTCAACGAAAAAGAGACGGTCTGCGAAAGGCTGCGCCCATTTGCTTCTCGCGAAATCCAGTTTGTGTGAAGGTAGATAAAGAGGAGTCGCGGCAGGCGACACAGACAACAAGGACGCGATCTTTTCATCGTCCATTTGTCCGGGCCACAGGACGACGGCGTCGGTCGCGCCTTTCGACGCTGGTCGACGGCCGCCAGCAATGTTGTCCGCCGCGGCGATCGTCTCCACGTCGACGCCCGCTGCGCGCGCTCCTTGCTCGAAAACCTTGGCCGGCTCGGCCGCGAGAGGCCCCTCGCCGACAATTTGCCGAACCCGCTTCTTTTCCCCTGTGCGGCGCGAGAAAAGCGTTACGAGACCCTTCGCTTCCAACTCGAGGCCGTGAGTGAAGTAGAAGGTCCGACTATCCTTGCGGTTTCCCGGCAGTTCCGTATTGGGAAAAAGAGCGGGAATTTTCTGGCTGTCGGAAAATTCGGCGATCGGGCCCCAGACGGGCGCCAGTCCGGAAACGAGCGCGAAGACGGGCTGAGCTCGATATTTTTGTTCCAACTGCTCCGGCCAGCTCTCCGGCGCTCCGTCGAGCTCCCAAACATGCAGACGCCATTTGCGTGTTGCGGAGATGAGCTCGGATTGATGGTAGGGAGAAAATCCTTCTCGGCTGCGTTCTCCGCCGGAATTCTTGTTCGCCCAATCGAAATACGCCTCGATGACAGAAAGCATGGCGGCGCGGTCTTGTGGCGCCGCATCTTTACTGACGACCGTCGCAAAATGAAGCTCCTCGTCAGTGACGCCAGGATCGATTTTCGCCGAGAGGTTTTTCAGGAAGGCCTGAAGATTCGCTACATCGGCGGCCGAAAGCTCGTAGCGCGGCATAATGGGATCGAGCTCTTGCCCCGCCGCGTCGACGCCATTTCGCAAAGCGCGTCCGAGCGTATCGAAATCATAGGCAGGCCGCATATGCGGCTGGCTGAGGCGCGCGCGATAGCGCTGCGGTTGCGCCTGCTCGAAGCGATTGAGAAGGAAACGTCCGCGGTCGAGTTTCCGCTCGCTGAACAGCGTCGCGCCGTTGATGGGAGGGACGAAATAGCCCCCCTCGCTGGTTCCGAATCCGCTCGGTCTATGGCAGGTGACGCAAGCCGCGCGCGAACCAGGCAAAGGCACATCGCTCTGCGTTTTTGCCAAGAGCGGCGAGCCGTCGACTTTCCGCCCTTCGAAATACAGGCGTTCGCCGAGAGCGGCGTCTGGGGCCGGCTCCCCGGCGGTCGCCAAAGGCGGGAGTGCGCCGAACGACAGGATTACCGAAATCGCGCGCGCGGCGCGCTCAATGTAGGTGGTGGGCGTTTTCGACAACGGATCGGTACTCGCTTACGAGCTGCTTGCAGTTGATGAGTCCTTCAATGCGGACCCAAGGCTGATCGGGAGCCCCGCGGAGATAAGTGTAAGCGCGATGGTTTGCTTTTGCATCATTTGCAAAGCGTGCGTCAAAGGTCGCAAGCACCCGCGCAATGTCGTCGCTGCGTCCCGTCAGCAGCCTCCAGTGGTCGTCGAGCGGGAAGTTCCCGGCAAACTCATGCAGGCGCTCGGGCGTATCGTAATCGGGGTCAATCGTGATCGAAATAGCTTGGTAGTCGCCGCCTATCGCCGATAACTCGTTCCTAGCCGCCGCCAGAGTCGAGGTGAGGACGCCGCAAATGGTCGTGCAGCTCGTAAAAATGAACTGAACGATGACCGGTCGGCGCTCAGCCAGAAGCTGATCCAAACGCACGGGGCGCCGGGCGTCGTCCGTCAGGGTGATTTCAGGCGCGACGAAACGCAACTCACTACGAACGATCCCTGTATCGAGCTGGGCGGCGCGCGACCCGGCCAATGTTACGAGAGAGAGCGAAACAGAAAGCGCCACCCATATAGGAAGGCGGGGGGCGATACCGAAATTTGCCATCGTCGCCTCTTGCCGGGCAGGCGCCGGTAGTTCCGGCGCCTGCATTTTCATTAATGGATCGACCAGATTGCCTGCTCGTGATGGAGTGGATCGAACTGGTAAAGACGCAAGCGAAGCGACGGCTCGTAATTGAGCTTCAGGATCACTGTATGCTCGCCCAGCACGTCCCCGTTGGACACCGGGTAGCTCGGCGTCAAACGACCCCGGTGAACCGTCTTGCCCTCGGGATCCATTTCACGCTGCCAGAGATTCCGGTGCGCGAAGATCTCCGGCTTGATCTCGTCGAGCTCCTTCGTTTCCTCCTCCGACGTCCTGTAGCGCGGTCCCGGCGAAGCAGGGCCCGGCGTAGCGGCGGGGACAAGCACCGGAGTCGGCGTGTTCATCTCCCACCAGGCGCGGCCGAAGGTGAAGAAAGCGCCCGCGCCGTTCACCGGCAACGTATTTTGGAACGTGTTTTCCCAACCGCGCATGCCGCCGAAATCGACCGCGACATAGCCATGGGGGAAGTAGTCGCCATTGATCAGCTTGACCTTCACCTCTGCGCCGCGCAGATGCCACTTCTCCAGAATCGGCTGGGCTTGATTGTTGACGACGATCCCCTTTTGGTGGCCGTAGATCGTGTTGTCCGCATAGAACAACGTCATGTCCGCGTTCGGATCCTCAGTCACGCCATCCGGCAGCGCGTTACGATCCTGCCACTGGAAGAAGGCGCGCTCGGCTTCTGCGATGACCGAGGGATTGAATCCACCCTGCTGAAGCTTGCGGAAAGCCTTCCACATGCGCTTCGACGGGGCGAGGTCGCCGATCATGCCGATCGCCGCTTCCTTTGCCGCCTGGCTCGCGCGCGGATTTTCGCCGAAAGTGTCGGTTTCCCACTGCACGAGCGTGCGGCCCATCGCAACCTTGAGGGCGTTTTCCTGCACCTCGACGCGCGGGGGATGCCGGCGCCAACCCCAATGGTAGGTGAGGTTGAAGTTCTTGCCCGGCGCCATGGACAGCGGAATCACCGTGCGTGTGCCGTCTTCCATCGGGAAGAAGGTCAAGTCCATGGTGACGAGCGGGATCGCGCCATTGCCGCCCGACGGATCGACATACATCTGCATCGGCGCGAAATCCTCGCGGCCTCGATTCAGCGTATCGAGCGTGTAAGTGACGGTGAAGGGAACATCCAGGACGTCCGACGGGTCGATGAACGCGGTGTCCGACTCGATATGCGTATCGAACCAGACCTGATGGACATTGACGTTGCCGCCAATGACCTTGCCATTCGCGTCCTTGACGGGGATAACCTTCTTCACCTTGTTCGGGCCATCATAGTGCATCATGGGGATGCCGCTATAGGCCCGATCCGAGATCGGATTTCCCTCGAGAATGTCGAGGGCGCGCTGGACGTCCGCCTGCTTGAAGCCCGAAGGCGAATAAGGGTGTTTGTCGTCGCCGTGGCCGCGGTCGTCGCCCCGTCCAGGATTGTCCTTCCGGCGCCAGGCATTGAAAATCCCCGCGAGGTCGTCCGTAGGCGATGTCTTGTTTATCGGCGTGATCACCGGATCGGGGTGAAGGTTGTAGGGATGCTGTGGCGTAGACGACAGTGTGTTTGGAATTTCGTTCCCGTCGGCGCCTTTCACATTTTCATAGCGCGTGGGGAGAAGATTCGTCGGATTGACCCACGGATCCGACTTCGGGAAAGGCCCTTCCGGCGTAATGAAAGTCGTCGTCTTTCCATCTGCCGAGTCGATGCGCGTGTAGCTCGAAGGCATCGGGAAAGGATTAGGAACGCGGCTATCCGGCGGGGGCGGCACTTGCGCGAAACTCGAACCGCCGAGGAAAAGGGCGATCGCCGTCGAGGCGATCGTCACCTTGGGTGAATAATTCCACTTCATGACGTTGCTCCGATCGCTTCAAATGGCCCGATTGTTGAAGGAAGGTCCGTCCTCGTCGAGGCGACGCGGACCAGCCTGGACGAGTTCGCCCGTCACCGGCTTTCCATTCATGACCGACTTGACCCGCCACAGCGCGTCGTCCGGCGCGATCAAGGCCGGGAAGCTGGCCCACAAGCCAACAGCGTCGTTGCCGTAGTGAACGAGATCGACGGAGGCGGGACGAGAGGGATCCCGGCCATGCCTATAGAGGCGCGACGCGTAAGCCGCATTGCCGCCGTTCGGCGCGCGGACGAAGGTCCAGCCCTTTGGCGCGCCGAATTTTTCGGCGAAGGCCGCGAGACGCTCCACCGTATCGTTTTCAGGATCGCCGGTTATGGAGATGATCCGAACCTCTTTTTCCATCCGGTCGCCGAGCAGCTTCGCGACTTTCGCGAGGCTCGCTGTGATGGGGAAACTCTCCTCGTTCGCGATCGACATGAAATTGATCATGACGACCTTGTTACGGATGAGATCGCCGTAGAGCTGCACGTTGCGGCCGTCGTGCGTCTCGACGGCCGTTTCCGGCAATTGGCTGCGGCCATAGAGCTGAACGCCGCTATGGACATGCTCGTTCTCCTGCCCGGTCGTCATGGCCTGCGCGGCGTTGACGGCAGGCAGCAAACCCGCGAGCGACAGCCCCGCGAGGAATTTACGCCTCTCGTTCATCTAACTCTCCTTGGAATTGTTGCTGGCGGATCAGAAGCCCTGGCCGGGCTTCACGATGTCCCAGCGGATCATCATGGAATGGTCCTCATGCACGACGTTGTGGCAGTGCATGACATATTTGCCGAGGAAGTCTCGCCAGTGGCCATAGAACTTGACTTCGTCGCCCGGTCCGAGCTCGACAACGTCCTTTCGGGCGTTCAGCATGGAGCCTGGCGCGATCGGCTTTCCATTCCTTTCGATGATCTGGAATTCTTCGAAGTGTGTGTGGATCGGGTGCGACCAGTTGTTGCCGCCGTTTCGGATTGTCCAGATTTCGGCCGTGCCCTGCTCGATCGCGGCGTCGATGCGGCTCGGAACCATGAGCTTGCCGTTCACCGTCCAGAGACCATTGTCATAGTCGAAGACGAACAGGCGCTCGCGCTTGACGTCCTTGAGGTTGATCGGCGGCAGCTCACGGAACTCGTCGGGAATGCGGCTCGGATCGAAGGCCATGGGGCCGACGACGTCGAAGCGCATGATCAGGTCGCCTTGATCCAGCAGATGGCCCGAAAGACCAGCGCCGTCTGTTCGCATGCCGAGGCGGTTCGTCAGATAGATCTTGTCGCCGGCGTTGAACTTCGAGAAGTCGACGATGATGTCGCAACGATTGGCGACCCAGAGATCGACATTGTCGGTCAGGATCGGTTGCGGGAGGAGATTGCCGTCATTCGAGATCGCGACGAAGGGGATCGCGTCCTTGCCCTGCTTGGTCAGATAGAGTTTGTAGAGACGCGACGGACCGCCATTCAAAAGACGGAAGCGGTATTTGCGTCGTTCGACCTGAAAGTAGGGCTGGATGCGCCGGTTAACCGTGAAGCGGTCACCGAGCATGCCGTGGTTGGTGTAAACTTGATTGCCGACGTAGCCGCCCAATTCGTGCGAATCGGTGATCGGATGTGCGCCGGTGAAGTCCCATATCGGTTGGCCATCCTGATTGAACAGCACGTCGTGTAGGATCAGCGGGACGTCGTATTTGCCGCTCGGCAGTCGATAAGCCTTAGGGTTCGGATCCCGTTCATTGCCGGAATCCCTTTCGTCGAACACCAGATGAAAGCCCGACAGCCCCGCATAGACGTTCGGCGCCGTGAAATCGAGACGGTGGTCATGATACCACAGCGTGCTCAACGCTTCGCGCGGATCATTGCCGGCGTATATTTCAGGATAATGATGATCCCAGAATTCGCCAGGAAACGTGAAGTCGGCCGGGTTGCCGTCGCTCTCCGACGCTTGGTGGCCGTTATGCCTATGAATCGTGGACGACGGCAGCGCAAAGGAAATGTTGCCCGTTCCGACCGGCGGCAGATTGTTGATCCTACGAACGAGGATCGGCTCGCCGTAGCGGCTGTAGAAGGTCTCACCCGGCGTCGCGCCGTTGAAACCATATGCCCAAGAGCCGTTCGCATACGGCCCCTCCGGATGATAGACCCACTTAATCTCCGACAGCACCTGCTTGTAGAATTTCTTGGGAAGAAACTCGTTGTAGCGCTGATGCCGCGCCGGATCCGGCGGCGTGCCCAGGGCGCCGACAGACACCGGCTGCGCGGTCGGCATAACATATAAGGGCGCCACGAAAGGCGTCGCAGGCGGACTTGGATGCGCCTGAAAGCCCGGGACATAGCCGTCGGGAAAAAGCAGGCCGCTTTGCGGAACCGCTCGCGCGTCTTGCGCGACAATTCCCGCGCCGGCGGCGCTGAGCCCCAATTTTAATGCATCGCGTCGGTTTACCATATTCAGCCCCTCCATTGCCCCACACAGCAAAAAAGCATCATCTCAGTTTAGTCAAGTACAAAATTGTAGATCGTCTATCATGATCAGTATTTGTCGGAACTATATCGATCGCAAGCGAAGACAATAGCTATGTATTCGGACGAAAGACATTATGTCTTCGCGTCCGCTACTGCTTTCAGACGTAAGGAACCAGCGCCCGGCGACGTTGCGTGCGGCCAGGTTACTCAGCCCGGCGCGCGATCACCGCACCCGGGAGAAATGTCAGCTTTGCGAATTCGGAGACGTGCGTCCGCGCACACCCCGCCGCGATGCGCGACGCGAATGCATTCTCTCAAATTATTATTTTTGGGTGAGTAATGCCCCTCGCCCCCCCCAAAGCGGGCGCCCGATGAGGACCTGGATGCGCCTGAAAGCCCGGGACATAGCCGTCGCGAAAAAGCAGGCCGCTTTGCGGAACCGCTCGCGCTTCTTGCGCGACAATTCCCGCGCCGGCGGCGTTGAGCCCCAATTTTAATGCATCGCGTTGGTTTACCATGTTCAGCCCCTCCATTGCCGCCCGCACAGTAAAAAAAGCACGGCTGCAGCTTAGTCAAGTTCACAATTATCGATCTTCTGTCACGATCAGTATTTGTCGGAACTATATCGACCGCAAGCGAAGACAATAGCTATGTATTCGGACGAAAGACATTATGTCTTCGCGTCCGCTACTGCTTTTCAGACGTAAGGAACCAGCGCCCGGCGACACCATGTGCAACCAGGTTACCCAGCCCGCGCGCGATCACCGCACCCGGGAGAAATGTAAGCTTTGTGAAGTCGGAGACGTGCGTCCGCGCACACCCCGCCGCGATGCGCGACGCGAATGCATTCTCTCAAATGATGATTTTCGGTGAGTAATGCCCTCGATTTCCCCCTAAGGGGACGCCCCGTAATAATTATTTCTGAAATCGACAGACCTTCAACCCACCAAAGGTTGTATTTCAACCTGCGCGAGAAGGCGACGCCTTGCGCCATGATGCATGTAACTTTCGGCTCGTCCGTTGCGAATTGAACCGCGTAGTCGAGTAGCAGCGAAGCGCTTACACGCGCGTATAATCTCCACGACAGAGGAAGACGATGAAGACCAACATCCTTTCGGGCGCGACCCTCGCCGCCGCCGCCATTGCGCTCGCCGCCAGCGGCGTCGCCACGTCCAGCGCGCTCGCCAAGAAGGCGCCCGCCGAGCCCGTTCATTGCGCCGGCATCAACAACTGCAAGAGCATGGGCGCCTGCAAGACGGCAAGCAGCTCGTGCAAAGGCATGAATTCATGCAAGGGCCAGGGCTGGCTGCCGGCGAAATCCGCGAAGGCGTGTGAAGCCAAGGGCGGCACGGTTCAGACGATGTAATGGTCCTGGCGGGACCGGCGAGAAATCGCGCGCGTCCCGCCCCACAATCTCGGAATGGTCAACGACGTGACGACGCCTCGCTCGCTCGGCTTCGGGCTCGGTTTGCGGCCGATCTACTATCCCGACATTCTGGAGCGCAATCCGGCGGTCGACTGGTTCGAGATCATCTCGGAGAATTGCATGGTTCCGGGCGGGCGTCCGCTCGTGATTCTCGATCGTATTCGAGCCTCGTACCCGATCGTGATGCATGGCGTCTCCATGTCTCTGGCTTCCGTCGATCAGCTCGATTTCGATTATTTGACCGCATTGAAGGCGCTCGCTGCGCGGATAGAGCCCGCCTGGATTTCGGATCACCTCGCCTGGACAGGCGTCGACGGCGCGAATCTGCATGACCTGCTGCCAATTCCATTTACGTCCGAAACGCTCCGTCACGTCGCTGAGCGCATCATGCGCGTACAGGATTTTTTGGGCCGAAGGATCCTCGTCGAGAATGCGTCCACTTACGTTTCGGTCGAGGGGTCCGAGATGAGCGAGCATGAATTTTTAACCGAACTCGCCGAAAGCGCGGATTGCCTCCTGCTGCTCGACGTCAACAATGTATTTGTCTCCTCCTTCAATCATGGCTTCGATCCGGTCCGATATATCGACACTCTTCCGGCGGATCGCGTCCAGCAAATACACCTCGCTGGTCACAGCGATTACGTCACCCACAAGGTCGATACGCACGATCACCCCGTCTGCGGAGACGTCTGGGAGCTGTACGCGCACGCCCGGAATAGATTTGGCGACGTTTCGTCGATGATCGAGCGGGACGATCAATTCCCTCCGTTCGAGGAGTTGATGCGAGAGGTGGAAAAAATGCGAGGGATCGCGGCGTCGGTCGACTCGAAAAAGGTCCTCGCGTGAGTCTCCTTTCTTTCCAGAGAGCCTTTCAGGCAGCGATTCTCCAGCCTGAAGAACCGGATGCGAGCGAGCTTGGATTCATAGCGCCGCCGCGGCGGATAGACCGCGCGGCAGCTTTCGGCGTCTACCACACCGCCTACCGCCTGCGCCTGGCGGAATTCATCGCAACAGATTTTTCCGTCTTGCGTCGCCATCTCGGCGATGACCGCTTTGGTCGCCTTGTCGAAGAATACGTTTTGTCGAAGCCGTCGTCACATCGCAATGCGCGATGGTATGCGAGCGGTCTGCCGGAATTCATGCTCAGCTCGCAATCTTGGAGCGCTGATCCACGTTCTTGCGATCTCGCGCGATTCGAGCGCGCGCTCGCGGATGCTTTCGATGCGGCCGATGCGGCGGCCTTGGACTTTGAGGCGCTACATCAGATCGACGTGGACCTCTGGCCGAATGTCGTTTTCTCGTTCCATCCCAGCCTGACCCTGCTCGACCTCGAACACGGAACCGTCTCGCTATATGAATCATTGCGAGACCAATTGGAGGCGCTCGGGACGGCCGATCGGGCCGAAAACGATGTGGTCGCAGTTTGGCGGCGCGAATGTGAGGTTTTCCATTGCGTCCTGGGCCCCGACGAACGCCTCGCCCTCAATGAGGCGATGCTAGGAAAGAAATTTTCCGACGTCTGTTCGCTCCTGTCGTTCAAATTCAACGGCGAAGACGTCAGCCACCTGATTGCGGGCTTCCTCTCCGCCTGGGTCGAAAACGGGCTGATTACAAATATCAGCGTCGAGCCGTGACGTGACGATCTCTCTCGGTGCGGCGCCGCTCGTTTGGTAACTTTCACGCATCGAGGCGCGAAGAACAGGAGTGAGACAATCTGATGCGAACGGGTCGCTGAGGCCCGTAGAGGAGGAAATAATGAACGATAATCGCACCTGCACAATGTTGATCGTTGCGGGCGCGCTCGCGACGGCGCTGTCGTCGATCGACTCGGCCAGCGCCAAGATCGAGCAGGAAAAATGCTACGGTGTGTCGTTGAAAGGAAAGAACGATTGCGCGGCTGGTCCTGGCTCCAGTTGCGCGGGATCAGCGACCAAAAATTATCAGGGCGACGCCTGGAAATATGTTCCCAAGGGAACCTGCACCTCGATTGTCACGCCCAAGGGAAAGGGCAGCCTCGACCCCATCGCCAATTGACGAATCCGACGTCGTGGAACGGGGAAAACGATGGACTCGGTGGAATCCGGCGCGTGCAGCGTCGGCGTCGGTTTCAAACCGCAGCACGCCGACGATATCGCTGATGCGCCAGGCTGCGTCGACATGTTCGAGGTTCACGCGGAAAATTATATGAGCGCCGGCGGCGCACGAATTGCTCAGCTCGAACGCATTCGGCGCGACTATCCCCTCTCCCTGCATGGTGTGGGATTGTCGCTTGGCGGGCTCGATCCCGTCGACCGCCAGCATCTTGCACGCGTGAGCCGCATCGTCGATCGATTTCAGCCGCATTTGTTTTCCGAGCATCTCGCGTGGTCGTCACATGCGGGGCGGTATTTCGCCGATTTGCTTCCCCTGCCCTATACGAGCCAAACGCTTCACCGCGTCGCGTCCAACATCGAGATAGTTCAAGATGCGTTGAAGCGGCGCATACTCCTCGAAAATCCAGCGACCTACTGCCGCTTCGAAGACTCGTCGTTCGCCGAAACGGAGTTCCTCAGGCGAATTACGGAGCTTACCGGTTGCGGCCTATTGCTCGATGTAACCAATGTCGTTGTCTGCGCATGCAATCATTGCTTCGACCCGGACGCCTATATCGACGCCTTTCCGATGTCTGCGGTGGAGGAAATTCATCTCGCCGGATATGCGGAGTCGCCGAACGAAGACGGCGACCTGCTCCTGATCGATACGCACAACTCGGCGGTCCCGGACCCCGTATGGCGGCTTTACGAGCGCGTGCTGGCGAAGCGCGGACCCGTTCGGACTGTGATCGAATGGGACAACGACGTCCCTGAATGGGCGACGCTCTTGAACGAAGCCCAAAGCGCCAGGACCATCCTGCAAAACGCTCGAACTCTTACTGCGCCATCGAGAGGACGCGCCTGACCATGCGTTCTTTCGACCATGCCGGGCCATTCGCGGCAGCGTTGCTCGATCCCGACGCCCGGCCTCCGCAGCCCCTCGAAGCGCCCGATGTCGCGCGCCGTTTCGCGATTTATCGCAACAACGTGTTTTCCAGCCTCATACATGCGCTGGAAGCCCAGTTCCCCGTCTGCCGCAGACTCGTAGGCGACGATTTTTTTAGAGGCATGGCGCAGGAATATATAAGGCGTTCGCCTCCGGCGTCTCCGGTGCTCTCGGAATATGGCGTCTCCTTCCCCGACTTCGTCGTGGCATTCGATCCAGCTCTCGAGTTGCCTTACCTTCCGGATGTCGCCCGGTTAGAGTTCGACATTGCGCGTTGTGGCGATGCAGAGGACGCGACGCCGCTTACGAATCACGATCTTCGCGCCCTGTCCGGAGAGGAGATCGTCCGATCCCGGCTGCATTTGCATCCCTCCTTGTTTCTGCGGTCATCAAGCTATCCGATCGTATCGATCTGGCTCACGAACAGCTTCGACGCCGAGGTCGAAACTTTGGATGCTTCCGTGGCGGAAGATGCGCTGATCGTCCGTCCATATCGGAACGTCGAGGTTCACCGACTCCCCGCCGGAGGATTTCATTTCATGTGCGCCCTCGCCGAGGGCCACACGCTTGCTTCCGCGGCCCCCGTTGCGCAAGCGCGGGAGCCGCGCTTCGACCTCGCCGCTTGCGCCGGGCTGCTGATCTCGTCTGGCGCGATCGTGGCCTTGAAGCCTCTTCTCCCCGCCGCCGACAGTTGAGCCGGAGACCCCCATGAGACTGTTTCACTCGATCGCACACTATCTGGACGCGATTCCTTACTCGGTGCTCGCGCTTGTTCTGCGCTTTGTCGCCGCCCGGCCTTTCTTCATCTCGGGGCAGACAAAAATTGAAGGACCAACGATTGGCGGAGAATATTTCGGCTACGATATGACGATCCAGATTCCGACCAGCCTGCGAGACGCGACGGTCACGTTGTTCGAGAATGATTATAAATTGCCGTTTCTTCCGCCCGAGAAAGCCGCTCTGCTGACAGCGGGGCTCGAATTCATTCTGCCTCTGCTGGTGTTTCTTGGCCTTGCAACGAGAATCTCGGCGTTGGGTTTGCTTATCATGACGCTGGTCATCCAGTTTTTCGTATATCCCGACGCTTGGTGGACCGCGCATGTCTACTGGGCGACGCTGCTGCTCATTCTCGTTGCGCGAGGTCCCGGAAAAATCTCCCTCGATTTTTTGCTTTTTCGGGAACGGCGCGCCTGATCATCCGTAACCTTTCCACGCGTTCTCACGAAACCGATTACGACGCCGCGGTCGGTATCGTGCCCCAAAAACGTCGGCCGTGCGTCGACTCTCAGGCGGTGGCGACAGGAGAGCGCCCGCTCTCGACGTCGCCTCCCTGCCTGAGAGTTCGAATGCGCTGGCGCCGTGGATGTACAAGAGGGTCATCCATGACAAATGCGGTTTGGCTGGCGCTTTTCGCGCTCGCCGCCCTCGCTCTCGAGGGGGCGTTGTCCTTGTCGCCGGCGCAAGCTCAGGCCGACATGCCGGCGCTGCAAACCAATAGTTCGCAATTCGTCGAACTGAGGCCCAGGTCTGACGCGCCCCAGCTTTCCTTGGAGAGACTCGACGGAAAGTCGATGCGACTGGACGCTTTCCGAGGAAAAGTGATTCTCATGGCCTTCTGGGCGACATGGTGCCCGCCCTGTCGAAGAGAATTGCCCTCGCTGCAGCGTTTGAGGGCGCAGGCGAATCCTCGCAAGCTCGAAATCGTCCCGATCTCCGTCGATACGCAGGGAAAAAATGCCGTCGCAGGGTTTCTGCAGCGCATGGACGTGAACGAACTCCCCATTTATCTGGATAACCGGCAAAAGATCGCCGCCCGCGCAGATGCAGAAGCAAATGCGCCGTTCACCCTCTACGGGATGCCGATAACTTATGTGATAGATAAACGTGGTTCGGTCGTCGGTTACATCACGGGCGAAGTCGATTGGACGTCGCGGGAAGCCATGTCTTTCCTGACATATTTCACAGAGCAATGAACTTACGGCTTCGGGGGACAGACCGGATTGTCGCAGTGCTTCGCGTTTGGAAATAAGTCTGTCGACACCGGCCAGCCAAGGAAACCGCCCCCCGCGATAATGAATGACGGGGTCATGGGCATTCCGAGATCGGCCGCAAGGCGCGCCTGCCCCGCAAGACATCATGGTTGCGACATCGCGCGCCGCGTCAGCAATAGTCTTTTCAAGCTTCGGATGCCGATTCATCCCTATACGCGCTCATCGTGAGGCGACATCTCGTTCGTTCATCTCAAAGACCTGCGCGAACGTAAAGGCGCAAGGACAGCGCGATCCTCGCGGTGATCGACGCTGGGTTTGGAGGGGCGGCGCCGATCAGACTTTTGGTTCGCGCAATCTCACCCGAGGTTACGCATGAGACGCCAGTAGCGCTCCCGAGACACAATCTCTTTCGTCTTTCCGCAATTGCAACAGTAACCATCCAGCGACTTTTCCGAAATCATCTTCGTTGCGTCGCCGCTTCCACTAAAGGAAACTGGACCTATGAATATGCAATTTTTCACGCGGTTTTTCGCCGCCGCCGGCATTATGCTCGCTCTGCCCGCCCAGGCAGACGACACAAAAAGTCTCGTCGTCGCCTTGCGCGGCGCCGCAATAGGCCAGGTAAGGCCTGTGCCAAGGACGCCACAAGGCTCGACGCAAGCCAACTGCTTCGATCTTCAACTGGTCGACGTGCGGAAGGGCGAAATCATTGGAACCGCGACCGACTGCCTGTCGGATGTCACGCCGGAGGGCAATGGGACATCGCTGACCGCCACGACCATTTTCCATTTCCGCGAGGGTACTCTGGTGTCGCGCGGCCGCACGACGGTTCAACCTGTAAGCCCTACCGCCGCTCCGTCTCCCGCGACGCACATCACAGGTTCGATCCCCGTACCGGGAAGCAATGAAGTTCTTTCTGGCGACGGCAGGTTTCGTGGAAAGGCCGCGACAGTCCGTCTCTCCGGCGCGGTCGATTTGAGCCAGCTTGCAAGCGCGAACAAGATCGCGTTCGACTGTATTTTCGTTATTGACTTTCTGTAATCCGTAGTACGAAGCGGCGGGCCGACCTGCGACGCTCGGTCCGCCGATTGCCTTTGCAATTGTTCAAGTCTCCAAAGACTGCTCGATCTTGATTGGCGCAATGCGAAACATTCTCGGCCGCTCGAAAAGCCAGCGCCAACCCAATCGCTCGGCGGCATGATAGATCGATAGCGCGCCCATTAGGCCCGAACAGGTGACGATCATCGAGACGAGGCCTACGTCGCTGATGACGCCGGTTTTCACCAGAACAGCGCGCGCCAGCGCCATCGGCAGGAAGAATGCGAGATAGATTGCAATAGAGCGCCGGCCGAAGTAGCGGAACACGCCGAAGACCTTCACCTCCGCCAGGAGCGCAGCGACTGAAATTACGGCGAGCGCGCCGAAGAGACCTAGAAGGAACGATACTAACGGGAATTGCGCATAGCCGACAGACACGAGGAGCCCGTTCAGGACGCCCCAAACCAGGAGGCCGAAGAATCCCTGCGCCGGGCGAGACCGAACCGCCGCCGCAAAAGCAAAGATTTCTGACGAGAAGATATATCCCGTGAGGAAAAAAACGTATCGCGCCGCAAATTCGTCGATGAGTAGCACACCAGTGTGGAAATGAGCGACCTCTAAGGCGCCGGCGAGGACGTAGAGCAAGAGCGGCGGCACGCCCTTCAGCAGCTTCGTGGTCACGAAAAAGACAGACAGGATATAGACGAACCAGAGCGTCCCGAAGGGCTCGACAAAAGCTGTCAGATAATCTCGAAGGGCCGTCCAGCCGTCTGAATGGGCGATGATGGCGGGGGCTTTGAAGGCGAATTGTATCGTCAGCCAAAGAACGTAGAAATAGGCAAAATGCAGGACTTTGCGGTCGAGATATAACCGCCAGTCCCGTTCGATCGTCTTGGCAAGGAACAAGCCCGAGATCAGAAAGAAATCAGGCATCCTGAACGGCTTTGCAAACTCGACGAACGGGTGAACGAAACCCTCCGACGACAGCGCATTTTCAACTCCCAGCGTCGAATGCATCATAACGACGAGCACAATGCAAAAGCCTTTGGCGTAATCGACCCAATCCACCCGCGCGTCTTCCGCCAGTTTGGAACGTCTGAGGAAGATCGCCGCCCGAATGCTTTGATTGGGGCCGATTTCGAGCTCAGGCGCAATTGGCCCGTTATCTGCGAAATTTCCCGCAACTGAGCTCATGCGGTCCTCCAGAATTGAGCTTGCGAATTACAGCGAATTTCAGAAGCCAATTCGCGTGGCGCCCACGCAGAGGTTACGAAGGCGCTCACGAATAAAGTGGAGGCTACCATTAATAGTAAATTCTCGATTCCATTCGAAGCACGGACAACCGCCGCTCCTTTGGCGTTGAGACGGCATCGGCAGATAGCAACGAACCCGCGGCGCTCGGACGCGCTACGCACCCGGTAACCTGTCGCGCATGGTGACGCTCAAGGGTTGACGATGGCCATTTCGAATGTCGCGAAAGTAGAGGCGGACGCCTTTCTAGCAAGGGGCCAGCAAGGGCGCGGAGGTAAGTCGCCGAATATCGGAGCGTACGATTGCGAAGAGAGGGGCGCCCGCGGGGCTCCCTTAAATTAAGAGCAGGATTTCGGAGGATGGGAGTGGTGCCCAGGGGCGGAATCGAACCACCGACACTGCGATTTTCAGTCGCATGCTCTACCAACTGAGCTACCTGGGCGCGCGCGCAGCGCGTGGAGGGGCTTATAGAAAGGGCTTCGCCTCTTGTCCAGCGGGCGAGCGAAACTTTTCTCGCTTCTTGCCGGCCGGCCGAGCTTCGCCTAAACCCTCGGCGCAAACTCCGGGAGGCATTATGAGTGATATCAGGCGAATTGGCGCGGGCCCGCGCATGAGCAAGGCGGTCGTGCGCGGCAACGCCGTCTATACGGCGGGCCAGGTGGCCGAAAAGACCAAGGGCGGCTCCGTCGCCGACCAGACGCGGGAAATTCTCGGCCTGATCGACGAGCTGCTCGCCGAGGCCGGCAGCGAGAAGGCGAAGATCCTCTCCGTCACCATCTATCTTTCCGACATTTCGACCTTTCCCGAGATGAACAGCGTCTGGGACGTCTGGGTCGACAAGCAGAACCCGCCCGCCCGCGCGACGGTCGAGGCGAAGCTCGTGGCGCCGGAATATAAGGTCGAGATCGCCGTTATCGCGGCGAAGTAGTCCCCGACAGCAGATTCTCGGGGTCCCAGGCGTAGCGCAAAGTCTCGAAGCGCATCGCGAGCGTGTCGATCAGGAGCAGGCGGCCGACGAGCCCCTCTCCGAAACCGACAATCTCGCGAATCACTTCGAGCGCCATCATGGAGCCGGCGACGCCCGTCAAAGCGCCGAGAATGCCGGCCTCCTCGCAGCTCGGCACGGTTCCGGGCGGCGGCGGCTCCGGGAAGAGGCAGCGATAGGTGGGGTTGGGGGCGCCGTCCGCCCCCGCCTCGAAGGGGCGCAGCGTCGTGAGCGAGGCGTCGAACCCGCCGACCGCGGCCGTGACCAGCGGCTTTTTCTCGTAAAAGCACGCGTCCGACACCAGATAGCGGGTGGCGAAATTGTCCGAGCCGTCCGCCACGACGTCGTAGCGCGCGATCAGGGCCCGCGCATTGTCTTCGGTGAGCCGCATCGCATGCTGCTCCACCCGGACATGCGGATTGAGGCGGGCGATGGCTTCCCGGGCGCTTTCGACCTTCAGGCGACCGACGCCGTAAGTCTCGTGGATGATCTGACGCTGCAGATTGGAGAGGGATACGGCGTCATTATCCACGATGCCGATCGTGCCCACGCCGGCGGCGGCGAGATATTGCAGCAAGGGCGCGCCGAGCCCACCCGCGCCGACGACCAGCACCCGCGCCGCCTTGAGCTTCTGCTGGCCCGGCCCGCCGATTTCGCGCAAAACAAGATGGCGGGCGTAGCGTTCGATCTCCTCCGGCGAGAGGCTCATTCTGTCTTCCTGTAACGGCGCTTGCATAACGCGCCAGCTCGGCGATGCTGCGTTCCGTCGCCGATTCGCTCGGCACAGCAGGCGGTCCTTTTCATGACCATAACCTCTTCGTCGCCCGCCCTCCAACAGGCGGATTACGAGGCGCTGGAATCGGCGCTCATGGCGACGGCGCGCGGCCGCTTATTCCTCGCTGAATATGCGCGGCGCGCGCGCGGGTCGGACAACGCCCGTCTGCTGGCGGCGATCGACCGGCTGGGGGCGCGGCTCGACGCGCAAGCCGGCGCGATTGCGGGTTTGGCCGGGGAGGCCGTTGAGGGCGACGGCCCTGATGGGGAAACTACGGCGCACGCAGAACAATGCGCGCCCGTTATCGCCGCTCCTCGACCCGAACAGACGTCCCCCGCCGACGACCCGCGCCTCGGGGCGCTATCACGGCTGGACGGTCTGCCCCTTGTCGACCGCCTCGCGCTGTTCTCCTGACTTCTTCAGGGCCGCGAGACCGACCGCGCCGAGCGACGCCGCGCCGCGCGCATAGGCAATATTGTCCAGAAACTCGCGGGCGCAATTTTCCCAGGTAAAGGAACACGCATAGGCGTGGGCCGCCTCACGCGGGATGTCGAGCGCGGCCAGCGCCGCCGCGCGCAGATCCTCGTCCAATACGCCGACATTGCTGCCGCCCACCACATCGAGCGGCCCCATCACCGGATAGGCCGCCACCGGCAGGCCGCAGGCGAGCGCCTCCAGCAGCACAATGCCGAACGTGTCGGTGCGGCTGGGGAAGACAAAGACGTCGGAAGACGCGTAAAGCGCGGCCAGCTCGGAAGGCGTCTTGAAGCCGAGGAAACGCGCGTCAGGGAATCGGGCCTCCAGCGCCGCGCGGTCGGGGCCGTCGCCGGCGATGAGCTTCGTTCCCGGCAGATCGAGCGCGAGGAAGGCCTCGACGTTCTTCTCCACGGCCAAGCGCCCGGCATAGAGGAAAATCGGCCGGGGGAAATCGAGCGGGATTTTCGCTGTCGGCGTGAAGATCGAATGGTCGACGCCGCGCGACCAGCGCAGCAGGCGGCGAAACCCGCGCGCGTCGAGTTCGCGCGCCAGGCTCGGCGTCGCGACCATCACGCCGGCGCCGGCGTTATGGAAGCGGCGTAGCGCGGCATAGGCTAGGCCCACCGGCAGGCCGGTGCGCGCATGGATATATTCGGGGAAGCGCGTGTGGAAGCTCGTCGTGAAGACGCGCTTGTCCCGCAGGCACACGGCCCGCGCCGCAAGGCCGATGGGGCCTTCGGTCGCGATATGGATATGGTCGTAGCCCTCGGCCAACCGGCGGCGCACGGCGCGGGGCGTCGCCAGTGCGAGCGATATCTCGCGATAGGTCGGCATGGGAAAGGAATTGAAGTCGCGGGGCGTGAGAAAATCGATCTCGGCGCCGAGAGGCGGCGCCGCCTGCGCGATTGATTCCAGAGACCGCACGACGCCGTTGACTTGCGGGCGCCACGCATCCGTCGCAACAAGTATCCGCATCTTACGCAGCCGCCGCCTTCGGCGCAGGCAGCGCCTTCACAGGCTGATTGGCCGACGCGACCGCGCGCTCAGCCGCCGTCGTGCGCCAGCGCAGGATTTCGAAACTACCGTCCTCATGCTCGGCGATGGCCGTGCAGCTCTCGACGAAATCGCCGGTGTTCACATAAAGCATGCCGTTGATCGTCTTGATCGTCGCATGATGGATATGGCCGCAAACGACGCCATCGACGCCGCGGCGCTCGGCCTCGGCGGCGAGGGTCTCCTCGAAATCGCCGATGAAATTGACCGCTTCTTTGACCTTCAGCTTCGCCCAGGCGGAGAAGGACCAATAGCCGACGCCGAACAAGCGGCGCGCGCGGTTGAGGACCGTATTGGCCGCGATGGCGGCGTCATAGGCCCAGTCTCCGAGCAAAGCGAGCCAGCGGGCGTTGCGCACGACGATATCGAATTCGTCGCCATGGATGACGAGCATTTTCTTGCCCGTCGCGGTCTCGTGTATCGCATGATGCATGACCTCGACGCCGCCGAAGGTCAGGCCGGTATAGTCGCGCGCGAATTCATCGTGATTGCCGGGGACGTAAATGACACGCGCGCCCTTGCGCACCCTGCGCAGCAGCTTCTGCACCACATCATTGTGCGCCTGCGGCCAATGCCAGCCTTTGCGCAGCTTCCAGCCGTCCACAATGTCGCCGACGAGATAGATCGTCTCGGCGTCATTGTGCTTGAGGAAATCCAGCAGCAGATGCGCCTGTGAGGCCTTGGCGCCGAGATGCAGGTCGGAAAGGAAGAGGGTGCGGTAGCGCTTGGGCTCGGGCTCGACCGCCAGATTGGCGCGGAAGTTCGCAAGATTCTGTTCGGGCATGAGCGTGTTCGCCTCCCCGCCATCGGATTAGTCTTGCGTCATTCAACAGATTCAGGTCACAACGAGATGACAGAGGGGTGGGCGTCCCCGTCATTGCGAACGCAGCGAAGAAATCCAGGAGCCGCGGTGGCCGCCCTGGATTGCTTCGCTGCGTTCGCAATGACGGCGGGATCAGCTCAAATCCCCGCCTCGGCCTCCTGCGGCGTCACCCGCAGCGCGGTCACGCGATTTCGGATCCGGCGCATCACCTCGAAGCGGAAGCCGTGAAAGGTGAAGACCTGGCCGGCCTCGGGGATCGCGCCCGCCTCGTGGATCACGAGGCCGGCGATGGTCGTCGCCTCCTCGTCCGGCAGGCTCCAGGCCATGACGCGGTTGAGATCGCGCACCGGCACTGCGCCATCGACCAGAACCGAACCGTCCGGTTGCGGTCGAACGCCCTGCACGGCGAGATCGTGCTCGTCACGGATGTCGCCGACGATCTCCTCCAGAATGTCTTCGAGCGTGACGAGGCCCATCACCTCGCCATATTCATCGACGACCAGCGCGAAATGCGTCTTGCGCTTGAGGAAGGCCTCGAGCTGATCTTCGAGCGTCGTCGCCTCCGGCACGAACCAGGGGGCGAACATCACCTCGTCGACGTCGATCTTCGCGGCGTCGCCGCCAGCGGCGTCCAGCGCCCGCAGCAGATCCTTCGAATGCAGCACGCCGACGAAATTATCCGGCCGCTCCCGCCACAGCGGCAGGCGCGTAAACGGCGACGACAGCACCTCGCGCACGATCTGGACAGGAGGAAGGTCGGCGTCGATCGTGCGCATTTTGGTGCGGTGGATCATCACATCCGCGACATGCAGCACCTGCAAATCGAGCACGCCGCCGAACATATCGCGCGCCGAGCGCTCGACCTCGCCCTCTTCATGCAGAATATCGACCGCGCCCTTGAGCTCCTCATAGGGCGAGATCACCGTTCGGCCGTGGCCGATCTCCACGCCCACGAGACCCAGCACGGACCGCACGATCCATTCCACCGCCGCGAGCAACGGCCCGAAGATGGAAACAAAAGGCGTGATGAAGCGCGCGACGCGCAGCGACATGGCGTCGGGGTGATTGATCGCGAGGGTTTTCGGGAGAACCTCGGCAAAGACCAGAAGCAAAACCGTCATGAGGATCGTCGCATAGACCGCGCCGTTCTCTCCAGCGACCGCCGTCAGCACGCTCGTGGTGAAGGCCGAGCCGCCAATATTCACCAGAGTGCTGCCGAGCAGCAGCGCCGCGATCATGCGGTTGCGCTGGCGCAGCAGGCGGTTGACGGTTCCGGCGCGCTTGTCGCCCTCTTTTTCGAGCGTATGCATGCGGGCGTGCGAGGCCGCCGTCAGCGCCGTCTCGGAGCCGGAGAAGAAAGCCGACAGCAGAACGCAGGCGATGACGACGAGCACGTCCGTCCACGCGAAAGACCCGCCGCCCCCGGTGTCGAGCCCATGCATGACCGTTACCGCGCCAGTTCGTCGTTGAGGAAGCCAAGAACCTCGGTCGGCTCGACCGACTTCGCGATGAAAGCTTCGCCGATCGCGCGCAGGAGGATGAAGGTCAGCGCGCCGGCTTCGACCTTTTTATCCTGATACATGGCGCTGACGATGGCGTGAACGTCGGCGTTCCAGCCGGGGATCTGCCGAATTTCTGTCGGCAGTCCGACGCTCGCGAGGTGCCGCGCAATGCGGTCGGCGTCTTCCCGCGAGCAGAGGCCGAGGCGCGCGGAAAAGCGCGCGGCGCAGGCCATGCCGATGGCGACGCCCTCGCCATGGACGAGCCGCTCGCTGTCGTAGCCCGTGAGCAGCTCGAAGGCGTGACCGAAAGTGTGGCCGAGATTGAGCAAAGCGCGGTCGCCTTGCTCTGTTTCGTCCCGCGCGACGATCATCGCCTTGGTCTCGCAGCTCACCGCCACGGCGCAAATCTGCTCGACGCGGCTGTGGAACACCGCCTCGACGTCGGCCTCCAGCCATTCGAAGAAGCGCTTGTCGCCGATGAGGCCATATTTCACCACCTCAGCGTAGCCGGCGCGGAACTCGCGCAGGGAGAGGGTGCGCAGAACGTCGACGTCGGCCAGCACCAGCAAGGGCTGGTGGAAGGCGCCGAGGAGATTCTTGCCGAAGGAGGAGTTGATCCCGGTCTTGCCGCCAACCGAGGAATCGACCTGCGAGAGGAGCGTCGTCGGGATTTGCACAAAGCGCGAGCCGCGCCGCACGCTCGCGGCGACATAGCCCGCAAGATCGCCGACGACGCCGCCGCCGAAGGCGACGATCAGGTCGCGGCGCTCGATCTTGGCTTCTAACACCTCGTCGCAGACGCGCCCGAAGGTCGCGAGCGATTTGGAGCCTTCGCCGGGCTTCACGACGATCGTCGTATAGCGGATGCCCGCCTTTTTCAGGCTTTCTTCGAGCGTGGCCAGATGCAGCCGGGCGACATTCTCGTCGGTGACGATGGCGCAGGCCGCCCCGGGCGCGACGCGCTTGATATGCTCGCCCGCCTCTTCGAGGAGGTTGGAGCCGATGAGAATGTCGTAGGAACGCCCGCCCAGCGCGACATGCACGGTCTCTCGATGCGCTGCGCCCTGCTCGGTCTGCGGACGGTCCAAATGCAGATGGGTCATGGCCTTGGTAAAATCCTTCTTCTGCGCGGCGCGGGCGGCGGCGACGCGCGGCAGGCTGGCGAAAAGGGCGTCGAGCGTCTCCTCCACCATAACGTCCTGCGGCTCGTCGCGCGATTGAACGCGGATGTCGGCGAGCTCATAGACCGGCCGGCGTTTTTCGAGGAGCTGGCGCAGCGTTTCTTCGGGGTCGTCGGTGTGGAGCAGCGGGCGGTCGTTCTTGCGGCGCACGCGCTTCATCAGCGTCTTCAGATCGGCGTCGAGCCAGACGGAGATCGCCCGTTCGCCGATGCGCTCGCGCGTGCGCGGGTCCATGAAAGCGCCGCCCCCGGTGGCCAGCACCATCGGCCCCGCATTGAGGAGCCGCATGATCACCCGGCGCTCGCCGTCGCGAAAGTAGCGCTCGCCATATTTGGCGAAGATTTCGGGGATCGTCATGCCGGCGGCCGCCGTGACGATCTCGGCGTCGGCGTCCACGAAGGGCAATCCCAGCCGCGCCGCGAGGCGCTGGCCGATCGCGCTCTTGCCCGAGCCCATCATGCCGACGAAGACGAGGGCCCGGCCGGCAAGCCCGGCCCGGATGGCGGCAATGCGCTCGTCTCCGGCGCAGGGCGTGGGCGCCGGCGCCGCGCCGAAGGTTTCCGTTCGTGTCATGGCCGGCAATCTATACCGAGCAAAGTGGAAATTCAGCCGGGGAATTTCAGGCCCAAGCAGCCGCATGGGCCAGAAAAGCGGTCATGAAGGGCGGAAGGCGTGGATCGGCGTGACGCCCCGGCGCCAGCATATGCGCATCGCTGAGCTCGGGCTTGGGCTCTCCCGCAATATGCGCGCGCACCTGTTCTCTTATCGCCGAGGCCGGCGCCGGCCAGTCGAGCCGCTTGAGGCAGGCGATGCGCTGGCCATCGAAAATCACGCTCCAGCCCGGCGCCGCGACGCCCTCAGTGGCGTGAAGGCCGGTCTCTTCGAGAAGCTCGCGCACGAGACTTCCCTCCAGATCGACCACGCCGCCCTCGATGACATCGGAGGGGTCGGGCGTGCCGCCGGGAAAATAGCGGTAGCCGGCGACAGAATGGCCGGGGCCCATCTCGCCCAGGAGATAGCAGCCGTCGCTGGAGCGCACGGCCGGCATGGCGAAGCAATTGAAAACACTCGTATCTCGCCAGCCGAGCTCGCGCCAGCCGAGGAAATACGAAAAGCGGGTCTCGAAGGCGTCGAGCTTGAGAGTCCGATGGCCGGCGTCCTCGACGACCTCGGCGCGGCAGGCGAGCAGCACGGGCCCGTCATAGAGGGTCGGATTATGCGCGACCCGCTCGGCCCAATGCCGGTCCATCTCCTCGGCCGCCGCCTCGGCGTAAGCCCAATGATGGGCGACGAGGCGGCAATCGAGCCGGTCGACCTCGACAATCCGCGGCGCGTCGCTCAAATGAACAGCCTCCCCTGCCCGACGCGCACCACCTGGCCGCCAAGGGCGATTCGCGTCAGCTCCCGGTTCTCGACCGCCATCCGCAAGGTGATGCGCGACGGCCGGCCCATTGCGTGCCCCTGCTCGATGAAGAGCTGATGCTCGCCGTCGGCGGGACGTTCGAACTCCAGCGCCACGCCAGCAAAGGCCGCAGCGGCGGCGCCAGTTGCGGGATCTTCGTCTATGCCGACCCCATTGGCAAACATTCGGGCGTTGATGGCGCAGGCCGTATCGACTGTCTCTCTCGTATAAAGATAGGCGCCGACGGCCGCGCCCAGCGCCGCGGAAAAAGCATCCGGCGACCGGCGGGCCCGATCGAGAACTTCGCGCGAGCGCAGAGGAACGAAGACGAAGGCCGGGCCGGCCGCGTAAACGACCGGGACATGCGCGCCAAAGCCGATGTCCTCGACCGAAAGCGACAAGGCCGTGGCGAGCGCTGCGGCGGACGGCGCGCCGTCGTGGCGCTGCGGCGTGAAGGGCGGCGTGACTTCGACATAAGTCGCTTTGCCGAAGCCCCGCAACGCCTCGCAGCGCAGCACGCCGATCTGGGCCTCCAGCGCCACCACGATCCCATGCCGGGAGAGAAGCTCGCCCGCCCGCTGCTCCGCCAAAAGAGCGGCCGCGCCGATAGTCGGGTGGCCGGCGAAGGGCAGCTCGCGCTTGGGCGTAAAAATGCGGATGCGGCCGCTGTTCGTCGAATCCCGCGGCTCCGAGAGGAACACCGTCTCGCTGAGATTGAACTCGCGGGCGACGTCCTGCATCTCGGCGTCCCGCAACGGCGCGTCGAGCTCCACGACCGCAAGCGGATTGCCCGCGAAGCGGCGGTCGGTGAACACGTCGAGGAGGTGATAGGAGAGGCTTCTCGTCACGTCTCTCTCGAACTAGCCCTGCATCTGAAGGAGCGCGACATTGTCGCGGAACTCCACGAGCTCGACGATCATCCCGTCTTCGAAGCGTACGAAATTCGCAAGGTCGACAACGCCGCGCCGGCCCGTGCCGCGGTGGCGCCACTCCACGGAGCGGCGAACGGCGAGCGCCCCGCCATCGACGATCATCTCCGGCGCCGCGCCGCCTACCTGCTCGAATTCCATGCCCACAGTCCGGATGATATTGGTGAGAGCGTCGATCCCGCGGTGGCGGCCCGCATAGAATATCTTCGAGCGATCGCCGACAAATTCGCAGACGACATCCGGCGAGCAATATTGCCGGAAGAGCGCGACGTCCGGCCCCTGGCGGGAAAAGCTTCCGACGTCCGTCATCCGCTGGACCATCTCGTCCCGGGCGAGACCGGGCTCCGGCGCGCGCATCAGCTTTTCCAGACTTCCCGGCGGATCGACCGCGCGCGAGGCCGCGTGATGATCGATGAACTCGTGCATCCGCACGATCTTGTCCTTCCGCCAGCGCAGGAAATAAGCCATGTCCATGGCGTAGACTCGGCCGGTCGCACGGCGTCGCCAATTGGCGACGCAATGGAGCGCAGCGGCGGCGCCCTCGACGAGCACCGACCGAACCTCTGCGTCGAGTGGCTCATATTCGATGTCGGTGCGTCTTAAATTCTCGCGCAAGGCCTCGCGGCCACGCCACTGGCCGGTTGGAAAATAGCCGACAGTTGCGCCGTTGTGGCTGATTTCCACATCGTCGGCGAAATAGTCGAGGACGCCCGGCGCGTCGCCGGCCATGCGCCGTTTCAAGAGGTCGTGGACGCGCCTGCGCGTCTCATTGTCGGCGTCCTGGTTCGAACGCCAGTCCCACCCGTGCATTTGAGCCTGCGCCTCGAGGGCTCCATTCGCCCCGCGCCAAGCCGTCTGCCCCTCAGGCGGCTTGGCTTGTTTCTGATTAATTATGCAGGCGAGGCCGCTTTGTCGACACGCTTACGCCCGTAAGCGGCGCCAGCGAAGCCCAAATAGCAGTCAGTCCTGCATGCGTATGAGCGTGCCGGTGTCTCTGAACTCGATAAATTCGACGACTAACCCATCCTCGAATCTGACAAAATCGGCCAGCTCCGAACATCCGGCCCGACCGGTGCCACGGTGACGCCAAGCCACCTGCCGGCGTCCCGCCACTCTGGCCTCATCCGCAATCATTTCCGGCACGACAAGCGGCCATTGTTCGAAATCGACGCGGATCGCCTGGATAATGCCGAGCATCGTCTCGATCCCTTTATGACGGCCCGCATAGGGAATGCGCAGTCGATCCCCCATGAATTCGCAGACGATGTCCGGGGAGCACCATTCGCGCAGAAGGTCGAGATCGGGCCCGTCAGCTTCGAAACTGACGAGGCGGCGCGCCCGCTGTTCCATATCCTCGCGGCTCAAACCGGAGGGCAAAGGCGTCAAGAGGCTTTCGAAATTCGGCTGAATCGGCGCGGCGGACAGCGCGGGGCTATGGGCGTCGAAGAACTCATGCATCTCGACGACGCGGCCGCCAGGGCCCCAGCGCAGGAAATGGGCGGCGTCTATTGTGTAGATCTTGCTGGTGGCGTGGCGCCGCCAATCGCCCCGCCAGCGGACCGCGGCGCGTTCGCCGTCGACCATAATGTCGAGGATCTCATGCTCGAGCGGGAAATAATCCTCGTCCGTGCGGCGGAAAAGCTGGCGCAGCGCCGGGGCCCCGTTCCAAACGTCGGGCCCGACAATTCCCTCTCGCCATGCGTTGCAATAGACAACGACCCGAGGGTCGAGATAGGCGGCAAAGCGCGCGTAATCGCGGCGCATGCGCAGCTCGAGCATTTCGGAGATGAGGCGACGCATTTCCGCGGCGGTCAGCCCAACCGTGCGGTTGCCCCCACTCTGCATGCCTCCTGCCCCCGTCGCGAGAAACCGGCGCGGGAGCCCCTTCCCGCACCGGCCATATTTTGCCTTAGTTTCGCTCTTTGTCGACCAGCTTGTTCTTGCCGATCCAAGGCATCATGGCGCGAAGACGCGCGCCGACTTCCTCGATCGGATGCGCGGCGTTGCGCGCGCGCGTCGCCTTGAACGAGGTTTGGCTGACCTTGTTCTCGAGCATCCAGTCGCGGGTGAACTTACCCGACTGAATATCCTCGAGAACGCGCTTCATCTCGGCCTTGGTGTCCTTGGTGACGATGCGCGGGCCGGTGACATATTCGCCATACTCGGCCGTGTTGGAGACCGAGTAATTCATATTGGCGATGCCGCCCTCATAGATGAGGTCGACGATGAGCTTCACCTCGTGCAGGCACTCGAAATAGGCCATCTCGGGGGCGTAGCCCGCCTCGACCAGCGTCTCGAAGCCATTGCGAATCAGCTCCACGAGGCCGCCGCAGAGCACGACCTGCTCGCCGAACAGATCGGTCTCGCATTCCTCGCGGAAGGTCGTCTCGATGATGCCGGCCTTGCCGCCGCCGATCGCGGAGGCATAGGAGAGCGCAATGTCCTTGGCGTTGCCCGAGGCGTCCTGATGGACCGCGACGAGGCAAGGCACGCCGCCGCCCTTGAGATATTCGCCGCGCACCGTGTGGCCGGGGCCCTTGGGGGCGACCATCAGCACGTCGAGGTCCTTGCGCGGCTCGATGAGGTTGAAGTGGATGTTGAGGCCGTGGGCGAAGAAGAGCGCCGCGCCCTGCTTGAGGTTCGGGGCCAGCTCATTGGCGTAAATCTCGCCCTGCAGCTCGTCGGGCGTGAGCATCATGACGACGTCGGCCCATTTGGCGGCCTCCGGCACGCTCATCACCTTGAGGCCGGCGCCTTCCGCCTTGGCGGCGGAGGCGGAGCCCGGACGCAGGCCGACTGCGACCTCCGGAACGCCGCTTTCCTTCAGGTTCAACGCATGGGCAAAACCTTGGCTGCCATAGCCGATGATGGCGACCTTCTTGCCCTTGATCAGATTGATGTCGGCGTCCCGATCATAGTAAACGCGCATTTCCTGTCGTTCCCTTGGGTGTCTGTTGTTTTGGCGGATGACGGGACCGCCCATAACGTCATCGAATGTCGCGCCCCTTCTACGCGGGGCGGCCGTCAAGGTCAAAATTTGCGCCGCAACCTCGTCCGCGACGCCTAGATCTGTTCCGGTCCGCGCGAAATGGCGGCGACGCCGGTGCGCGAGACCTCGACCAGACCGATCGGGCGCATGAGATCGACAAATTCGTCGATCTTCTCGGGCCGTCCCGTCAGTTCGAAGATGAAGCTCTCGGTCGTCGCGTCGACCACCCGGGCGCGGAACGCCTCGGCAAGCTGCAGCGCGTCGTTGCGATTGTCGCCGCGCCCACGCACCTTGACCATGGCCAGCTCGCGCTCGAGCGCCCGCTTCGAGAGCGTGAGATCCGTCACCTGCCGCACGGGGACGATGCGCTCCAGTTGATGATGAATCTGCTCGATCGTCTCGGGGGCGCCGGAGGTGACGATGGTGATGCGCGAGCGATGCTCGGCATGGGCCACCTCGGCGACGGTAAGGCTCTCGATATTATAGCCGCGCCCCGAAAACAGGCCGACGACGCGGGCGAGCACGCCGGGCTCATTGTCGACGAGCACGGAAAGCGTGTGCGACTCGACCTTGGAGTTCGGCGTCGCCGCGGAATAGGGGGACGGCGGGGAAGCTGGAGCGTTCATGGGTGTCGGCCTGTTCAGCAACCGCCGTCATTGCGAGCCGAAGGCTGCGCGCAATGACAGCGCAAAAATCATGGGGCAGCGAAGCGCGTCGGAACTTAAACGAGCATCTTGCCCTTTTCGTCGATGATCGCGCCGATGTCGACGCCTGCGTCGTCCGAAAGATCGGCGAGCAGCATGTCGTTGTGCGCCTTGCCCGAGGGGATCATCGGGAAGCAATTCTCGACCTTGTCGACGAGGCAGTCGAAGAGCACCGGCCCGTCATAGTCGATCATCTCCTGAATGGCGGCGTCGAGCAGCTTCGGATCGGAGCAGCGGATGCCCTTGGCGCCGAAGGCTTCGGCGAGCTTCACGAAATCCGGCAGCGCCTCCGAATAGCTGTGCGAATAGCGCCCGCCATGCAGCAGCTCCTGCCACTGGCGCACCATGCCCATATATTCATTGTTGAGGATGAAGACCTTCACCGGCAGGCGGAACTGGATCGCCGTCGAGAGTTCCTGAATGTTCATCAGGATCGAGGCCTCGCCCGCAATGTCGATGACGAGCGCGCTGGGATGAGCGAGCTGCGCGCCGATCGCGGCGGGCAGGCCATAGCCCATGGTGCCGAGCCCACCGGAAGTCATCCAGCGGTTCGGCTCCTCGAAATGATAATGCTGCGCGGCCCACATCTGATGCTGGCCGACCTCGGTCGTGACGTACGAGTCGCGGTCCTTGGTCAGCGCATAGAGACGCTGCACGGCGTATTGCGGCTTGATGGTCGTGTCGGAGTTGCGGAAGGCGAGCGATTTCTTCTCCCGCCATTCCGCGATCTGCGACCACCACTGATCGAGCGGCTGCTTGTCGGCGTGCATCGCTTCGGCGCGCCAGATGCGGACCATGGCTTCGAGCACATGGGCGCAGTCGCCGACGATGGCGAGATCGACCTTGACGTTCTTGTTGATCGACGAGCGGTCGATGTCGATATGGATTTTCTTCGAGCCCGGCGAGAAGGCGTCGAGACGCCCGGTGATGCGGTCGTCGAAGCGCGAGCCGACCGCGATCATCAGATCGCAATCATGCATGGCGTTATTGGCTTCATAGGTGCCGTGCATGCCGAGCATGCCGAGCCAGTTCTGGCCGGAGCCCGGATAGGCGCCAAGACCCATCAGCGTCGAGGTGATGGGAAAGCCCGTGAGGCTCACTAATTCGCGCAGCAGGGTCGAGGCCGAGGGGCCGGAGTTGATGACGCCGCCGCCGGTGTAGAAGATCGGCCGCTTGGCGGCGGCCATCATCTTCACCGCCTCGCGGATCGCGTCCATATCGGCGTCGAGCTTGGGCTGATAGGTCTTGTGCTGCGCGACGCGCGGCGCCGAGTATTCGCCGCGTGCAAATTGCACGTCTTTGGGAATGTCGATCACCACCGGGCCGGGACGGCCCGAGGTCGCGACATAAAAGGCCTCGTGCAGAATGCGCGGCAGGTCCGCGATATTCTTCACGAGGTAATTGTGCTTGGTGCAGTGGCGCGTAATGCCGACCGTGTCGCATTCCTGGAAGGCGTCGGAGCCGATGAGATGCGTGGGCACCTGGCCGGTGATGCAGACGAGCGGGATGGAATCCATCAGCGCGTCGGTAAGGCCGGTGATGGTGTTGGTGGCGCCGGGGCCCGAGGTGACGAGCAGCACGCCGACCTTGCCGGAGGAGCGCGCATAGCCCTCGGCCGCATGGGCGGCGCCCTGCTCATGGCGCACGAGAATGTGCTTTACCTGTTCCTGATGGAAAAGGACGTCATAGATCGGAAGGACCGCGCCGCCGGGGTAGCCGAAGATAATCTCGACGCCCTGATCCTTCAGGGCCTCGACCACCATTTCTGCGCCGGTCATTTCCTTCGACATGGTCATTTTTCCGTTTCAACTCAGCGGCGGGCAATAAAAAAGGCCCTCTCCGGGGCCTTGGGTCAAGCGCCATAGGCGGAATGCGGGCCTACTCCCGCTCCGTCTCCGGCGCCACATCTACTACGAGAAGACCGCGCATCGCGCCCCGCCTATCTTGATCTAGCGCGCAGAGGTTAAGGGAGGCGGGGCGGAGAATCAAGCCGGATAGCTGGCGCATTTGTCATCCAATGGAACCCTCGCCCGTCATTGCGAACGAAGCGACGCAATCCAGGGCGGTAACCGCCGCAGTGAATTGCTGCGTCGGCACCGCCTCCGCGCGGTCACGCCCCTTCCGCCGCAAGCACGTTCTTCACCGCCGGGTCCGCGGCCATCATGTCGTGATGGGCGCGCACGGACGGAAATCCCGACAGCCCGTCGTCCAGCAGGCTTTGCGCCCAGCGCTCCATGGGAAAGATATAGGCGTCGAGATAGCTGCGCCGCTCGCTCAGGAAAAAGCGCCGGCCGGCCAGATGCGCGTCGATGATGGCGAATTTCTTGTGCGCCAGCGCTTTCGCCGCGTCGCGAATATCGTCGAAGGCCTTCTTCTCCCGCGCACGCGTGTAGCGGTTCGGCACGAAGAGCGGGAAGAAGGCGGGGTGAAGATCGCCCGTGATGAAAAAACTCCAGCGGTCGGCCTCGGCCTCCTCCCGCGCCGAGCCATGGATGGCGAGGCCCGCCTTGGGAGAGCGTAAGGAGAGGTAGCGTAGGATCGCCGCGTCCTGGGTCAATATCCAGCCTTCGCCATCGTCGAGCGCGGGCACGGCGCCGGCGGGGTTGACCTTGAGATAGTCCTTGTCGCCGAACGCGACTTCCTTCGTCGCATAGGGCTCGCCGATCCATTCGAGCACGATATGGGCGGCAAGCGAGCAGGCGCCGGGGTGGTAGTAGAGCGTGAACATGGCCGGAGCTCCTTTAGGAGACGCCCGGTTCAAATAGTGCGGCCCGCTTCCCGGCCGACACACGAGGCTCCGGGCCCGCCATCAACGGCTGGCGTAACGGGCGGGAGAGCTGACGATGGAAATGCTCGCGCCTTCGTTCTGGACCATTTCATAGAGCATCTTGGCGTGTTCCGGAGAGAGACGGACGCAGCCGTGTGAGGCGGGCGTGCCGAGCGCCGACAGCGCGTAAGTGCCGTGAATGGCGTAGCCGCCGCGAAAGAAGATCGAATAGGGCATCGGCGAGTTGTGGTATTTCTTCGAGTAATGCATCCGCTCCATGCCGATCGGCGCGAAATGACCGCGCGGCGTCGTGAAGCCGGCGCGCGCCGTCGAGACCGGCCAGTCATAAGAGCCCGTGGCGGATTGGACGTGCATGTTTTGCGTCGTGAGATCGACGTCGATGACGACTTCGGCCTTGGCGGAAGCGCCGAAGGCAAAAACGGAAAGAGCGCCGGCAACGAGCGCGCAATTGAGAGATTTTTTCATTGTCGTATCCCCCTTGGCGGCGGTTCCCCTCGAACCGACGACGCCAAATTAGGAGGAAGAAGCTCGGGCCTCTGTGCGACACTGCACGCAGCCGGCAGGGGGCCTGCTTTCAGGGGAAGGCGATCGCGCCGGATCGGCTGGGCAGTCGTAGGGTTCTCATACGAGATCCGCTCGATTGGTTCGGCGCCATCGCTGACGCTCGCGCCGTTTGGATACACAGGGTATCACCGCCGTCATTGCGAGGAGGCGGAGCCGACGAGGCAATCCAGGGCCGCATCGCTGCCCTGGATTGCTTCGCTTCGCTCGCAATGACGGGCGCTGGACAAAACTAGCGCTCTTGTGGCTCTGGATTCAAATGGCAATCCGAGCTGTTCAAACGGAAACGGTATCACCCCTTGGCCTTCGCGACAGCCGCCGCCATCACCCCCTGCACCGCGCCTTCGAGGACAGTGGCGGGGTCGGCCGTTTTCGCCGGATCGAAATGGCCGGAGATGGTCAGCATGGCGACGCCATGCGCCGCCGCCCAGATTTGCAGCGCGACATGGCGC
Organism: Methylocystis iwaonis; assembly: GCF_027925385.1. Taxonomy (NCBI): domain Bacteria; kingdom Pseudomonadati; phylum Pseudomonadota; class Alphaproteobacteria; order Hyphomicrobiales; family Methylocystaceae; genus Methylocystis; species Methylocystis iwaonis. The sequence continues at coordinate 105,500 of NZ_AP027142.1, forward strand.
GCGCCCTGCGCCGGCGCGCCGGCCGCCTGCAGCCAGGCCACGGCGGCGCGCCACAGGATTTCGAGCGCATGGTCGGCCGCGCCGCCCGCCTGGGGATCGGCGAGCGTCGCCGCTTGGCCGAACATGGCGACGTAGAGGCCCGGCTCCTCGCGGGCGAATTTGAGATAGGCCGCGCACATGGCGCGCATGGCGGATTGGGCGTCCGGCCGGCCCTCGTCCCAGGCCGCTTCGATCCGCGCGCCGAAGGTCTCGAAGCCCTGGCGGGCAAGCTCGGCGAGCAGCGCGCCGCGACCGGAAAAATGCCGGTAAGGAGCGGCGGGGGTGACGCCCGCGCGGCGGGCGGCTTCCGTCAAAGTGAGGGCGGAAGGCCCGCCCTCGGCCAATATCTCGATCGCCGCATCCACCAACGCCTGCTTGAGGGAACCGTGATGGTAGCGGCGTTTCACATGCATCGTGTCGGGCTCGCTTTCGGAGCGCGTTTCTCTCCCGGGCAACCGGGCAAAAGCCGGGCGTGAGCTTATCCCTCCCCTTTATGGGGAGGGTGGCGCGCGAAGCGCGACGGGTGGGGTAAGGCCCCCAACCCCTGTCGTCGCTGCATGGGCCCCACCCGGCGGCCTATGGCCGCCGACCTCCCCGTAAAGGGGAGGTATCGGGATCAACGACGCTGGACCGCTATTCGACCAACAATCTCAGCCCGCGAGCTTGGCCATCAGCGCGTCTGAAATCTCGAAATTGGCGTAGACGTTCTGCACGTCGTCATTGTCTTCGAGCGTGCCGACGAGCTTCAGGATCTTCTCGCCCGCTTCGTCGTCGACCTTGATCGTGTTCTGCGGCCGCCAGACCAACGCCGCCTTCTTCGGCTCGCCGAATTTGTCCTCCAGCGCCTTGGCGACGTCGCGCAGGCTTTCGACCGTGGTGACGATCTCATGAGTTTCGTCGGTCGAGGAGACGTCGTCGGCGCCGGCCTCGATCGCGGCCTCCATCATCGCGTCCTCGGAGGCGACCTTCTTGTCGAATTCGACGAGGCCGACGCGGTCGAACATGAAGGACACGGCGCCAGTTTCGGCCAGCGCCCCGCCCGCCTTGGTGAAATAGGAGCGCACCTCGCCCGCCGTGCGGTTGCGATTGTCGGTCAGCGCCTCGATGATGACGGCGACGCCGCCGGGGGCGTAGCCCTCGTAGCGCACCTCGTCATAGTTCTCCGAATCGGCGCCCGAGGCCTTTTTGATCGCGCGGTCGATATTGTCCTTGGGCATATTCTCGGCCCTGGCCGCCAGAACCGCGGCGCGGAGCCGGGCGTTCATATTGGGATCGGGGAGCCCCATCTTGGCGGCGACGGTGATTTCGCGGGCGAGCTTGGAGAAGAGCTTGGAGCGGATCGCGTCCTGCTTGCCCTTCTTGTGCATAATATTCTTGAACTGACTATGCCCGGCCATCGTCCTTCGCCCTTGCGTCCAGCTTTCTTCGCCTCTAGCGGCGTCCGAGCCGTCTATACCTCCCAGCGCAACGGAAATAAAGAAAGGCGCGCGGCATGAGCGGGATCGACCACTCCGACGGCGAAGAGCCCGCCCCGCCCGATCCCTTCCGACGCCGCGAGCCGCTCCCGGAAGAGCGGCCGAAACCTCTCGATGACGACCCCGAAGCAGCGCAGCGGCTGGCGGCCCTGCTCGCGAGCCCAGCCTATCGAGAGGCCGACTCCGACGTTGATTTTCTCGCGACCGGCGATGCGCGCGGCCCAAGACTCGGGCTCGATTATCTGAAGGCCGAGCTGCTGCTGCAGCGCCATGGGGTGACAGACACGATCGTGGTCTGGGGCTCGACACGCATTGTTGAGCCCGGGGCGGCGCGACAACGGCTCGAGCATGCCGAGGCGGAAGCGACGGCGCGGCCGGATGCCCCGGAAGCCGCCCGTCGCGCCAGGACCGCCCAGCGATCGCTGAGAAGGCGCGTTTTTACGACATCGCGCGGGCGTTCGGCGGGATCGTGGGCGCGGCCGGGAACCTTCCCGGCGAACGGCGCCTCGCCATCGTCACGGGCGGCGGGCCGGGAATCATGGAGGCGGCCAATCGCGGCGCATTCGACGCCGGGGCCGAGACCGGCGGGCTCAATATCGCCCTGCCGCGCGAGCAATATCCCAACCCCTACATCACGCCGGAGCTTTGCTTCCACTTCCATTATTTCGCGATGCGCAAGCTGCATTTCGTTTTGCGCGCCCGGGCGCTCGTCGCCTTCCCGGGCGGTTATGGGACGCTCGACGAAGTCTTCGAGACCCTCACCCTGTCGCAGACCCGCGTCTTGAAGCCGCTACCGATCGTTCTCGTCGGAGAGGCCTATTGGCGGCGTGTGTTCGATCCGGATTTCCTGATCGAGGAAGGGGTCATCGCCCCCGAGGATCGCGCTTTGTTCTGGTATGCGGAGAGCGCGCAGGAATTTGGGACGGTATCTTGCGCTGGTGGGAAAAGGCCAGCGAGCCGCTGATTTAGGCCGAACCAGCCGCCTCCGGGCGACGCGGCCCAGGTCGCCGCGTCATTGTATCGCCGCAGCTCGATCCCTATCTGTCGTCCCGGCGCGGCGCAGCGCCGCCCGTTTGAATGGAGAAGACAGATGAGCTGGCTCAAGGCAATTGTCGGCGGCGCCATCGGCGCAGAAGCGCTCAGCCTCATAAAGGATTACGTCGAAAAGCAGGGGGGCCTCGACGCCGTGGTCAAGCAGTTCCAGGAGGGCGGGTTCAAGCGTCAGGTCGATTCCTGGGTTTCCACCGGCAAGAACGAGGCGATCAACGCGATCGAGGTCGGTCAGGCCATCGGCATCGAGAACGTGAAGAAATTGGCGGCGAGCGCCGGCGTCGACATCAACAAGGCGCGCGACCTTCTCGCGCAATATCTCCCCGTGGCGATCGATCAGGCGACGCCGGAGGGCAAGCTGCCCGCGCCCGGGACAGACGAAGCCAAAAAGGCGGATTGATTTAGCCGTCAGGGCTCCCGAAACTTCGCCGCCGGCCCGCGTCGGCGGCTTTTCCTTTCTCGGCCCCGAAAACGCGCTTTCTGCTGCGACTTGCCTCGCCGGGCGCGATTCAGTAAGCCCTTCAGCCGAAGCATTGGACAGGGAAGATTGATGACCAAGCGCGCGCTAGTGACGGGCATTACGGGGCAGGACGGGGCCTATCTTTCGCAGTTTCTGCTCGAAAAGGGTTACGAGGTGCATGGCGTTATCCGCCGCTCCTCACATCGCGGCGTCGAGGACCACCGTCTGCGCTGGCTCGGAATCAGCGGCAAAGTGCATCTGCACGACGCCGATCTCATCGATCTCTCGAGCCTCCTGCGGACGGTCGAGGAGGTCGAGCCCGACGAAATCTATAATCTCGCGGCGCAGTCCTTCGTCGCCTCGTCCTGGCGCCAGCCGCTGCTCACCGCCAATGTCACCGCCGTCGGCGTGACCAACGTGCTCGAGGCCATGCGCCTCGGCGCGCCGAACGCCCGCTTTTATCAAGCCTCCTCCTCCGAGATGTACGGGCTCATCCAGGAGCCCATGCAGAGCGAGAAGACGCCCTTCTATCCGCGCTCGCCTTACGCCGTCGCCAAGCTCTACGGCCATTGGATCACGGTGAATTATCGCGAGAGCTTCGGCCTGCATGCCTCTTCCGGCATTCTGTTCAACCACGAGAGCCCGCTGCGCGGCGTCGAATTCGTCACCCGCAAGGTCACGCGCGGCGTCGCCCAGATCAAGCTCGGGCAGGCGAGCGAGCTGCGGCTCGGCAACATCGACGCCAAGCGCGACTGGGGCCACGCCAAGGATTATGTGCGGGCGATGTGGCTGATGCTGCAGCAAGACAAGCCCGACGACTATGTCGTGGCGACGGGCGTCACCACGACCGTGCGCGACATGTGCAAGATCGCCTTCGACCATGCGGGCCTCGACATGGGCAGGCATCTGGTCATCGACCCTGCCTTCTACCGACCGGCCGAAGTCGACGTGCTGCTCGGCGATTCGCGCAAGGCGCGAAAGGCGCTGGGCTGGCAGCCCGAGATCAACCTCGATCAGATGATTCGCGAAATGGTCGACGCCGATCTGGAGCGCCTGCGGCGCGAAGCTTGAGCCAAACACGAAAGAGCGCGGCGATGGCGGCGGCCTATGAGCGGATTTTAGTGACGGGCGGCGCCGGTTTCGTCGGCGCCCATCTCACCAACGCCCTGGTGGAAGCCTATCCCGGCGCCGCTCGCATGTTGCTTCTGCGCCCGGGCGAGGCGGGCGCGAACGCCGCCTTCGAGTCCACGACGGCTGATCTCCTCGACGAGGCCGCGATCGACCGGCTCGTGGCGGAGCTGCGTCCCGATCTCATTGTCCATCTCGCGGGGCAGGCGTCCATCGGTCTCGCCGCGAGGGCGGCCGAGCACACCTGGCGTGTGAATTTCCACGGCTCATTCAGCCTCGCCGCGGCCATCGCGCAACATGCGCCGCGGGCCGTTACGCTCTTCTCATCCTCGGCGGCGATTTACGGCGCGAGCTTCCGCGACGGGATGCTCAATGAAGACGCACCACTGCGGCCGCTAGATATTTACAGCCGCTCCAAGGCGGCGGCCGAAGGCGCGCTCGCAGATATTCTCGGTCAGGAAGGACGGCTCATCGTCGTGCGCCCGGTCAATCATTCCGGCCCCGGCCAGAGGAATCACAACTTCGTCCTGTCCTCTTTCGCGTCACAGATCGCGTCGATCGAGGCGGGCAAGTCGGAGCCGCACATCAGGGTCGGCGATCTCTCGAAGGAGCGGGACTTCCTCGACGTACGCGACGTGGTCGACGCCTATATGCGTCTGATCGCCCGCGCCCACGACCTCCCCGAGCGCGTCTCGACCTTCAATATCGGCTCGGGCGAGGCGCGCACGATCGCATCTCTTCTGGATGAATTGCGCGCCATGGCGCGACGCCCATTCGACGTCGAGGTCGACCCGCACTTGCTGCGCCCCTCCTCGACGGATATCGCCGCGATCGCCTGCGACGCCTCCAAGCTGCGCGCCGCGACGGGCTGGGCCCCGCGCTACACGGCGAATGACATGCTGCGCGTGCTGCTGGAAGAATGGCGCGCGAAATACGCAGGCGTCGAGGCATGAGCGAGGAGTCCTCAAAGGACAAAGAGCGCATCCGCCTCCTCGAATTTCAGCTCGATTATCTCCGCGCAGAGCTTCTGCACCTTACTCATGAACGCTATCGGCTGACCTATTCGGTCTCCGGCCACGTCTATCGCTTTTTGCGGCCGGTCGAGCAACGGCTCGCCGACGCCGGCGCGGCGATCGCCGCCTATTTCCGGCCACAGGCCGAGAAAGCGCCTGCGCAGGCCGAGACGTCGCTTCCCATAACGGCCTCGACGCCGACCTTGCCGGCCCGGCGGCTCCTCATCGACGTGACCGGCACGGTCAAGCGTGACGCAGGCACGGGCATACAGCGCGTGGTCAAGGAAGTCGCGCGCGCCTGCCATTCCAGCGCGAGCTTCGACATCCCGGCTTTCGCCGTGCGCTGCGAGAACGGCAAGCTCTATACGGCCAACGCCTTTACGGCCGCCCTCGGCGGCGCGGAGACGGGCGACGACGTCGAAGTCGCCATCGCGCCCGGCGATCGCTTCCTGATGCTCTCGGACAGTTGGAACGCTTTCGAGGAGCTCACCCGGACCACAGGCGCGCCTGAAGGCGCGCGGTCCATTTTCGAGCGCATCCGCGCGAACGGCGGCGAGATCGTCACCTGCATTTTCGACCTCATCCCCGAGCTTTACCCACACGCCTGTCACGAGGTGACGGTGCCGCGCTATCGCGCCTGGCTGCGCAAGGCGCTTCTCGAAAGCGACGCCTTTCTCGCCATCTCCCGCACGGTCGCCGAGGAACTCGCGGACTATATCGCTGCAGAGGGCCTACCCCATCGGCCGGGCCTGAAGATCGGCTGGTTCCAATGCGGCGCCGATCTCGCTGCGCCGCCGACGGCCACGCCGCGGGAGAAGATCGCCGCCGCCATCTCTGGAGACGCGCCCGCTTTCCTGATGGTCGGCACGATCGAGCCGCGCAAGGGGCACCGGATCGCGCTGCAGGCTTTCGACGCCCTGTGGCGCTCGGGCGTCGATCTGCGATTGATTGTCGTCGGCCGGCGCGGCTGGTTTGAGGAGGCGATCGCCGCCGGGATGGAAAACCATCCGGAGTTCGGCCGACGTCTCTTCTGGTTCAGCGACGTCGATGACGGCGAGCTCTCCTACCTTTACCGCCACGCCCGGGCGCTGCTCCTGCCCTCCTATGCCGAAGGGTTCGGATTGCCGATCGTCGAAGCGGCCCAGCACGGCCGCCCCGCCATCTGCAGCGACATCCCCGTATTCCGGGAGGTCGGAGGCGACGGCGCGATCTATTTCCGCGTCAACGACCCTGATGCGATTGCCGAGGCGATGCGCGCCTTCCTGGCGGGCCGGCTCCCCGCCGATCCGGCCAGGACGCTCAACGTCTCCTGGGCGGATGCAGCGCGGCGCATCGTCGCGGTCGTCGCGCGCGAGGATTGGCTGACGCGCCTGCCCTGACCGCGCCCTTGGTTTCGGTAGGCGCAAAAGCATGTTAGAGAGGCGACAATGGGCCGCGCGCAACGACAAAGCGCGGCTTTTTCGCGCCGCTCGGCGCCGCCGACCAAGGGGACCAACGCTCATGGCGTTAAACATTCCGTTCATCAACGATCCGACGCCGAGGACGGTCCTCAAAATGCTCAATCTAGAGGCGTCGCAGCTCTCGCTCCCTGACTCGGAGCAACTGATGAAGGGCGCGCTCGCCGCCTATGTCGTGCTACAGATCGGCGCGCAATATTTCTCCCATTCGCTGCCGGTGAGCATTTTCTACGGCCTCTCCACCGCGGCCGTGCTTTACGGCGCGACGCTGCTCCTGCTCCGCTACCTCAAGCAGGAGGACAGATTCATCAAGACCGTGAGCGCCTTGGCGATCCTGGGCGCCGTCGGGGCGGGCGCCTATATCGTCATGCATTTCATCGTCGGCGTCGCGCTGCCGCCGCCGCTGCCGACCGAACGCCTGACACGTTTCCTGCTGTTCCCGATCATCATCTGGCTCGTCTTCATTTACGCCTTCCTGTTCCGGCATGTGGCGCTGCGGCCGATCCCGGCCTTTGTGACGGCCTCTGTCTATGTGCTGATCATCGAGATCGTTCTGTCGTCCGTGAAATTCTAAAGAACGACCGACCGAAGAGAGCCTCAGGCGCCCGCGCTCAGTCGCGGACGCCTTTTTTGTTTATAAAGAAGACGGAAACCATGCTGGCGGATTAAGCCGCCATTAAGCATGATCGATCATTCTTCCTTCATTCCCGAGCGTGGCCGTCGCGCCCGTTCGGTCTCGACCAAGGAAGATAGCAATGGTTCGCCCGTTTTTGCGCGCCCGCGCGACGATCGCCACCGCGCTGCTGGGCGCGCTTATCGCGCCAGCGACGCAGGCCGCGGACTTTCCAGCCATTCAACCGCAGCAATTCGTCGAGGAAGGCCCTGTGGAATGGGGCTCGAACTGGTATTTGCGGGGCGATCTGGGCATCGCTCGCACCACGCCGACCGAGCTCAACGGCGTCACCTTGTCGAACAGCTTTCCCAACAATTGGACCATCGGTCTCGGCGGCGGCTACAAATTCAATGATTTTCTGCGCGCCGACGTGACGGTCGACTACGAGAGCCTCTATCAGAAGAGCGGCGTGCGCAACGATATCGGGCTACCTTGCACGATCGGGCTCTATCAGCCCAATCCCCTCGGCGATCCCGGGCTGGTCAATCCCATCTACTCGGCCTGTTTTCCCTGGGTCAGAAACAGAACCGAGTCGATGCTCACCCTGGCCAACGCCTATATCGACTTGGGCAATTGGTGGGGTTTCACGCCTTACGTCGGCGCCGGCGTCGGCCTCAACGTGCTTTACCAGAGAGTGTCGTCCAACTGGTATATGTATAATGGCGTCCCTTATGCGGGCGTGACCTACACAGACCCCCGCACCAACGCCACTTACATGGCCAATTGGGACACGAAATACCAGGACACCTATGTTCGCTTCGCCTATGCCTTCATGGGCGGATTTTCCTACGACATCGACAACCATTGGAAGATCGACGTCGGCTACCGTTACGCGAATATGGGCAAAATCACCGGCGTCGACCGCTACAACAACGTGGTTTCCACTAATCTGATCAGCCAGCAAGTCCGCATGGGCTTCCGCTATGTGATCGACTAGCTAGGCGCGCCGGTCGCACGATGTTAAACAGGCGCCGGCCGCCCGTAAGGGTCGGCCGGTTTTACTTTTGGCGCCCATACCCGGATCGCTCTATGACCACTCTCGATGTTCTCGGCATTGGCAACGCCATCGTCGACACTCTTTCCCGCGCAGATGACGACGTGCTGGTCGGCGCCGGGCTGATCAAGGGCTCCATGGCGCTTGTCGATGAACAGCGCGCCGACGCGCTCTACGAGCTGATGGGGCCGACGACGGTCATCTCGGGCGGCTCGGCCGCCAACACCATGGCGGGCCTCGCCAGTCTCGGCGCCAAGTCCGGCTTCGTCGGCAAGGTGAAGGATGACGCTGCGGGCCGTGAATTCACCCATGACATTCGCAAGGCCGGCGTCGTCTTCGACACGCCGCACGCGACCGACGGCGCCGCCACGGCGCGCTGCCTGATCTTCGTGACGCCCGACGGCCAGCGCACGATGAATACCTTTCTGGGGGCCTGCCAGGCGCTGCAGCCGGAGGATATCGACGAAACCGCAGTCGCGGGCGCGAAAATCCTCTATATGGAAGGCTATCTTTGGGACCCGCCGGGCGCGAAGCAGGCCTTTCTGCGCGCCGCGAAAGTCTCCCGCGCCCATGGCCGCACGGTGGCGCTGAGCCTCTCCGATTCCTTCTGCGTCGATCGCTATCGCGCCGAATTCCTCTCGCTGATTCGCGACCGCGTCGTTGATATTCTCTTCGCCAATGAAAGCGAACTGCACGCGCTTTACGAAACGGCGGATTTCGACGCGGCCCTCGCGGCGCTACGCGCCGAAAAGGGCCTGCTCGGCGTCGTCACCCGCTCGGAAAAGGGCTGCGTCGTCACGAGCGAGGGCAAGGTGATCGCCGCGCCCGCCTTTTCGGTCGAGGAAGTCGTCGACACGACCGGCGCCGGCGACCTCTTCGCCGCGGGCTTCCTCGCCGGCTACGCCAGGGACCTGCCGCATGAGCGCAGCGCCGCGCTCGGCGCGATGGCCGCCGCCGAGATTATCTCGCATGTCGGCGCGCGCCCCCAGAAGAACCTGCTGCAGCTCGCGCGCGACAACGGCATCATGGCGTAAAGCCGCTACAAACATCCCGGAGGAAAAAATGCGCTTTTTCTCGAAGACTTTTGCGGTCGCGATCCTTGCCGCCGCGGCGGGCCTCGCCGTCGCGCCGGCCACTGTCCGCGCCGAGCCAGAGACCACGCTCACGGCGAGCGGGCTGAAATATATCGACACGAAGCCGGGAACCGGCGCCTCGCCGAAGATCGGCCAGAACGTCACCGTTCACTACACCGGCTGGCTCTATGTGAACGGCGCCAAGGGCAAGAAATTCGACAGCTCGCGCGATCGGGGAGAGCCCTTCGATTTTCCGCTCGGCATGGGCCAGGTCATCAAGGGCTGGGACGAGGGCGTCGAGACCATGAAGGTCGGCGGCAAGCGCACGCTGATCATCCCGCCGGAGCTCGGCTATGGCGCGCGCGCCATGGGCAACGCCATTCCGGCCAATTCCTGGCTGATTTTCGACGTCGAACTGCTCGGCGTGAAGTAAGCGTTCCTACTATTTCCGTTTGAACAGCTCGCATTGGGGCACTGTCATTCCCGGCGGGCTGAAAGCCCGACCGGGAATCCAGAGCCGCAAGAGCGCTGGCTTTACTCAGAGCCCGTCATTGCGAGCGAAGCGAAGCAATCCAGGCCCTGGATTGCTTCGTCGGCGCCGCCTCCTCGCAATGACGGCGGTGAGTCCCCGTGTGTCCAATCGGCGCGCGCGTCGGGGATGGCGCCGTTGGCCTCAACTTCGCATACGCCGTTCGGTCCCTATTTTCGTGAGCCGAACGGATGAGCGCCACCCTCGATCTCAGCGACGCGCTGCAAACATTCCTTGCGGAACAGGGATTCCCTCGCGACGCCGTCAATGTCTTCAACAAGGACAAAGCGACGCCGCTGATGCTCGCGGTCCGGCTCGCGCCCCCAGCCCTGGCGCGCGAGCTGCTTGCCGCCGGCGCCGACATCCACGCCGAGAACGCTGACGGCAACCAGGCCCTGTGGCTTGCCTGCGTCGGCGAGAATGCGGAAAACATCAGGCTTCTCATCGAAGCCGGAGCCGACATTCAGCACGTCAACTGCACGGGCGCGACCCCGCTGATGTTCTCCGCCTCGTCGGGCCGAGCCAGGGCCGTGGCGCAGCTCCTGGCGGCGGGCGCCGATCCGGCGTTCGAGACGGGTCTCGGGCTGACGGCGCTCGACATGGCCTCGACGCAAGAGTGCCTGACGCTGATGCGCGATTCGGTTCGGCGCCGGAAAAAGCCCTAGATCAGCCTCACGGGCAACGTGTCTTCACGGTCACGCCGTCGCGATAGAGGAAATATTCGACGCAGGAACGGTCGTTGACCAGAACCGGCCGCTTGCCGATCTCCGCCGCCTTGAGAAAATCGAGAGGCGTCGTGCGCCCCTTGCCGTCCCAATCCATCTCCGCCCAGCCGTAGCCTGCCTGCCAGGCCGAAAACACCCTCGCGGACAGGAAGAAGACCGGGATGACGAGGATCGCCAAAATGCTCGTAACAATCAGGCGCTTGCCGAAGGGAGATGACATGGCGCGCTCCTCCTGCGCCGCGGAAGGCGGCGTTCCTCTTATGATAGCGCTGCTGCTGAAACGGCTACAATCCAGATAGCCCAGGCTCCGCGCTCGTGCATCAGAATGTTGCAGACGCGCAACGGCGGCGGCTTATTTGGTTACGCTTTCGTTTAGCGAATTGACAGTCTGACGGCGGGCCGTAGACAGTAAATTATGCGGCATTTTTACGACCAGATGACGGACTGCCTGCGCGCGTATCGCGCGCAAGCGATCATTTGTCTGGCCATGCTGCAAGTGATCGCCTTTCTCTTGTCGCCTTTCGGCGCAAGCCACGTCCAGAGCGATGCGCCGGGCGTTTCGCTGGCCGCGACGCAAGTGATTTGCGCGAACGACACAGACAGCGGCGATCGAACGCATTCCGACCATCAGCACGAATGCGTCCTTTGCTCCACCAGCAGCCGCGATCACTGGAGCGCCGCGGTCGCTTTATTCGCGGTTGTCGCCGTTGTGCTCTCTCCGGGCGACGACGAGTCGGCGCTCCCGATAACTACGCAGGACTCTGCCTCGCGACCGTCGCTTCGATCGCGAATGACGCTGACGCGCGGGCCCCCGGCTTACTTCTCCTGATATTTCGCGCGAAACGCCCGCGTATATAAGCGCGGCCTTCCTATCCCGTCCCCTCCACGTCGCAGACGAAGGCGCAGCGCATATGTGCGCTGGCGGCGATCGTCACACGAGCATTTCAGCGCGCCTCGAGACCTGACCTAACCTGAAGGAATTTGATCCGTGATTAGCAAAATCCCTATGATGCGCGGCGTCTCCGTCGGCGCTCTCATCCTCGTTCTGGGCTCGTCGAGCGTATCGGCTCAGCAGAACTTGCCCCGCATCGACGTCGGGAACCGCCAACGCGAAGTGGGCGGCCCCGCGCCTCGACAATCGGCGCCGCACGCCAGTTCCGCGCAGGCTCCGGATGGCGCGCCGATCACCGCCCCTGGCTTCGAGCCCTCGCGCGCCAAATTGCCGATCTATCGCGATCCGCCGGGTCAGACCTTCACGTCGCTCAAGCACAACTTCCTGGAAACGACGCCCATGAGCACGGTGCAGGAATTCCTGCGCTACAGCCCCGGCGTGACATTCCAGGAAACGGGCGCGCCGACCTATGATTTCGTCATCAATATTCGCGGTTCGGGAAACCGCTTGAACCAACATACCCGAAACATACAAATGTATGAGGACGGCTTCCCGATCATGACGGCCGACGGCTTTGGCCGCACCGACATGCTCGATCCGCATTCCTTCAGCGGGGTCGACGTCTATCGCGGGCCCTCCTCGGCGCTCTTCGGCAACTACGCCTATGGCGGCGCGGTCAATTTCCGCTCCTTTTCGGGCGCTGAAATCGACGGGGTGGAATACGGTTCGGAATTCGGCAGCTTCGGCTATTTCAATAATTACCTTCGCGGCGGGAAGAAGGTTTCCGGTCCGGCGTTCGGCGAGGCGGACCTCTCGGTCTTCGCCTCGGACACGCGCAACGATGGTTATATCGCGCATACGGCGGGCGACCGCCAAAACGCCACCGTCCTCCTCAAACTGACGCCGACGCCCACCGATCGCCTCATTCTGAAACTGATCTATAATAACACTTTTTCCCAGATGCAGGTTCGACAGTCTCTCAACCAGTATTACTACAATCCATACGTAAAGAACTATGGCTGCGCGATCCCGACGGCCGGGAACGTGCCCTTCTGCAATAATTTGAACACCTACGCCAACGGCATTTACGGCGCGACGATCAGACAAAGCTCCAGTCAACTGGGCTACCATCACAATATTCAGCGCGAGATCGCCGGGCTGCGCTGGGAGCATGATTTCGACGACGCCACGACATGGCGCAGCCAATTCACCTATGATTATCTCGAGAACAGATCCGCCACCTGGATGCCGGTCAAAATTATCGGCGGCACTGGCGGGCCGGTTTATATGAACGGCCCCACTGTCGGCATTTCGGCGAGCACCGACATCACCCGCCGCGCCTCTTTGTTCGGCTTTCCGACGACGAGCTATCTCGGCTTCTTCTATGACAATCTGAAGCTCACCAATCCGACCTACGCCTGGGTTCCCAACGTCTGGAGCTACGGAATGCCCGGAGGTCCGACGAGCAAAATGGACTCCTACCATTCCAACATCAGCTTGCGGGCGCGCGAAGAGATCGCTTTGCGTCCCGATCTGACGGCGGTGATCGGCTTCAGCTCCAACTGGAACCGTGTCTGGGGCGTCAACACCGTCTATAATTACTCCGCGAGGGGCGCCGTGCAGACTCCGACTCAGGTCGGGATCGACAACGACTATTGGAATACGGCGCCGGAGGCCTCCTTGACCTGGCGCTACAACCCCGAGTGGCAGCTCCGCGCGCGATATGCGGCTGGTTATGGCACGCCGAATTTCAGCTATTTGACAGCGACGGTAAATGGCGTCGGCAACAACGGCACGATGAAAGCGCAGACCAACATGGGCGTCGATCTCGGCGTCGACTGGACGCCGACCCGCGACCTGACCGTCGGCGTCACCGCGTTCCACGAGTGGTTTCGCAACGAGATCATGCAGCTAACAGCGCCCTCGCTGGTTTTCTATTGGCTCAATATTCCGCAATCGGTGCACCGCGGAGTGGAGGTCAGCGCCGATTGGCGGCCAATCGACGGAGCGCAATTCCTTCTGGCCTATACTTACAACAACCAGCAATTCACAAACTTCATGGATCCGCTGTCGGCCACGGTCTATTACAACCGCAGCGGGAAAGCCATTCCCAACGTCGCGCCGCACTCGCTTACGGCGCGCGCCGGCTATGACATTCCCTACGGCCAGTTCGCCGGCCTCGGCGGTTATGTCGAATATATCTACAAGAGCGACTATGCGCTCGATAATGCGAATCTGGCCTGGGCGCCCGGCTACGGCCTCTTCAACCTCAATCTGCATTATTCGAGAGATATCGCCCAAAGCTGGCTGAAGCGCTTCGACATCTTCTTCGACGTCAAGAATGTCACCGACCGCACTTATGTCGCCGGCGCCGCCGTGATGACCGATGGGCTGATCGGCAGGACAGGCATACAGCAGGACGCGGCCCTGCTGTCGACGAATACGGGCGCATCCGTGATCGCCGGCCAGCCGCGCGCTTTCATCGGCGGCGTCAAGTTCAAGTTCTAAGAAAGATCGAGGACTTCCTCTTCCTGAGGAGCCGCCGCAGGCGGCGCCTCGAAGGAGGAGGGAGTCCTCCCGTCCCGGCTTTTGTCCGTTAGCCCCTGGACCGCGAGCCTTCAGGCTCGCTTAGATATGCGAGCCTGAAGGCTCGCGGTCCAGGGAGCGGCTCGCATCGAGCCTCGCGCCCCCAGCGACCGTCCTTACCAAGCGATGAACCGCCGCGTCCCCGGCGCCGCGCCAATCGGGGACTTCCGGCACGGGAGGCGCACAAAGCAGGCACGAATCATAATCCTTGATTCGCGCGGCGCGCTCGTGAAGAAAGGCTTAAAGCCCGAAAATCGAGGAGACCGCATGAGCGACGCGGCGACGACGACAAAAATCCTTTTGCGAGGCGCGCGGATGAAATGCCCGAGCTGCGGCGAGGGCCATATCTTCAAAGGCTATCTGACGCGCGAAGATAGCTGCCCGCATTGCCACGAGAGCTTCGAGGGCCTCGACGCCGACGACGGGCCGGCCTGGTTCACCATCGGCATCGTCGCCCATATTGTGGTGCCGCTGCTCATCTTCCTGGAGCGCGGGGAGCTCATGCCCTATTGGCAGGAGGCGGGAATTCTCGCCATTGTGACGATCGTCTCGGCGCTCATCTTCCTGCCCATCTCGAAGGGCATTTTCGTTGCGGGTCTGTGGCTGATCAACCGCAAGCCGGCTTAAACCGCCGCCGCCTCCCGCACGGCGGGCAGTGGCGCCGGCGCCATCGAGAGCTGCGGCTCCCAATAATCGCCCCTGTCGAACATGTGCCGCGCCTGCGCATATTGGAACAGAATGCGCGCCACGATGGTCATTGTCTCGGGCTTGCGAACCGCGGCGCCCCAGACTTTATTCCACATGCGCCCTTCCGCCTGCCCATATTTGACGATGCGCTGCATCGCCGCCTGCATCGCCTGCTTCTCGATAGCGCGTAGCGCGTTCGCGTCCATCGGCCTCGGCGCCGAGCCGTTGCGATGGCGCCCGAATGTCTCGATGAGGCGCAGCATGCGTTCCTGGAAGGCGGCGGGCGCGTAAAGGGCGTTGCAGAGATTCTGCATGCCGAAATGCAGCTCCTCCATGCTCATCGTGCGACACTGGATGTTGGAGCTCCAGGGCACGGCCTGGGTCTCGACGCCGCCAGTGAGAAGCCGCCCCTCTCTGGCGATGCGGTCATAGAGCGGCGTGGCCTCCGACGCCATCAGCGCGCCCAGGCTGAAAACCGGGATCGGCGTCGCCATGGCGAAATCATATTGCTGCGCAAAGACGTTCGGCCCGTCGTGATCGAAGCCGACGATCATGCCGCCCATCACGGAAATCCCGCGGTCGACGAGCTTCTGTACTTCATCGACGAGGCTGATCTTGAGATTTTGGCGCTTGCCGGTCTCGCGCAGGCTCTCGACATTCGGGGTCTCGATGCCGATGAAAACCTGGGTCAGGCCGGCGGCGACGCACATGTCGATCAGCTCGTCGTCTCGTGTGGCGTCGATCGAGATTTGCGTGACGAACTCCATCGGCCGGTCGCGCCGCCAATCAGCGATGGCCGCGAGCAGCTCCTTGCAATGGGACCGATAGGCGGTGAAATTGTCGTCGGCCAAAAACGCCGTGCGATAGCCATGCGCCCAGAGCGCGTCGAGCTCGGCGATGACATTGGCGATTGGCTTATGGCGCTGCTTGCGCCCCAGATATTGGATGACGTCGCAGAATTCGCATTCGAAAGGGCAGCCGCGCGAGGTCTGCACCGCGCCGAGCATGGCGCGGTCGTTGCGGTAAAGATCCCAGCGCGGCAAAGGCGACAGAGCAAGCGACGGCTTGTCGCCAAAATAGCCGTCCTTCGGCTTGCCGGCGCGCAGATCGGCAAAAATGTCCCCTGCGATCGCCTCCGCCTCGCCGCAGACCAGGACGTCGCAATGACCGCGCAAGCGGGCGGGGCTCAAGCTGGCGTAGGGGCCGCCGATGACGACTGGCTTGCCGCGGCGGCGGAATTCATCGGCGATGGCGACCATGCGGCCGCGTTGGCTCACCTTGCCGGTGATGAGAATCCAATCCGCCGGATGGTCGAAATCAACTGGCGAAATCGATTCGTCGCAAAGTGAGATGTTGAAATCGGCGGGCGCCAGAGCGGCGATGGTGGCGCTCGAAAGGTCCGCCATCATCACGCCGCCCGGCGCGCCGGAGGCTGCAAGAACCTCTCCGCCGAAATAAGTTGGAAAATCGCCCGCCGGATTGATCAGATAAATCGAAGTCATAGCCAAGCCCGAGCAAATAAAGACTTGGCAATTATTTCACTGGCCGCGAGTCGTCGCAAGCTTGACCATCGCGACCGGGCGCTGGACCCAAGCAGATTTGCTTTCGGAAAAGAACAGGCGAGCGGCCTATCCTTTCTTGAAAGGCTTGATCTCGGTCAAAGTCCATTCCGCCGTCTTTTCCCGACAGGCGACGCCTTGCAGCTTTTCGACATTGTCGCTCGCCGCAACTTCGGCCAAAAAAGAGCGGCAGATTTTGCCGTCGAGCGGATAGGCTTGGCCGACCGGCGTGAAAGATCCCTTGGCGCCCGATTGCGGATTATCCCAATGAACGCTCGCGCCGCTGCCCTGCGGATCGAGCGCCGTGCCGAGCGCGGCATTGGCGCGGCGCGCGTCCTCGCTGTCCAGATGGCGGGAAAGCTTGGGCGGCGGCTTGGCGATGGAGCCCGTGACATCCTCGGGCGCGCCCTGCCACATGGCCGAAGAAGACGAGTCGCCCATGGGAATGGCGATCGAGCAGCCGGAAAGCGCGCCGGCGGCGATCAAGGCGACAAGGACGCCTGGGAGCGGGAATTGAGCAAAGCCTTCAGCAGCGATATGTCTCTTACACAAGAACAGCAAAGCGCCACCTTACAAACGCCCCCGCCCCCCGAGGGCCCTCTGGAAAGGATTTTCGCTTGAACGCGTTAACGTCGGGTGACTTCGTCGACGCCGAGGAGCCTTTCGCCTTGTTTGGCAAATGGTTCCAGGATGCGAAAGCCAAAGAGCTCAACGATCCCGAGGCCATGGCGATCGCCACCGCCGGCGCCGACGGCATGCCGGACGCGCGCATGGTGCTGATGAAGGAATGGAGTCCCGAGGGCTTCGTCTTCTACACCAACGCGGAAAGCGACAAAGGCCGGCAGCTCGCCGAGAATCCGAAGGCGGCGGCGCTCTTCCACTGGAAATCCCTGCGCCGGCAGGTGCGGCTGCGCGGGCCTGTCGAACAAGTGAGCGAGGCCGAATCGGACGCCTATTACCAGAGCCGCGCGCGCGATTCGCGTATCGGGGCCTGGGCCAGCCAGCAGTCGCGGCCGCTCGAAAGCCGCTTCGCTCTCGAGAAATCCGTCGCGACCTACGCCGCAAAATATGCGATCGGCGACATACCGCGTCCGCCTTATTGGCGCGGCTTCCGCATCGCGCCCATCGCCATGGAGTTCTGGCAAGACAAACCCTTCCGCCTGCACGACCGGGTGCGGTTCGTCCGCGACGCGCCGGGCCAGGACTGGCGCAAGGATAGGCTCTATCCATGAGGCGCGCCGCTTGTGCGGCCGCGTTGGCGGGGGCGTGTCTTTTGAGCTTCGACGCCGGCGCGCAGGGGCTTTTCGATTTCTTCGGCCCCGCCCGGCCGATGCGCGCGGCCCCACGCCCCGCCCGCGACATTCCGCACGCCGAGAAAAAGCGCGACGCCAAGCCGAAGAAGCGCGAGGCCGCCAAAGGCCAGCCGGAAGCAACGAAGCCGGCGCCCCAAGGCGCCGAGGCCCCGCCCCCGCCCTACGAGGGGCAGCTTATGCGCCTGTCCGAAATCATCGGCGCCCTCGCTTTCTTGCGCGACCTCTGCGGAGAGAAAGACGGGGAGGAATGGCGGGACAAGATGTCGGCGCTGCTCGACGCCGATGCGCCGAGCGGGCCCCGCCGGGACAAATATGTCTCGGCCTTCAACCGCGGCTTTCGCGGCTATGAGCTGACCTATCGCGTCTGCACGCCGAACGCCAAGGCCGCCACCAGCCGCTATCTCGATGAAGCCGGGAGGATTTCCCGGGATCTCACCTATCGATTCGGCAATCCGTAGGGATTCTTTTCAATCACGAATTAACCTTTTGGAAAGAGGCGTGTCGCGCGGCGCGGCCAGCTTGTCTAATGTAGCCCTCATGACGCAGACGCCCTTCGCATCTCTCGACGACACCTGTGGTGAGCAACACCAGGCGGCGCTCGCTTATGTTACGGAAGCCTTCGCCGAGGCCATTCTGGCGGGGATCGAAAGCGATTCCTTCGCTCAGGCGGCGCTCATGGCGTCGTTGCGCGAGCTCGTCGCGACCTATGGCGAAGAGGCGGTCGTGAAGCTCGCCGAGGCCCTGCCGGGCAGGATTCGCGCCGGCGAATTCACTTACGCGGCGCGCCACTGAACGCGCCTCATTCCCTGCTTTCTGTAAAAGCGGACTGACTTTTGCGCCGGAATGGGGCAAAACAGCCCGGCGTATTCGGCGCGGCGGGCGATTTTTGCGCAAGGCCCGCGCGCCTATCGGCTCGGCCGCCCCCAGACCAGCGATGACCCGCACGATTATCTGTCTCGCCCGCCACGGCGAGACAAATTGGAACATTGAAAGGCGCTTTCAGGGGCAGTTCGATATTGCGCTCAACGCCCGCGGCCGCGCCCAGGCCCAGGCCCTCGCCCGCGAATTGGCGAACGCCCATTTCGACCGCGTCTATTCGAGCGATTTGCGCCGCGCCATGAACACCGCCGCCCCCATCGCCGAGGCGCGAGGTCTCACCGTGCTGGCGACCCAGCGGCTGCGTGAGAAGGACGACGGCGTCTGGCAGGGCCACACCCATGCCGAGGTGCAGGCCAAATACGCCGAGGATTACCAGCACTACCTGACCCGCGACGCCGATTTCGCCGCCGCCGAAGGCGAGACGCTCAACGAATTCTCTCGCCGCGTGCGCTCGGTTTTGGCCGACATCGCCCGCGAAAGCGCCGGGCTTACGGTGCTTGTCCTCGCCCATGCCGGCGTGCTCGACATCGCCTGGCGCCTGGCGACGGGCAAGAGCCTCTCGGAGAAGCGGGAGCACCCGGTGCTCAACGCCACGCCCAATTGGATCGCCTTCGAGGACGGGAAATGGTCGCTCGTCGATTGGGCGCAGGCCGAAGGGCGGCCCGAGATCGCCGCGCCATGGGACGGGCTCGTCCTGCCCCGGCGTGAAGCCGCGCGCGCGTTGATCCTCAACCCCAAGGGCGAAGCGCTGCTCATGCAATATGCCGGCGGGCTCTCGCCGCATTTTCTGGCGCTCGGCCATCATCATTTCTGGGCGACGCCCGGCGGCGCGCTCAAGGAAGGCGAGACGTTCGAAACCACGCTGCGCCGCGAGCTGCGCGAAGAAACCGGGCTGATCCTGGCGGGCGACCCGGGGCCTGTTGTCGCGACCCGCGACTTCCCGATCGAGATCGGCGAAGACTGGCAGCAGGCGATCGAGCGATATTTCCTCATCAGGACAGAGGGCTTCGAGCCGCGCCCGCAATTGCTGACGCCGGAAGAAAAGATTCACACGCTCGGCTGGCGCTGGTGGTCCGCCGACGCCATCGCGGCGTCGGACGAGCTGATCTTCCCGGAAGCCCTCGCGGCGCTAATTCGCAAATTGAACGCCTGAACGTCGCGCTCCTTCAGCGGGCCGGCCAGGCTGGAGGAGATGCGTGACGCCGACCGCCCCCGCGAGAGTCAGCGCCGAGCTGCGCCGCTCGATCGCGGTTCCCGAAGGCGGCGCGCTGCTGAGACGACTCTTCGTCTTTCTCGGGCCGGGCTATCTCGTCGCCACCGGCTATATGGACCCCGGCAATTGGGCAACCGCTTTGGCGGCGGGCTCAAAATTCGGCGCGGCCCTCCTCTTTGTCGCCGTTCTCTCCAGCCTCATGGCGATCGTGCTGCAGTCGCTTTCCGCGCGGCTCGGGGTCGGCGCGGGGCTCGATCTCGCGGAAGCTTGCCGGGCGCATACGCCCTTTCCCGTCGCGATCGGACTTTGGCTCCTGGCGGAAGCCGGGATTTTCGCGACCGATCTCGCCGAGGTGATCGGAACGGCGATCGGTCTTCAGCTACTCTTCGGCCTGCCGCTGGCGGTTGGAATCCTTGTGACGGCGCTCGACGCCTTTCTCGTGCTCGCCTTCGAACGGCTGGGCTTCCGCAAGCTCGAGCTCTTTGTCGTCGCGACTCTGCTGCTCATCGGCCTGTCCTTCGCCGCGCAACTCGCTTTGGCGCGTCCGGATATGCGGGCCGTTGCGCAGGGGCTGATCCCGAGCCGGCAATTCTTCACAGACCCGGAGATGCTCTATCTCGGCCTCGGCATCCTCGGCGCGACGGTGATGCCGCATAATCTCTTTTTGCATTCCTTCGTGGTGCAGACGCGCGCGGTCGGCGTCTCGACCGAAAAGAAGCGGGAAGCAGTGCGCTTCGCCGTGATCGACAGCGCGATCGCGCTGCTTTTCGCGCTTCTGGTGAATGGCGCCATTCTGGTTTTGGCGGCCGCGGCCTTCCATGCCCACGGGCTGACGGAGGTGACGGAGCTCGGCGAAGCGCATCGGCTCATCGCGCCTCTCCTGGGCGAACCCGTCGCCGCGACGCTTTTCGCCGTGGCGCTCATCGCCTGCGGGCTGAACTCCACCGTGACCGCCACCCTCACGGGGCAGATCGTCATGGAGGGCTTCATCCGTCTGCGCCTCAGGCCCACGACGCGGCGGCTCGTCACCCGCGCCCTCGCCATCGCGCCGGCCATTGCCGTGACCCTTTCAGCGGGCGAGTCCGCGACCGCGCGGCTCCTTGTGCTGAGCCAGGTCGTGCTGAGCCTGACGCTGCCCTTTGCGATGGTTCCGCTCATCGCCTTTACGGCGAGGCGCAAGATCATGGGCGCGCTCGTCGCTCCCCGGCGCACGACCTTGCTGGCCTGTGCGATTGCGACCCTGATCGTCGGCTTGAACGCGAAGCTCGTCTGGGACGCGGTCGCCTGAGCGACCTCGTAAGAGGGTGGACGCCCGACCCTGAGCGCCTCGACCAACATTCCGAAGCTACTCCCGATGGGCTAGGGCCGTCGCGCTCGCGGAACAAGGCGCTGGCTTGCGCGTTCGAGCCGAAAGGAATCCAAACCGGGGCATTAAATGAAAGTCTTGAACCTGGGCTCGGCCGAAATTGAAAAAGCCCTCATCTCCCCTGCCTCCGTCTTCGACATCCCTTCCGAGGTCGTCGAGAGCAAGGCGCTCGCCAAGCTGTTGAAGATCGAAATTCTGAAGCGCTGGGAGCTCGACGCCCGCGCCCTCTTGCGCGCGACGGAAGAAAATATGGGCGGCGGTGAAACGAGCCAGATCGACGCCGTCAACAATGCGCTGAGCGAGCTCGACCCGAATGGCGAAGCCTTCGCTGATTTCGCCAAGGCGCCGACGAAGCTCTAAGGAGTTTCGCCCGCGCTGGCGCTTGCGTTGGAAGCGCGCTTCTCCCAAATAGTCTGTCAGACATATGCGCTCGCGCCGATTGCGGGGGGCGCCGCCATGGGCTGATTGGACAAAATGCGCGACCCTTACGACGTTCTCGGAGTCACCAAATCTGCGAGCGCGGCCGACATCAAGAAGGCCTACCGCCAGCTCGCGAAAAAATACCATCCCGACCGCAACAAGGATGACGCGAAGGCCAAGGAGCGCTTCGCCGAAATCAACACGGCCTATGAAATCGTCGGCGACGAAAAGAAAAAGGCCCAATTCGATCGCGGCGAGATCGGGCCGGACGGCAAGCCGCGCGGCTTCGAAGGATTCGGCGCGGGACCGGGCGGATTTACGCGCGGCTGGCGCACGGCCGGGGGCGCTCCGGGGGGCGATCAGCATTACGACTTCAACTTTGGCGGACAGCAGGGCGCCGGCGCCGGCGCTGGCGGTTTCGATCCCAGCGATCTGTTCGCCGATCTCTTCGGCGGCAGGCGACGGCAGGCGACGCCCACGCGCGGCGACGACGTGGTCGCGACCGCGACCGTGCCGCTCGAGACCATCGCCAAAGGCGGCTCGGCCCGCGTGATCCTGCCCTCGGGCCGCACGCTGGAAGTAAAGATTCCGGCGGGCGTGGAGGACGGCCAGCAGATCAGGCTGCGCGGCCAGGGTCAGCCGGGCCTGCGCGGCGGCGAGCCCGGCGATGCGCTGGTGACCGTGAAGCTTGCCCCGCATCCCTATTTCAAGGTGGAGGGGCGCGACCTCAGGGTCGAGCTGCCCGTGGCGGTCTATGAGGCCGCGCTCGGCGCAAAGGTGCAGACGCCCACCCTCGACGGCAAGGTGGAGCTCGGCGTGCCGGCCGGCTCCAATGGCGGGCGCGTGCTGCGCCTGCGCGGCAAGGGCCTGCCCGCGACCGACGGCAAGCCGGCGGGCGACCTTTATGTCGTGCTGAAAATCATGCTGCCGGAGGAGCCCGACGCTGATTTCGACGCCAAGATGCGGGAGCTGCGGGATCGGCATGGATACGATCCGCGCCGGAAGATGGGTTAATCCAGCGCGGCCCGCAAATCCGCAAGCGTCGCCATGAGCGTCATCGGCTCCAGCGGCGAGGGTTCGAAGCCGACTGCTTCATAGAAGCCCGCGGCCTCCGGCGACAGGGCGTGAACCAACATGCCCCGAATGCCGATCGTTTCTGCCGCCAGAAGGACGCGCAACAGCGCATCCTTCACAAGAGCGCGGCCGAGCCCCTTCTTCTGCCACGCGCGGTCGATCGCCAGCCTCCCCAAGACGGCGACGGGAACCGGATCGGGCATATTGCGGCGCAGGCGCCCTGTCGCCTCGTCGAGATCGACGGCGCCGGACGCCAGCGCGAAATAAGCGACCACTCGGGCGCCCTCGCAGACCACATAGGTGCGCGAGGCGCCGCTCGCCTGATTGGCGCGGGCGCGCCGCCTCAGCCAGTCGTCCAGCGCCAAAACGCCGCAATCGAAACCGGAAATATCGTCGGCGTCCGAGATAGGGCGCGGCGCGGCGAGCGTCACTCCCAGGGCGCGCGCGTTTTCATGGTCCGCCGCAGCCTTTCATTTGGATTAGGCGGGGCGTCGAGCCGCGCGAGAAAATCCGCATAGGCCGCCGCATCCACGCGAAAGAGCCTCTTGTCGAGAAGCGCCTCTTCGGCGGCGTTGCGCGCGGCGTCGAGAACGAAATCCGTCCGGCTCTTGGAGACGAGCTTCGCCGCCCGGTCGATCAGCGAACGATCATCCGGCTTGATGCGGAGATTGAGCGTTTCACGCTTTGCGGGTTGCGTCTTGGACGACATCTCGATTTCATAGCACAACGTAACGCAGACGTCATTACATGAGCGCCGTTCGCCTGCGCTTCACCTTGACCCGCGCCGATTTCCGCGCGACCTAGGGCCAAAGTCCAACGGAGCCCGCGACGAGAGCCATGACCGACGCCGTCGAAACCCGCCTGCCCGACCCCATCGCCGCCGAGCCGGCGACGCGCAAGAACACCTGCGCCGTGCGCATCGGCGAGGGCCCCGGCGCCGTCACGGTGGGCGGCGGCGCGCCCGTTGTCGTGCAATCGATGACCAACACCGACACCGCCGACGTCGATTCGACCGTGGCGCAGGTCACGGCCCTCGCCCAGACCGGCTCGGAGCTGGTGCGCATCACGGTCGATCGCGACGAGGCGGCGGCGGCGGTCCCGCATATCCGTGAGAAGCTCGACAAAAAGGGGATCAACGTGCCCCTCGTCGGCGACTTCCATTACATCGGCCACAAGCTCCTCGCCGATCACCCGGCCTGCGCCGAGGCGCTCGCCAAATATCGCATCAACCCCGGCAATGTCGGCTTCAAGGACAAGAAGGACCGGCAGTTCGCCGCGATCGTCGAGCTTGCCGCCAAGCATGGCAAGGCCGTGCGCATCGGCGCCAATTGGGGCTCGCTCGACCAGGAGCTGCTCACCCATCTCATGGACATCAACGCGGCTTCGGACCGGCCGATCGACGCCCGCGCCGTGACCCGCGAGGCGCTCGTGCGCTCAGCGCTGGTCTCCGCCGCCCGCGCCGAGGAAATCGGCCTCGCCAAAGACCGCATCGTCATTTCGGCGAAAGTCTCGGCGGTGCAGGATTTGATAGCCGTCTACCGCATGCTGGCGCAGCGCAGCGACTATGCCTTGCACCTCGGCCTCACCGAGGCGGGCATGGGCACCAAGGGCGTCGTCGCCTCGGCCTCGGCGCTCGGCGTGCTGCTGCAGGACGGGATCGGCGACACGATCCGCGTCTCGCTCACCCCCGAGCCCGGCGGCGACCGCTCGCTGGAAGTGCGGGTGGCGCAGGAAATCCTGCAGACCATGGGCTTTCGCACCTTCGTGCCGCTCGTCGCCGCCTGTCCGGGCTGCGGCCGCACGACCTCGACCGTGTTCCAGGAGCTGGCGCGCGATATTCAATCGCACATCCGCGAGCGCATGCAGATTTGGCGGGCGCAATATCCGGGCGTCGAGACGCTCAATGTCGCGGTGATGGGCTGCATCGTGAACGGCCCCGGCGAATCGAAGCACGCCGACATCGGCATTTCGCTCCCCGGCACCGGCGAGACGCCGGCCGCCCCGGTGTTCATCGACGGCAAAAAGGCGATGACGCTGCGCGGCGAGGGCATCGCGGAGGAATTCACGCGCATCGTCGACGATTATGTCGCGCGCCGCTACGGCGGCGAAAAGGAAGGCGCGGCGGCGGAGTAAGCGCCCCCTCCCCAACCCTCCCCCACAAGCGGGAGAGGGAGCAGATTGCGCCTTCATCAGGAATGCTGATCGCGAGCGTCCCCTCTCCCGCTTTAGCGGGCCACGGGAGTCACACAAGTCCCGCGATGGTTCACCCCTACCTAAACCGCCCAGCTTTCCAGCGAGAGGTCCGGCAAATCCTCGAAGTCGCGTGGCGCGAGCGTAATGAGGATTCGCCCTTCCGCGATGGCCTGGGCCGCCACCATGCGGTCGAGCATGCGCCGCCGCTTGGGCTCGATTTTGCGCAGCAAGGCGGCATAGGCTTCGGCCGCGGCGCGGTCGAAGGGGAGGATGTCGACGTTTTGCGCGAGCAAAGCCACATTCTCGGCGAGCCTCGGGCTTTTTCCCGCCGTCGCAGCGCCGCCGACTAGCTCGCAATAAACCAGCGCCGGGATCGCCACGTCGGAAATCGACAGCCGCGAGAGCTTGGCGAGCGTCGCCATCTCGCCGCTCGCCGCGGCAAAAACCACAGTTGCATCCAGGAGGTAGCGGGGCGTCACTCGGCTTCGCTCCATTCGCGCCTCGGCGGCTTGAATTCCGGCGGCTCCAGGGGCGGCGGCGCGGGGGCGAGGGCAAGACGCGACACGAGCGTCTTCATGTCGAGACGGGCGGGCGACACGACGAGGCTTTCGCCCAGCCGCGTCACGACGACTTCCGACCCTTCTGGAAAAGCGATTTCGCGCGGCAGGCGCACCGCAAGACTATTGCCGGATTTGAAAACCTTCGTCGTCGCCATAGAGCGAACCTTCCAGCGGAGGCCGATTCTGTCAACACCTGTATGAACGTCGATACGCGTCTCTACAGTCATTGCACGATGCCGCCCAGCGCGGAGGCGGCTTTGAGGAAGCGCGATGGATCGACCGCCTCGCCGTCGATGCGCACCTCGTAATGCAGATGCGGGCCGGTGGAGCGCCCCGTGGAGCCGACGCGGCCGACGACGGCGCCCGGCCCGATCTGTTGGCCGGGGAAGACGTTGATCGCCGAGAGATGGCCATAGCGGGTCGACATGCCGCCGCCATGGTCGATCTCGACGAGATTGCCATAGCCGCCCTGCGGCCCGGCGACGCTGACGGTTCCTGCGGCGGTCGCTTTGACCGGGGCGCCATAGTCCTCGCGCAGATCGACGCCGCTATGCAGCGCCGGGCGGCCGAAAAAGGGGTCCGTGCGATAGCCGAAGGTCGAGGTGAACTGGAGCTCGCCCGCCAGCGGCTTGCGCAGCGGCGTCGTCGGCAGCGCGCGCCGCAGCCCGTCGAGCGTCGCGACTGCCGATTGCGCTGCGGCGAGATCGCGTTCGAACAGGCTGTCGCTGGCGCGCGCCGGAGCGGCGACGAAGGGACCGCCGACCGCAAGCGCCGCATCCTTGCGTGGGCGTTTGATGTAGCGATCGACGGAAACGCCCGCGATGTCGAAAGCCTGGCGAAGACGGCTCGCGGCCTCGATGGCGGGGCGCACGATGCCGGAAAGACGCCGCGCTTGATCGCGCTCGACGTGATCGAGCGACACCGCGAGGCTTTCGAGGCGTAGCGGCATGGGCGCGCCGGGATCGGCGGCGTGCGCCAGCGCGAGCGACGGCGCACCTGTCCGCGGCGCCATCGAGGTGTCGACGGGGGCGCCCTCCCCGCGCTTGGACGCGGGGCTCGGGGGCGCGAGCGGCAGCGGCTTCGAGTCATCGTCGCCGAGCCGCAGCTCGAGCCCCTCGGGTTCGGGCTTTGCCGCGTAGCCGAGCGGGGCCGCCTCCAGTGCGCCTTTCTGGCCGTTGGCGGCGGCGGGAATGGGCGGCGCCTTTGCGAGCGGCAGGGCCGCCCTCACCGCCTTTACCGCGTTCAGCGCCGAAGGCTCGCGCGCGGCCGGCGTCACCAACGTAACTCCGGCGTCGGGGGCGATGGTGCGTTCGAGCAGTTGGGCGACGACGGCGGCGCGCGTTTCGAGCTGCGCCTGACGGACAACCAGATTTTGAACCTTCCCCTCGACGCTGTCCTGGTCGATGAACTGCCGGCTCGCGAGCTGGTCGAGGCGCAGCCGCAAAGCGGCGATGCGATCCTCATAGGCATATTGCATCTGGGTCTGGCGATCGATCAGACCGGCGAGCAGCTCGTCGCGGAAGATCAGATAGGCGGCGGCGCCGACGATCGTGGCCACGAGGAGGGCGGCGACAGCGCCGCCGGCCGCGAGCGCCGAAAGCGACAGGCGAAACTTGCGGCTGAACTGGCCGCGCGACACCTCGAGGATGTAGTCGCCGGACGCGTCGACAAAGGGGGAGAACTGGTTACGACTGCGCATTTTGGTTCCGGCGGAGCGGCGGGCGCCCCGTTGAGCTGGCCGGCGAGCGTCTGCTCGAGGGCGTTCTGGCCTCTGCGCCAATCAGAACCTATTAAGGTTAATGCTTCGCCAAAGCGCCCAAAGCCGCGGCGCCTCAAACAGGATCACCCGTGACAGAGGCGCGCCATGCACTTATTGTTGGGCATATGCTGCGCCTTGTGACCCGTTTTCTCGGATTGCTGCTGCTCGCGGGAGGGTTCATCGCCCTCATCGTCGACGGCACCCGCTCGATCGCCGGCGGGACACTTCTGGTCACCTCGCTGCGCAGCGGCCTCTCGGATTCTTTCCCGGCGCTCTACCGGTCTTTGGAATCGAGCGTCCAGGCGAAATCGGCCTCTCTATGGGACCCCGTGGCGACCACGCTGCTCCTGCTGCCGGTGAGCGTCGCCTTGGGCGGCCTTGGAGCCTTCCTTATTGTCTTCAGCCATAGGCGAGAGGCGTCGAATCGCTATTGGCGCCGCTGAACGGCGCGTTATTCTTCGATTCATGTCTATCTTCGATGACCTCGCCCGGCGGCTGGGGCCCATCCCGGACCGCGAAACGCCCGTTCCGCATGGCGTGCGCCATTTCGTCACTGGCGCGCCGCTCGATCCGCCCTTCCCGGCCGGGACCGAGCAGGTTCTTTTCGGCATGGGCTGCTTCTGGGGCGCCGAGCGCAAATTCTGGCAGGCGGGCGAGGGCGTTCACGTCACCGCCGTCGGCTATGCGGGCGGAACGACCAGGAACGCCACTTACGAGGACGTCTGCACCGGCAGGACCGGGCACGCGGAGGTCGTTCTGGTCGTCTACGACCCGGCCCGGATGCCTTTCGAGAGGCTTCTGCAGATTTTCTGGGAGAGCCACGATCCGACCCAGGGCATGCGCCAGGGCAATGACGTCGGGACCCAATATCGCTCGGTCATCTACACGTCGACGCCCGGGCAGCTTGCGGCGGCGGAGGCCTCGAAGGCTTTGTATCAACAGGTATTGACGAGGGCGGGCTACGGCCCGATCACCACAGAAATCCTGCCCGCGCCGCCCTTCTATTACGCGGAAGCCTACCACCAGCAATATCTGGCCAAGAACCCGGACGGCTATTGCGGGCTCGGCGGCACGGGCGTCTCCTGCCCGGTCGGAACCGGGGCGGCCTGATCGCCACGCCACCCGCCGTCATTGCGAGCGAAGCGAAGCAATCCAGGGCCGCTATGGCTGCCCTGGATTGCTTCGTCGCTTTGCTCCTCGCAATGACGGGGCTCCGCGTCACTCCGCGCGCAGCACCTGCTGGCAGGCCCCGGGGAGGGCGGCCATGGTCATCGGTGGCCAGGATTTCGTCGATTTCTTCGGATGCAACGCCTCGTCGGTGAACCACCAGGCCAGCGACTGGTCGCAGCCGTCGCCAGCGGGCGTCGCGTCCTGATCCTTGCAGCTCGAGCCGTCGGGGCAGAAGAGCCGCACGTGGAAATGGTAATTGTGCCCCCACATGGGCCGCACCTTGCGCATCCAGGACTCGCCCTCGGCGACGCGGCAGAGCGCGCGCTTGATCGCCGGGTTGACGAAAATACGCTGCACCTTGGGCTCCATCGCCGCGGCGCGAATAAGCGCGATGTGTCCCTCGCTCCAGACGTCCTGCTTCACGTCGAGGCGATCCTCGCGCACGACATCGGTCGCCGACATCTCCTCGCGCTCGGCGCGGGTAAGCTCGCGCCTGGGCATCGGGGTCAGCCATATATCGGCGTCGAGGCCGATCTGGTGTGAGGCGTGGCCGGTCAGCATCGGCCCGCCGCGCGGCTGCGACATGTCGCCGACGAGAAGCCCCGGCCAGCCCGAGGCCTGCGACGCCTTGGCGGAGAAATTCTCGAGGAAACGGACAAGCGCCGGATGGCCCCAGTTGCGGTTGCGCGAGAGGCGCATGACCTGCCAATGCGGGCCGTTGACGGGGAGCTGTTCGCCGCCGGCGAGGCAGCCGCGCGAATAAAAGCCGATCGGGTCCGGCTCGAAGGGCGCGCCCTCCGTCGCGCGGCCGAAGAGCTCCTTCGCCGGCGTTGCGGGGTCGGAAGGGTTGGCGAGCGGCGGCAGGGGCTTCGGATCGAGCGTTCCCTTGTCCTGAGCGCCGGCCGCGCCCGTCAGGGCCAGCGCCAGCAGCGTCGTCACAAGTCTAAATGCGCGCATTTCTTTCACCGTTCTTGTCTTCCAGACGCAGGCTCGCCCTCTTTCAGGTAATCATCCGCTGTCAACCTTACCCTTTCATTTACATTGCTGTTTCGACACTCTTGCGGCACAATCTCGACAATAGTTTTTCTAAAGGGTGAGCGTCATGCGTTTGCGAATCGTCTTGCTGGCTCTGGCGGCCTTTTTCATGTCCTTGGGCCTCGCCCACGCTACCGCGAGCATCCACATCGATTTGTCGACGCAGACCATGCATGTCGACTCGAATGAGGGCAGCTACACCTGGCCTGTCTCGACGGCGCGGGCCGGCTATGCGACGCCGCGCGGCTCCTATGCGCCGACCGGCATGCAGCGGATGCATTACTCCCGCAAATATCACATGTCGCCCATGCCCTACTCGATCTTCTTTCGCGGCGGCTACGCCATCCATGGCACCTACGCGACCGGCGCCCTGGGCCGCCCCGCGTCGCATGGCTGCGTGCGCCTCGCGCCCGGCAACGCCAAGCGCCTCTATGAGATTGTGCAGGCGGAAGGCGGCAGCATTTCGATCACAGGTGCCCCGCCCGTGCGCGCCACCCGCTACGCCAGCCTGCGGCGCCACCACGCGCACGCCATGGCCTATGCGCCTGTCCGACATCATTATTATGGCACGGTTCGAAGCTGGCAGGCCTATCCCTTCGCGCCAATGTGGTGAACGCGCGCGCCCACGCGTCATGTTAACGTAACCGCCCATTAACGGCTCTAAACCACAATGCTTGCCGGGCGGCGGGCCGATCCGGGGTCCGCTCAGGCAAGGGCTCCCGCCATGGCGAGGAGCCCGATTTTTCAGGGCTGGCATGGGCGAGATTGTCGAGACGATCATCATCGGGGCCGGCCCCGCCGGTTTGACGGCAGGATATACGCTCGCCAAACACGGGCGCGACGCATTGGTGCTGGAGCGGGACCCGACCTATGTCGGCGGCATTTCGCGCACGGCCAGCTACAAGGGGTTCCTCTTCGACATCGGCGGCCATCGCTTCTTCTCCAAGTCGAAGGAGATCCTCGACCTCTGGAACGAGATCCTGCCCGATGATTTCCTGGAGCGGCCGCGCCTGTCGCGCATCTATTACCGGGGGAAGTTCTACGCCTATCCGCTGAAAGCCTTCGAGGCGCTGACGAATCTCGGCCTCTTCGAAAGCGCTTTGTGCATGGCCTCCTTCGCCTGGGCCAAGGCCTTCCCGGTCAAGGAGCCCAAGACCTTCCATCAGTGGGTGCGCAACCAGTTCGGCGAGCGGCTCTTCGGCATCTTCTTCAAGACCTACACCGAAAAAGTGTGGGGCATGGGCTGCGACGATATTTCCGCCGATTGGGCCGCGCAGCGCATCAAGGGGCTTTCGCTGGGCGCCGCCATCATAGACGGCCTGCGCCGTTCGCTCGGCCTGCGCAAGGCGGAGGCCGGCGCCAAAACGCTGATCGAGAGCTTCCGCTATCCGCGCCGCGGTCCCGGCATGATGTGGGAGGCTTGCGCCCGCAAGATGCAGGAGATGGGCGGACATCTCCTCATGGGCCGAAGCGTCGACCAAATTCACTACGACGCGACGTCGAGGCTCTGGACGGTGCGCGCCGCCAGGCAGAATGGCGCCATCGAAACCTTCCACGCGCGCCATGTGATGTCGTCGGCGCCGATGCGCGATCTGATGAACGCCATCGAGCCAAAGCCTTTGAGCCTCTTCAACGCTCGCGATCTCAAATATCGCGACTTTCTGACGGTGGTGCTGATCGGGCGCCCGCAGGAGGAGCTGCCCGACAATTGGGTCTATATCCACGATCCTTCCGTGAAGGTCGGCCGGGTGCAGAACTTCAAGAGCTGGTCGCCCGAGATGATCGCCGACGGCGTCTCCACTTGCCTCGGGCTCGAATATTTCTGTTTCGAGGGCGACGGGCTGTGGGCCGCGCCGGACGCGGAGCTGATCGCGCTCGCCAAGCGCGAGATCGGTCAGATCGGACTGATGGAGCCCGATGACGTGACGGACGCCTGCGTGGTTCGGCAGGCCAAGGCCTATCCGGTGTACGACGACGCTTACGCCGAGAATGTCGAGACGATCCGCCGCGAGATCGCCGCGCGCTTCCCGACGCTGCATCCGATCGGCCGCAATGGCATGCACAAATATAATAATCAGGACCACGCCATGATGACCGGCATGCTCGCCGCGCTCAACATCATTCGCGGCGAAGAGGTCTTCGACATCTGGCGGGTCAATGAGGACGCCGAATATTCCGAGGCGGGCGTCGCGGGAGCCGAGGAAGCGCTGGCGAGCGAACGGCTCGTGCCGCAGAAGGTGGCGTGACCATGTCGCTTCTGACGGATGCGCATGGCGCGCTCGCGGTGCGTCTGGCGCCGGGGCGGCTCGCGCGCTTCATCCGCGACATGATCCGCTATGCGGCGGCGAGCGTCTTTGCGCTGGCGCTGGATTACGCGGTTCTGATGTCGCTCACCAAAGGCTTCGGCGTCGGCTATCTGCAGGCCGCCGCCGCCGGCTTTCTCTCCGGCCTGGGCCTGATCTATCTCCTCAGCATCCGCTACGTGTTCGAGGGACGGCGCGCCCGCGCGCCGCGCGTCGAGATTTTGGGTTTTCTGGTGACGGGCGTCATCGGCCTCCTGCTGACCGAGGCCCTCATGCGTCTCTTTGTCGGGGAGTTCGGCTTCGCCCTGTCGATCGCCAAGGCGGCGACGGCGGGGTTCGTCTTCATGTTCAATTTCGTCTCGCGCCGGGGCCTGCTGTTCAAGCACGATGCGTGAGATCGTTTCCGTTTGAGCAGCGCGCTTGGGGGCAATGTCATTCCCAGCGGGCTGAAAGCCCGACGGGGAATCCAGAGCCGCAAATGCGTTGGTTTTGCTCTGGATTCCCGATCGCTCGCCCTGCGAGCGTCGGGAATGACACGAACCAATCAAGCGGATTTCGAATGATCCGCTGGCGCGACTGGCGCGAAGCCAAGGACGGACGATGACGGATTTCGCCACGCCTGATGCGCCGAGCGTCGCGGGCCGCCAGGAGGCGGCGGACTCTCGCCTGCCCGTGGGCATCGTGCTCGTTCTCGCGCTTCTCTGCGCGGCGGCGCTGTCCTTCTCACGCACTGAGGCCGTCTGGCGCACGGGCGCCTTTTTCGATTCCGACGACGCCATGCGGGCCGTGCAGTTGCGCGATTTCCTCGCGGGCCAGCCCTGGTTCGATTTGACCGCCTATCGCCTCGATCCGCCGGGCGGCTTGCCGATGCATTGGTCGCGGATCGTCGACGTTCCGCTGGCGGGGCTCGATCTGCTCTTTTCGCGCTTTCTCGCGCCGGAATATGCGGAGCGGGCGACGCGGCTCGTCTTTCCCTTTCTTTTGCTGGCCGCGCTTTTCGCGGTAGTCGGCTGGCTCGCCGCCATTCTTTCGGGCCCCCGCGCGCGAAGCCTCGCGATTTGGCTCGCCATGCTGTCGGGGGCGATGTTTCTGCAACTCGCGCCGGGCCGCATCGATCACCATGCGCCGCAGATCGTCACATTGGCGGCGTCGCTTTGCTTCTTTCTGCAAGGCCTCGATGGGAAACAGGCGAGCCGCCTCGCCGCCAGCGCGGCGCTGATGGCGCTGTCTTTCGCGATCAGTCTCGAAAACCTGCCCTTCTTCGCCGTGATGATGGCGGCGCTCCTCTTGCTCTTCATCTTTGAGGGCGCGGCGGCGCGGGGGCGGCTTCTGTGGTTTGCGGGCGGCGCGCTCATCGCCTTTCCCGCCTTCTACGCAGCCACCGTTCCGAGCGCCCGCTATTTCGCTTCCGTCTGCGACGCCTTCTCTTTCGCGCACATTGCTGCGCTCTGCGTCGGCGCCGTGTCGCTCGCTGCGCTGGCTTTGGCCGCTCCGTGGCTCCCGACTTTCCGCGCCCGCCTTCTCGCAGCGGGTGGGGCCGGGCTCGCAACGCTCTCGAGCATCCTCCTGCTTGCGCCCCATTGCCTCGGCGATCCGCTCGCGGGGCTCCATCCTCTGATACGCGATCTCTGGCTTTCCCATGTGGCTGAGGCGAAACCGCTTTTTGCGCTTTTTCCCAAAGCGCCCGGCCTTGTCGTCGCCACCGCCGCGCCCGTCGCGCTCGGACTCGCGGCCGCAACCGTCTTCGCTTGGCGCGCGCAGGGCCTCGCGCGCCGGCGCTGGCTGCTCACAGCCGCTCTTGTCGCGGTGGGCTTTGCCGCCGGTCTCTGGCAGCTAAGGGTCTTCTCTTCCGCGACGCCGCTCGCGATGGCGCCGCTCGCCGCCGCCATCGTCGCGCTGGTCGAACGCCCGCGCGTGAGCCCGGTGCTACGCGCCCCGCTCGCCGGCTTCCTTGCAATCCTCGTTTCGCCGATCGGCCTCGCGCTGGCGCTTCCCTTAGGCGATGGCAATGAAGCGGATGGCGAGCGCGCCTGCCTGACGCCGCAGGCGCTGGCGCCCCTCGCCGAGATGGCGCCGACTCGGGTCCTCGGCTCCTTCGATCTCGGCAGCCATATTCTCGCCCATACGCCGCACAGCGTTTTTGCGGCGCCCTACCATCGCGACAATCACGGCAATCTCCTCGCCGCCCACGCCTTCATGGCCGCGCCGGACAAGGCCGAGGCGATGCTGCGCGAGGCGGGCGCGGGGCTCGTTGTGTGGTGCGCCCGCGCCAAGACGCCCTCGCCCCTCGTTTCCGCCGCGCCGGACGGGCTCGCCGCCTTGCTGGCGCGGGGCGAAACGCCGGCATGGCTGGAGCGCAGATCGCAGAAAGACGCGCCTCTCCTTGTTTTCGCCTTGAGAGCCGTGAAATAAGCGGCGCAACACTCCTGGACTTCGAGGAAACCCACGTGACGTCTTTCGATCGCCGCCGATTTCTCATGGGCGCCGGCGCGCTGGCCGCTACGCCTGCTTTCGCGCAGCCTTCCGCTCAGGAGCAGCTCGACGAGCTGCAAGTGCGCGTCGAGAATAAATCCGTGCAGGAGCTCTGCGCCGAGAAGGACAATATCGAGCTCGACTTCGTCTCGCCGCGCATTCGCGGCCTGCAGATCCAGGCGGTGCATCCGTCCTACATCAACACGATCGTCTCCGATCGCTGGGCGCCGGACTGGTCGAGCTGCGATCTCTCCCACGATCCGAAATTCTTCGCCCAGGCGCGCCGCCGCACCTTCTGGGAGACGCCGGAATTCTGGATGACCGGCTATACCTTCCCCTCCTTCTGGCGGCCCAATGACGTGCCGATCCGCATCGGCGATCAGGTGGAGACGGGCTTCCATCTCATCCAGGTCTGGATGTGGTACCGCGAGCGCGCCGAGGAGATCATGGTCTTCTACCCGCCGGATGGCTATTGGCGCGCCCGGCCGCTGCCCTTCGAGGATATGCGCTGGACCGCCTATGGCTCCTCCTTCCTCGTCGGCCCCGTCGAGACGCAGGAACGCCCGATCGTCGCTTATGAGGAGATCGTCTTCGATCCGAAGACGCGCAGTTTCACGCTGAAATTCAAGCGCGGCGGCGAGGCGAAGGTCTCTTTGAAGAGCATCGATCAGGAGCGGCTGACGCTCGACGTCTCCTATGACGACGCAATGCCCGGCGGGCGGCCTTTCGCGGCGCTGCGCTCGATGTATGCGATGGAGACGATGAGCGACGCGGCGATCGTCGCGTGGCGCTCGAAGCGCGGCAAGGGTTGGGAGGAGGCCCCCGTTATCGACTTCCCCGGCGCCAGCGCTACCGAGGTCTGGGTCGGGCGGCATCTGCCCTCGCGCCATAATCTCTCGGCGCCGGATATGGTGTTCAGCAAATTCCAGGGCGCTACGGGCAAATGACCGCCGGGCGCTGGGGCGCGCTCGACGTCGCGCGCGGCCTCGCCGTTCTGGCGATGGTCGCCTTTCACCTGACCTGGGATCTGGGCCATTTCGGCTATATCGCCGCATCCATTCCCTGGTCGGCGCCGGTGAAGGCCTTCGGCCATGCGATCGCCTTCTCTTTTCTCTTCATCGCCGGCGTGTCGCTGGCGCTGGCGCATCGCAATGGGATGCAGTGGCGGGCCTTCTGGCGGCGCTTCGCGATCGTCGCCGGCGCGGCGGGGCTGGTGAGCGTCGGCACCTATATCGTCTTCCCGAGCGCCTTCGTCTTTTTCGGCATTCTTCACTGCATCGCGGCGGCGAGCCTGCTCGCGGTCGGATTTCTCTTCCTGCCCTGGCCGGCGGCGCTCGTCGCCGGCGCCCTGTTTTTCGCCGCGCCGCATGTTTTGGCGTCGCCGGCCTTCAATTCGAGCTGGCTGCAATGGCTGGGCCTTTCGACGACCGAGCCGTACACTCAGGATTGGCGGCCGTTTTTCCCCTGGGCCGGGGCGATGCTTATCGGCGTCGGGGCGGGACGGCTGATCATTCGCCGCCTTTATGGGGAGAAGGCGGAGGATCAGAAGCCGGAGCAGACGTCCGCCGAGGCGGGCCAGCCCCCGGCGTGGCTGACGCGGCAGGCTTCTCAGCCTATTCCTTTCCCCGCGCGCGGAGAGAAAGGCTGGCTATCCCTCGCGGGCCGCAACAGCCTGCTCATCTATCTCGTCCATCAGCCTGTGCTCTTTGCGGTCTTCACCGGCCTCGTCATGCTCGCGCCGCCGCCGGACGCCGCGAGCGATTTCATCGCCGAATGCGTCAGAAGCTGCCGCGCGGAAGGCGCCGAAGAGGGCTTTTGCCATAACGCCTGCGTTTGCACCGCCGAGGAGGCGACGCGCAGCCATGCGCTCGCTGGGATTACGGATGACGCCGAACGGGGGAAGAGGCTGAGAGAAATCGCCGGAAAGTGCATCGCGTCGCAAAAATAGGGTGCGACGAACGCTCCCCTTCACGGCTGCGGGAGTTCGTCATGGCCGGGCTTGTTGTTCAGTCCGGATAGATGACCGACGGGTGTTCGGGGACATAGCCGACACGTTCGCAATGGCTTGGATTGGCAATTTGGAGCGCCGTCCATGCGATGGGCGCGGCCTCCCCCGGGGGACGGAATGAAATCCTAGTTTTCCCTTAGGAGATTTGGCCCGACTGGACCCATCCGCCTCACATGAGCAGTCGTTGCGCTGCGTGGATGGCCGGGACGAGCCCGGCGACGACATGGGAGTGGAGGGACGATGCGTCGAGACGGGGAAGGGCTCTGCTAACCGCCCGTCCTACTTGCGGGTGAGAAGGTCCGGCCGTCTCGCCCGCGTGAGTTTCAATGCCTCTTCATGGCGCCATTTGGCGATCTTCGCATGGTCGCCGGAGAGCAGAATGTCCGGTATCGCGCGCCCCTCGACGTCGCGCGGCCGCGTGTATTGCGGATATTCCAGAAGGCCGCCCTCGAAGCTTTCTTCTTCCCCCGAAAGCTCCTCGCCCATCACGCCGGGCAGCAGCCGCACGCAGGCGTCCATGAGCGCCAACGCGGCGATCTCGCCGCCCGAGAGAATGTAATCGCCGATCGAAACCTCCTCGAGGTTTCGCGCGGAGATGATCCGCTCGTCGACGCCCTCGAAGCGTGCGCAAAGGATGATCGCGCCGGGCCCCTCCGCCAGAGCGCGCACCCGCTGCTGCGTGAGCGGCAGACCGCGCGGGCTCATGAGCAGCTTTGGGCGGGGATCGCCTTCAGGCGCCGCCGCGTCGATCGCCGCCGCGAGAACATCGGCGCGCATCACCATGCCCGGGCCGCCGCCAGCGGGCGTGTCGTCCACGGCGCGATGCCGGCCAATGCCGTGCTCGCGGATCTGCTTGGTCTCCAGCTCCCAAACGCCCCGCGCGAGCGCGTCGCCAGCCAGAGACAGCCCGAGCGGGCCGGGGAACATTTCGGGGAAAAGGGTGAGGATCGTCGCGCGCCACATGGGCGGGTTATGGCACGCCTGCGGCTGCGGGAGAAAGGGCGATCGGATATGCTGGTCTCGTCGCGGAGATTTGCTGAAATGAATTTTTTGAGACTTGAGGTCAGAGGCCCGATTTGGAAATATCCAGGCCCCGGCGGCTGGTATTTTCTCTCTCTCGACGGCGAGGAGTCCAAAAGGCTGAAAGGAGAGCGCAGAATCAATCGCACCGGCTTCGGCTATGTGCCGGTCACTGTGACGCTCGGCTCCAGCGTCTGGGAGACGACCTTGTTTCCCTCAAAAGAGGGGCCCTATCTGCTCGCGATAAAGGCGAGCGTGCGGGCCAAGGAGCGGCTCGGAGTCGGCGACGAGGTTGCGGCGAAATGCGTCGTCAGGCTCTCTGATCCTCGCCCGGACGCCTTTCCGTAGGTCAGTCGGCCGGGCCTTCGACTTCCGCCGGCGGCTCGACGACGACCCGGCCGCCCGCAACGTCGACGATCGGAACCACCGCCTTGGTGAACGGCAGCAGGATCGTCTCGCCCTGCGACGGTTGGATTTCGAGAATATCTCCCGCGCCGAAATTGCTGAGGCCGACGACGTGACCGATCAACTCGCCGTCACGCGCCTCGGCGCGCAGCCCGACGAGATCGGCGAGGTAGAATTCGTCTTCGTCTTCCGGCGCCGGAAGCTTTTCGCGGGCAATGTAAAGCTCGACGCCCGTGAGCCGCTCGGCGCCCGAGCGGTCGGCGACGCCTTCGACGCGCGCGACGAGCATGTCCTTACCCTGCGGGCGGACGGAGAGAAGCTTGAAGGTCTTGGAGCCGCTTTTGTCGGTGAGCGGGCCGTAGGAGCCGATCGCGAGCGGATCAGCCGTGTGGCTTTGCAGGCGAATCTCGCCGCGCACGCCATGCGGCGCGCCGAAACGGCCGAGGAGGACGAGGTTGGGTTTGGTCATGGCGGCTTGGCCCCCTCCCTGTCCCTCCCCCGCTTACGCGGGAGAGGGGACGCTCGCGATCAGCTCCGCTGATGAAGGCGACGGTCCGCTCCCTCTCCCGCGCAAGCGGGGGAGGGTTGGGGAGGGGGCAAAAGCGATAGATTACGCAGCCGCGTCCGCAGCGGCGGCGGCGGCTTCGGCCGCGGCGGCGGCGCGTTCCTGGGCCTTCTTCTTCGGCTGGGCCTTCTCGGGATTGTTGCGGGCCTCGCGCTTCACCACGCCGGCGGCGTCGAGCAGGCGGGCGACGCGGTCGGTCGGCTGCGCGCCCTTGGCGATCCACTCCTTGGCCTTCTCCAGATCGAGAATGACGCGGTCGGCGGCGTCCTTGGCCTTCAGCGGGTCGAAGGTGCCGAGCTTCTCGATATAGCGGCCGTCGCGCGGCGAGCGGGAGTCGGCGACGACGACGCGATAGAAGGGGCGCTTCTTGGCGCCGCCGCGGGCGAGACGAATTTTGAGAGACATGTCAGTTTCCTTGTGAGTCTTGTGATTACTTTTTCTTTCCGAACGGGTTGAGCCCGCTCAGCAGTCCGCCGCCGAGCCCCGGAAGGTTCGGCTTCTGCGCAAGGAGATCGGCCGGGGGAGCGGCCGGAATGCCGGGGGCGCCGGGAGGGGCGCCGCCGAGCTTCTCCTGCAGTTTCTGCAGCTCCTCCTGCGAGGGCATTTGCATGCCGCCGGGGCCGAGCCCCATCATCTGCGCGGCCTTGCCCATGAGCCCGCCGCGCTTGCCGGCGCCGAAGGACTTCATGAGATCCGCCATCTGGCGATGCTGCTTGAGGAGCTTGTTGATATCCTCGACCTTCATGCCGGAGCCGGCGGCGATGCGCTTCTTGCGCGAGGCCTTGAGCAGGTCCGGATTGCGCCGCTCCTGCGGCGTCATGGAGAGGATGATGGCGCGCTGGCGCTTGATGACCTTGTCGTCGAGATTGGCCTTGGCGAGCTGGTCCTTCATTTTGCCGACGCCCGGCAGCAGGTCCATCATGCCGCCGAGGCCGCCGATCTTCTCGACCTGGGCGAGCTGGTCGCAAAGGTCCTGAAGGTCGAACTTGCCCTTGGCCATGCGCGCGGCCGTCTTGCGCGCTTCTTCCGCGTCGATGGCGGCGGCCGCCTTTTCGACGAGGGCGACGATGTCGCCCATGCCGAGAATGCGGTTGGCGATGCGGCTCGGCGAGAATTCGTCGAGCGCGTCCATCTTCTCGCCGGTGCCGATGAGCTTGATCGGCTTGCCGGTGACGTAACGCATGGAGAGCGCCGCGCCGCCGCGGCCGTCGCCGTCCATACGGGTCAGCACGATGCCGGAGAGGCCCACGCGCTCGTCGAAGTTCTTGGCGAGATTGACCGCGTCCTGGCCGGTCAGAGAGTCGGCGACGAGCAGGGTCTCATGCGGATTGGCGTAGGACTTGATGTCCGCCATTTCCTGCATGAGCGGCTCGTCGATATGGGTGCGGCCGGCGGTGTCGAGCATCACCACGTCGTAGCCCTGCAGACGCGCGGCCTCCATGGCGCGGCGGGCGATCTGCAGCGGCGTCTGGTTGGGCTCGATCGGCAGCGTGTCGACCTCGACCTGGCGGCCGAGCACGGCGAGCTGCTCCTGCGCGGCGGGGCGCTTCACGTCGAGCGACGCCATCAGCACGCGTTTGTCGTGACGCTCCTTCAGCCGCTTGGCGATCTTGGCCGTGGTGGTGGTTTTGCCGGCGCCCTGCAGGCCGACCATCATGATGGCGACGGGCGGGCGAGCGGCGAGGTCGATCGGCTGCGCCGTCTCGCCCAGCGTCTCGATCAGCACGTCATTGACGATCTTGACGACCATCTGGCCGGGCGAGACCGATTTGATGACGCCGGCGCCGACCGCGCGGTCGCGCACCTTGTCGGAGAAGGAGCGCACGACATCGAGCGCGACGTCGGCCTCGAGCAGCGCGCGGCGGATTTCGCGCAGCGCCTCGTTGACGTCGGCTTCGTTCAGCGCGCCGCGGCGCGTGAGCTTGTCGAATACGGCGGAGAGCTTGTCGGAAAGGCTCTCGAACATTTTGTCACTCCTGCAGCGCCTGCGTCAGCCGCCGCGCCAAAGCAAAACGCGCCCGGGGGCGCATCGCGCTGCCGGGCGTTGACCTGCCGCCTCATGGGGCGGCTCGGCTGGTCGAACTTTTTTCTCTTTCGAGATCAGCGCGCTTTTTAGGAGCGTCGGGGCGCGTCTGTCAATGGCGGCGGATCAGCGCGTTCCGCCGAGGCGGCGCAGCAAACCCACATTTTCGAAGAACATCTCCCGCGCCGCCGGGCTGATGGCCGCATGGCCTTCGTCGGCGACGTAGAGAAGCTCCAGCTCTTTGAGCCGGGCGAGCTGCTCCTCGGCGAGACGCGCGGCCTCCTCCATGCCGCCCGAGCCCGCGCCGTCGCGGATATAGCGGGCGAGTTCGATGACATTCTCGGGCGTCGGGTCGCGCGTCTGGCTCATGGCGGCTTTGCTCCTTATTCAAAAGGAGCGTGGGCGCAAAATCCTAAACGGGCCGGTGTGCGGAATATGTAAAATGCTCAGCAATTGGCGCGCGGCATTCCCCTGGTTTATCGGGGCCTTCCGCGCGGCAATGATTTTTATGAACCAGCGCGTCATTGCGAGCGACGCGAAGCAATCCAGAGCCGCGGTAGCCGCCCTGGATTGCTTCGTCGCTGCGCTCCTCGCAATGACGGTGGTCACTGGTTTTCCGCCCCTCCCGTAAGAGGGGTACCGGTCAAAGACCGTAGATCCTGGCGAAATCAGCGTCCTTGGCCGCCACTTGCTTGGCGAGGTCGACCACGACCTTGCACTGCTTCCAGGTGGCGTCGTCCTGCATGCGGCCGTCGATCATCACCGCGCCGGTGCCGTCGGGCATCGCCTCCAGCACGCGCTTGGCGAAGGCCACTTCCTTGGGATCGGGCGAGAAAACGCGCTTGGCGATCTCGATCTGGGTCGGATGCAGCGACCAGGCGCCGGCGCAGCCGAGCAGGAAGGCGTTGCGGAACTGGGACTCGCAGGCCGGGCCGTCGGAGAAATCGCCGAACGGGCCGTAGAAGGCCTTGATGCCGGCGGAGGCGCAGGC
This sequence comes from Methylocystis iwaonis, assembly GCF_027925385.1. Lineage (NCBI taxonomy): Bacteria > Pseudomonadati > Pseudomonadota > Alphaproteobacteria > Hyphomicrobiales > Methylocystaceae > Methylocystis > Methylocystis iwaonis. The sequence continues at coordinate 146,609 of NZ_AP027142.1, forward strand.
GTCCACCATTTTGGCGATGGTGTAGTGCCAGAGGTCCTGCTGGAAGGTCGCGCGCAGCCCGGCGCCCGGATCGGCGTCGGCGATGACCTTATATTCCGGATGGCCGCCGCCGACGCGCGTGGTCTTCATGGCGCGCGAGGCCGCAAGGTCGGCCGGGCCCAGCGAAATCCCATGCATGCGCGGCGAGGCCGCGGCGATGGCGTCGACGTTCTTGACGCCCTCGGCGGTCTCCAGAATGGCGTGGATCAGGATCGGCTTGGTCACGCCGTTCTTGCCCTCGAGCTGGGCGAGAAGCTGGTCCAGATAGGCGATGTCCCAGGGGCCTTCGACCTTGGGCAGCATGACGACGTCGAGCTTATTGCCCACCGCGCCGACGATCTCGATCATATCGTCCAGCGCCCAGGGGCTGTTCAGCGAGTTCATGCGGGTCCAGAGGCCCGTCGAGCCGAAATCGGTCGACTTCGCCATCTCGATGAAGCCGGCGCGGGCGGCCTCCTTGGCATCGGCCGGGATCGCGTCCTCGAGATTGCCGAGCACGACGTCGACCTGCTTGGCGATCTCCGGAACCTTGGCGCGCATCTTTTCGAGATGCGGCGGCACGAAATGGATCATGCGCTCGACCTTGACCGGCAGCTCGCGATAGGGAGCCGGCGCGCCAATGGCCAGCGGACGGTAGAACTGATTAGGCAGTTTCATGCGGGAAAGCTCCGTCACGCGCGTTCCCTCAAGTGACGAGCGGCCGAAGGGCCGAAGGGACGCGGAAAAGACCGGGTCGAGCTAGCGCAGACAGGACGGATTGGCAATGGCGCGGCGAAAAGCGCGTGAGGAACGCCGATCCGGGGCTTTCCGCATGGGGCGCGCGAGGCCATGATACGCAATAGGACCCCGCCGGATCATCCAATCCTCATGACACGACCCAGTTGGCGAGCTGACCCGAGCGAGATCGCGGCGATTGTCGCGGCCCGCCATGGCGATCCTTTTGGCGTCCTCGGCCCCCATGAGACCGGCGACGGCCTCGTCATTCGGGCCTTCATCCCGGGCGCGCAGACGCTGGCAGTCGAGACGACGCAGGGCCAGCCCGTCGGTGCGCTGGACTGGGTTCACCCGGACGGCTTTTTCGAGGGGCTCGCTCCTATGGACCCGGGCGCGCCCTATGTTCTGGCGGCGTCGAACGGCCAATCGCAGTGGCGCTTCCTCGACCCTTACGCCTTCCCGCCCGTCCTCGGCGCGATGGACGACCATCTCTTCGTCGAAGGCGCGCATCGCAAGCTCTACGAGCGTCTGGGCGCCCATGTCACGAGGCATATGGGCGTCGAGGGAACCAATTTCGCCGTCTGGGCCCCGAACGCCAGGCGCGTCTCCGTCGTCGGCGACTTCAACCAATGGGACGGACGACGCGCGCAAATGCGCAAGCGCGTCGATAGCGGGATCTGGGAGATATTTCTTCCCGGAGTCGCGGCCGGCGCAGTCTACAAATATGAGATCCTCGGCCGCGACGGAAATCTCCTGCCGCTGAAGGCCGATCCTTTCGGCTTCGAAGCGGAGCTGCGCCCCTCGACGGCTTCAGTGGTCGCATCCTCTGCGCCTTATCAATGGGGCGATGAGAGCCACCTGCGCGCGCGTGCAGCCCGCGACCCCCGCCGCGCCCCCATGTCGATCTATGAGGTTCATCTGCCCTCCTGGCGGAAGGCGGACGGCTGGCGCTTCCTCACCTATGACGAGCTGGCCGATCAGCTTGTCCCTTACGCCGCCGACATGGGCTTCACCCATATCGAGCTTCTGCCGATCAACGAGCATCCGCTCGACGCCTCCTGGGGCTATCAACCGATCGGCCTCTTCGCGCCGACGCGGCGGCACGGCGACGCGGAAGGCTTCAAGCGCTTCGTCGATCGCGCCCATCAGGCTGGGCTCGGCGTCATCCTCGATTGGGTCCCGGCGCATTTCCCGACAGACGAACATGGCCTCGCGCAATTCGACGGCGGGCCGCTCTACGAGCATCCCGATCCGCGCCGCGGCTTTCACCCCGACTGGAACACGGCAATCTATGACTACGGGCGGCGCGAGGTCGCAAATTTCCTGATCGCCAATGCGCTCTACTGGTGCGACCGCTTCCATATCGACGCGCTGCGCGTCGACGCCGTCGCCTCCATGCTCTACCTCGATTACTCACGCAAGCCCGGCGAATGGGCGCCCAATCCCGACGGCTCCAACGACAACAAAGACGCGGTCGCCTTTCTTCAAAACTTCAACACTCTCGTTTACGGGCTCTACCCTGGCGTCGTGACCATTGCAGAGGAATCGACGTCCTGGGCCGGCGTTACGCGGCCCGTCGACATGGGCGGGCTCGGCTTCGGCTTCAAATGGAACATGGGATGGATGAACGACACGCTGCGCTACATGTCGTTCGATCCCGTGTATCGCAAATGGCGGCACAATGAGATCACTTTCGGCCTGCTCTACGCCTTCGCCGAAAATTTCGTGCTGCCGCTCTCGCATGACGAGGTCGTCCATGGCAAAGGCGCGATCGTCTCGAAAATGCCAGGCGACGAGTGGCGGCGCTTCGCGGGCGCGCGCGCCTATTACGGCTTCATGTGGGGCCACCCCGGCAAGAAGCTCCTCTTCATGGGGCAGGAGTTCGGCCAGACAAGCGAATGGGATTATGCGCGCGAGCTCGAATGGGGGTTGCTGGCGCACGCCTTCCACAAAGGGCTGCACGATTTCATTCGCGACCTGAACCATCTCTATCGCAGCCATGAGGCTTTGCATGGGCGGGACTGCGAGAGCGAGGGATTCGAATGGGTCGTCGTCGACGATGCGGAGAGTTCCGTCTTCGCCTTTCTGCGTTACGGCGCCGACCACGCGCGGCCGATCCTCGTCGTCTCGAACTTCACGCCCGTGCCGCGGCCCAATTACCGCTTGGGCCTGCCCTACGCCGGGCGCTGGCGCGAAATCCTCAACTCGGACGCCAGTCCTTACGGCGGCTCCGGGCAAGGCAATCTTGGCGGGGTGGATGCGAAGGAAGAGGGCTTCGCCGGCTTCCCGGCGATGGCCGAGATTCAAATCCCGCCGCTCGCCACTTTGTTCTTCGAATTCGACAACGCCGGACTACAATGAAACGCGAATCGCAGACTGGGTGTGACTGATGGCCGCCTATGACAATCCGCCTTTCGCGCGCCACGCCATGGCCTATGTCCTCGCCGGCGGGCGCGGCTCGCGGCTGATGGAACTGACCGACCGGCGCGCCAAGCCCGCGGTCTATTTCGGCGGCAAATCGCGCATCATCGACTTTGCATTGTCCAATGCGCTCAACTCCGGCATTCGCCGCATCTGCGTCGCCACGCAATATAAGGCGCACAGCCTCATCCGCCATTTGCAGCGGGGCTGGAGCTTCTTTCGCGTCGAGCGCAACGAGAGCTTCGACATTCTGCCGGCGAGCCAGCGTGTCTCCGAAGACCATTGGTATCTCGGCACGGCGGACGCCGTTTATCAGAACCTCGACATCATCGAAGGCTACGACCCAAAATATATCGTGCTGCTCGCCGGCGATCACGTCTACAAGATGGATTACGAACACATGCTCAAACAGCATGTGGAACAGGGCGCGGACGTCACCATCGGCTGTCTCGAAATCCCACGCAGCGAAGCGTCCGGCTTCGGCGTGATGCATGTCGGCGATGACGACCGCATTATCTCCTTCATCGAAAAGCCCGCCGACCCGCCCGCCATGCCCGGCCATCCCGATCGCGCGCTCGTCAGCATGGGCATTTATGTGTTTGAGGCGAAGTTTCTGTATGACCAACTGCGCCGCGACGCGCAGGACCTTGCGTCCACGCATGATTTCGGCAAGGACATCATCCCTTACATCGTGAAGCACGGCAAAGCCGTGGCGCATCATTTCTCGCGCTCCTGCGTGCGCGCGGCGAGCGAGCCGCACGCCTATTGGCGTGATGTCGGCACTGTCGACGCCTATTGGGCGGCGAATATCGACCTTACCGATTTCGTGCCGCAGCTCGATCTCTATGATCGCAACTGGCCGATATGGACCTATGCGGAAATCACGCCGCCCGCCAAATTCGTACACGACCAGGTGGGGCGGCGCGGGCAGGCGCTTTCTTCGCTCGTTTCCGGCGGCTGCATCGTCTCCGGCTCGACGCTGCGCCGCTCGCTGCTCTTCACCGGCGTGCGCGTGAATTCCTATGCCTCGGTCGAGAACGCAGTGATTCTTCCCTACGTCGATGTCGGCCGTTCGGCGCGGCTTACCAATGTCGTCGTCGATCGCGGCGTGCGCATTCCGCAGGGCCTCGTCGTAGGCGAAGACCCCGAAGAAGACGCGCGGCGGTTCCGTCGCAGCGAGCAGGGCATTTGCCTCATTACGCAGCCGATGATCGACAGGCTCACGCCATGACTCCACGCGTTCTCGCCGTCGCCTCCGAGATGAGCCCGCTCGTCAAAACCGGCGGGTTGGCCGATATCGTCGGCGCGCTGCCGGGCGCGCTTGCGGGTGAAGGCGTCGAGACGCGCACGCTCATCCCCGGCTATCCGGAAGCGCTTGCGGCGCTCGGCGCGGGCGAGACGGTTTTGTCTTTCGACGATCTTTTCGGCGGGCCCGCATGGGTCCATGCCGGGCGCCTGGGCGCAAGCATCGTCTATACGCTCGTCGCGCCGCATCTTTATGCGCGCGAAGGCGGGCCTTACACGAATGAGAATGGCGTCGATTATCCGGACAACGCCTTTCGCTTCGCGGCGCTCGCCTGGGTCGGCGCGCAGATGGCGCAGGGCGCGCTCGCCGATTTTACGCCGGATGTCCTGCACGCGCATGATTGGCAGGCGGCTCTTGCGCCCGCCTATCTGCATTACAGCGGCAGGCCACGGCCGGCGACGATCGTCACCATTCACAACATCGCTTTCCAGGGTCAGTTCGCAAAGGAGCTGCTTACCGAGCTGCGCCTGCCGCCGGAATCCTTCCGGATGGAGGGCGTGGAATATTACGGCGCGATCGGCTTTCTCAAAGCCGGCCTGCAGCTTTGCGACCGCATCACCACCGTCTCGCCGAGCTATGCGCAGGAGATCGAGACGCCCGAATTCGGCATGGGGCTCGACGGCCTGCTGCGCGCGCGGGCCGACGTCGTGAGCGGCATTCTCAACGGCGTCGATGAAGACGTCTGGAACCCCGCCACGGACGAGCGCATAGAAGCGACCTATGACGCCGCGACCCTCTCGGCGCGCGCAAAAAACAAAGTCGCGCTACAAAAGCGTATGCATCTCGACGCTGACCCCGAGGCTTTTCTCCTCGGCGTCGTCAGCCGCATGTCCTGGCAGAAGGGGCACGACATGCTGCTCGCCACTCTGCCGTCGCTCATGGCGCGTCACGCGCAGCTCGCCTTGATCGGCACGGGCGAGAGACATCTCGAAGAAAACTTCCTCGCCGCGCGGGACGCCTATCCCGGCCGCGTCGCCGTGTGGGTGGGTTACAGCGAGGATCTGGCGCATCTTATCCAGGCGGGCGCCGACGCTTTCCTCGTCCCCTCGCGCTTCGAGCCTTGTGGGCTGACGCAGCTTTACGCCTTGCGCTACGGCGCGGCGCCGATCGTCTCGCGTGTCGGTGGATTGAAGGATACGATCGTCGACTCGAATGAGATGGCGCTGCAAGCCGGCGTCGCCACAGGTTTCCAATTTTCACCGCCGACGGCGGAGGCGCTCGACATCGCGCTCCGCCGGGCGCAGGAAATTTTCAGGGACAAGGACACGTGGCGCAAATTGCAATTGAACGGCATGAGCACGGACGTCTCTTGGCGCCATCCGGCGAAACGCTATGCGGCGCTGTATCGCGAGGCGATTGCGGCGCGGAGCTGAAGCGCTTCTCGCCCCCTCCCTGTCCCTCCCCCGCTAAAGCGGGAGAGGGGACGCTCACGATCAGCATTCTTGATGAAAGCGACAATCTATTCCCTCTCCCGCGTGAGCGGGGGAGGGCTAGGGAGGGGGCCTGATGCGCATCTCCCCCGGCGCCCCCGAGCCACTTGGCGTCACACTCGACGATACGGGCGCCAATGTCGCCGTCTTCTCGGCCCATGCCGAAGAAATTCATCTCTGCCTTTTCGATGAAAGCGGCGCCGAGACGCAGCGCATTCGCCTCCCCGCAAAAACCGGCGATGTCTTTCACGCACATATTGAAGGATTGAAAGAAGGCCTGCGCTACGGCCTGCGCGCTTACGGCCCCGACGCGCCGCATGAGGGCCACCGCTTCAATGCCGCGAAGCTTCTCATCGATCCTTACGCGCTCATGCTCGATCGCGCAGCTACGCTGCACGAAAGCATGTTCGCTTCCGGCGCGGCTGCTCAGGAAGACAGCGCGCCTTTCGTCGCCAAATGCGTGATGGCGCGACCGGAGGCGGCGGCGGCTTCGCGCCCACGCCATTCGTGGCGCGACACCATCATCTATGAGATGCACGTTAAAGGCTTCACGGCGATGCATCCGGATGTGCCGCCGCAGTTGCGCGGCACATTCGCGGGCCTTGCGCATGAAGCGTCCATCGCGCATCTCACAAAGCTCGGCGTCACAACGCTTGAACTCTTGCCCTGCGCCGCCTGGATAGACGAGCGCCATCTGCCGCCGCTGGGTCTCACGAATTACTGGGGCTACAACCCCATCGCCATGATGGCGCCCGACCCGAGTCTGGCGCCGGGCGGATGGCGCGAGGTGCGCGAAGCGGTTGATGCGCTGCATGCGGTTGGGCTCGACGTCATCATCGACGTCGTCTTCAACCATACGGGCGAGAGCGACGAATGGGGGCCGACGCTGTCGCTGCGCGGCCTCGACAATGCGAGCTATTACCGCCTTGCCGACGACCGGGCGCGCTATGTGAACGACGCCGGCTGCGGCAATATCCTCCCTTTCGACCGCGCGCCCGTCGTGCGTCTCGCCATGGATGCGCTGCGCGCCTGGGCGATCTATGGCGGCGTCGACGGATTCCGCTTCGATCTCGCGACGACGCTCGCGCGTGATCCCTCTGGCTTCAACCGAAACGCGCCGTTCCTCACCGCGCTGCTGCAGGACCCCGTCTTGCGCGATTTGAAGCTCATCGCGGAACCTTGGGACATGGGCCCTGGCGGCTATCAGCTCGGGCATTTCCCGGCCGCCTTCGCCGAATGGAATGACCGCTATCGCGATTGCGCGCGGCGCTTCTGGCGCGGCGACGCTGCGGGCGTGGCGGAGCTTGCCACCCGCTTCGCCGGCTCGCAAGATTTCTTTCCGCGCCGCAGCCCCTCTCGCAGCGTCAATTTCATCACCGTCCACGACGGTTTCACGCTGCGCGACCTCGTCTCCTATGAGCGCAAGCACAATGCGGCCAATGGCGAAGAGGGGCGCGACGGAACGACCGAAAATCTCTCCTGGAATAATGGCGCAGAAGGCGAGACCGACGATTCGGCAACCATCGCGGCGCGCGCGCGCGACCAGCGCAATCTGCTCGCAACGCTGCTGTTCTCTCGCGGAACGCCCATGCTGTCCATGGGCGCGGAGCTGGGCCATACGCAAAGGGGCAACAATAATTCTTATGCGCTGGACAATGAAACGAGCTGGCTCGATTGGGCGCGGGCTGATCCTTCGCTGATCGAGACGGCGGCGCGGCTCACTGCGCTTCGCAAAGCGCATGTCTGTCTGCGTGACGACCGTTTTCTCGATGGCGGCGCGCAGGATGAAACGCTTCTTCCCGACGTCGAATGGCTCGGCGTCGACGGCGCGCCGATGCGCGAGGAAGACTGGCGGCGTGGCGACGCCGAAACGCTGATCGCGTCTCTTTATGCGGATGGCGACCGCGCTCTCGTGATCATCCATCGCGGCCGGGCGCCTCGCGAGGTGACGCCGCCGCCGGCGCGCGACGGTTATGACTGGCTTGTGGCTTTCGACGCCTCCGACAGCGCCGGAGTTTCGGTCGTTGCCGACGGGCTGACAGCGCCGGCGCGCAGCGTCCTCCTTCTCGTCGAAGAAAAAACCACCGTGCGCCGCGCGCCCGCTCCCGTAGCCGACGCCCTGCTCGCGCATCTTGCGGAAGCTGCCGGAGTCTCGGCGCATTGGCGCGACGTTGGCGGTATAGCGCATGAGGTTCCGCGCGAGACGCTCTTGAATCTTCTGCAGCGCCTCGGATTGCCGGCACAGACGCGCACTGAGGCCACAGACAGCCTCGCCCGCCTCGCAGACGCGCGCGATCGACGCGCGCTACCGCATCACGCCGTCGCGCGTGCGGGAGAAGCGCTTACATTGCGCCTCGCGGCGACTGATGCCCGCGCGCCACGGAACCTTGTCTTATCGGATGAAAACGGCGGCAACGCGCGCGTCCTAAAACTTCCAACACTCTCCCCCTATGCGTGGCGCGGCGTGGATGGTCGCGTGACTCACGGGTATCGGGCGCAATTGCCGCCCCTCGATGCAGGCCGCTACATTCTGCGTACGGAGCATGAAGACGTCGCATGCCATCTGATCGTCTCGCACGCGCAATGCTATTTGCCGCAGGAGCGGCGCGACTTCGGCATATCCGCGCAGCTCTATTCCTTGCGTCGCGACGGCGATCAGGGGATAGGCGACTTCACGACGCTTGCGCGGCTCGCGCGAAACAGCGCCGAGGCCGGCGCGGCGCTTGTCGCGATCAATCCGCTGCATGCGCTCTCCTCCCAGGATCGCTCGCGCGCGAGCCCCTATTATCCGTCGGACAGACGCTTTCTCGATTCGCTCTACATCGACCTCGAAAGCCTCCTTGGCGACGGCTTCAATGAGACAATTGCGCGTGCGCTCTCGGCTCGCGACACGGTCGATTATCCCGCCGTTCATGCGTTGAAACAGCAGGCGCTCGAAAAAGCCTTCGCGCGTTTCGATGCGCTGGCGCATCAGCAGCAAGACCACACGCTCGTCGCCGACTTCACGAAATTCGTCTCGGAAGGCGGCGAGGCGCTCACGCGTTTTGCGTTGTTCGAAACGATCAGCGAAACGCGCGGCGGCGCGGATTGGCGCCGATGGCCGCCGGAGCTGCGCGACGGCGCGCCACATGCGCTTGCGGCTTTTGCTTTGGAGCACGCAACGCGCATCCGCTTCCATCGCTTCCTGCAATGGATCGCCGATCGCCAATTCGCACAAGCGGCGCAAGACGCGCGCGACGCGGGCCTTTCGCTCGGCTTCTGCCGCGACCTTGCCGTCGGCGCCGCGCCGGATGGCGCCGAGAGCTGGAGCAAGGCGTCGCGCCTCCTTGGCGGCTTCTCGATCGGCGCGCCGCCCGATCCCTTCAGCCGCGAGGGCCAAAGCTGGGGACTGCCGGCGCTAAACCCGCTGGCGGTTGAGAAAGATGGCGGCGCGGATTTCGCCGAGCTGCTGCGCGCCAATATGCGTCACGCCGGCGCGCTGCGTATCGATCACGCAATGGGACTGACGCGGCTCTTCCTCGTGCCGGAGGGCGAGAAGGCGATCGCCGGCGCCTATGTCTCCTACCCGCTCGAGACCTTGCTCGCGCAACTCGCGTTGGAGAGTCAGCGCGCCGGCTGCATGGTCGTCGGCGAAGACCTCGGCACCCTGCCCTGGGGCTTCCGTGAGCGGCTGGAGGCGGCGAATATGCTGAGCTATCGCGTCGTCTGGTTCGAGCGCGCCGGCGCGGGCTTCATCCGGCCGAGCGATTATCCGGTAAAGGCCATGGCTTGCGTCTCCACCCATGACCTCCCGACTTTGGAAGGCTGGTGGCGCGGCGCGGATATAGACGAAAAAGAAAGGCTTGCGCTTCTCGCGCCTGAAGCGGCGGCGGCCGAGCGCGAAACGCGCGCAAAAGACAAGCGCGCGATGCTCGACGCCTTGCGCGACGAGGGGCTGTTCAACGCTGCTTCGGAAGATACGGCGTTCGACGATGCGCTCGCAGCTGCGCTGCATCGCTTCGCCGCCCGCGCGCCGTCTTTGCTCGCCATGGCGCAGCTCGACGATCTGGCTGGCGAAAGCGTCGCGGTCAATCTCCCTGGCACGGATGCGGAGCGGCCCAACTGGCGGCGCAAGCTCGGCCCTTCGGTAGAAGCGCTTTTCTCGACCCCGCGCGCGGCGGCAATCATCGCTGGGATTCGCCGCATTTCGGTCTAGATTGAGTCGGCATAGTCGCGGCTCTTCATGGAACCAGGCTATATGGCGCGCATGACATGGGCGAGCGAGCAACTGCGGACAGGCGAGGGGCGTGGTCTCTTCGTCCTGCTGTCGCTGGCCGCCGCCCTTTCCGCGCAGGCTGAGGAAAAGGCGGGCGATTCAAGCGATCTATCGATCAAGCGCCTGGAGCTGCGCGGGGTCGAGAGCACGATAGACGAGGCGAGAGAGCGGGCGAAGAAGCTCGAAGGAGAGATCGCCTCGCACGCCGCCATACGCGAAAACCTCAACAAAGTGCTGCTCGAGGCGACCGGCCGTCTGCAGGAGACGGAAGAGCACGCGGCCCAGATCGAAGAAAGAGTGGTTAAGCTTGGGGGCGATGAGAAAAAAATCGTCGACTCGCTGGATAGCCGCCGGGCGACGATCGGCGAGGTGCTGATGGTTCTCCAGCGCATGGGCCGGCGCCCGCCGCCGGCGCTCCTGGCCCGCCCGCAAGATATTCTCGACGCTCTGCGCGCCTCGCTGGCGCTGGGCGATATGCTGCCGCAAATGCGCGCCGAGGCGCGCGCGCTGCAGGACGATCTCGCCGAGCTTGTCCGTCTTCGCGACATGGCCCGCCACGAGCAGGACCGCCTGAGCGAGGAGAAGAAGGCGCTGGCCGAGCAACGCGCGCGGCTCGGCGACTTGATCGCCATGCGGCAGGAGGCGATCGAAACCGCGCAATCGGCGATGCAAAAGGAGGCCGCGCGCTCTGCGGCGCTGGCGCGGCAGGCGTCCAGCCTGAAAGATCTGATCACGCGCATGGAGGCCGAAAGCGAAGCCGCCCGCAAGGCGGCGGAGGCGGCGCGCAAGGCCGATGAGGAACGGGCGGCGGCGCAGGCAAAGCTCAGCGAGGAGCAACGCCGCAAGGCGCTGGCGGCGCCCTTCAAGGACGCGGCGCGTCTCGCGCCCGCTGTCTCCTTCGCCGACCTCAAGGGCAAGCTCAACTTCCCGGTGGCGGGGCCGGTGCTCAAGCGCTTCGGCGCGCCGGACGGTTTCGGCGGCAAGGAAAAAGCCTATTACATCGGCGCAAGGGACAATGGCGTCGTGGTCGCGCCCTCCGACGGCTGGGTTCTGTTCTCGGGACCATACAGAAGCTACGGACAACTCTTGATCCTTAACGCAGGCGACGGCTATTATGTCGTCCTGGCCGGCATGAATCGCTCTAACGTGAACGTCGGACAATTCGTCCTGGCGGGCGAGCCGGTGGCCAGCATGGGAGACGGAGCCGCGCAGACGGCCGCAACCGTCGCGATCGGCGCGAAACAACCCATTTTATATGTCGAGTTCCGCAAGGACGGTAACTCGATCGACTCGAGCCCATGGTGGGCCAAGTCAGACAGTCGGAAGGTCGGCGGATGATTCGCAAAACTGCTCTAATCGCTACCGGAATCGCCATCGGAGCCGGAAGCGCGACGCTCGGCCAACAGGCCCGCGCTCTGATCGGCGCGCCGGCCGCCGCCGCCACCACCGCCGATACATATAAAAACCTGAGCCTCTTCGGCGATGTGTTCGACAAGGTCCGCGCCGATTATGTCGAGAAGCCCGACGAGCAGAAGCTCGTCGAAAACGCCATCAACGGCATGCTCACCTCGCTCGATCCGCATTCGAGCTACCTCGACGCCAAAGGCTTCAAGGACATGCGGACGCAAACCGAGGGCAAGTTCGGCGGTCTGGGCATCGAAGTCACCCAGGAAGACGGCCTCGTGAAGGTTGTCACGCCGATCGACGACACGCCGGCCTCGCGCGCGGGCATCATGTCCGGCGACCTCATCGGCGCCATCGACGACGAGAACGTCCAGGGCATGACGCTCAATCAGGCTGTCGACAAAATGCGCGGCCAGATCAATACGCCGGTCAAGCTGACGGTCTACCGCGGCAAGGACAAGGACAAGATCGAGGTCAAGATGACCCGCGCCGAGATTCACATCAAATCGGTGCGCTCGCGGACCCAGGACAATGACATCGCCTATGTCCGCATCTCCCAGTTCAACGAGGAGACGGCGGACGGCCTGCGCAACGCCATGGCCAAGGCGCAGCAGGAAATCCCGGCCGACAAGTTCAAGGGCTATATCATCGACCTGCGCAACAATCCGGGCGGCCTGCTCGACCAGTCGATCCAGGTGGTCAACGCCTTCATCGACAAGGGCGAGATCGTCTCGACGCGCGGCCGCAACGCCGACGAGACCCAGCGCTACAACGCCCGTCCGGGCGACCTTTCCAAGGGCAAGCCGGTCGTGGTGCTGATCAACGGCGGCTCGGCCTCGGCCTCGGAGATCGTCGCTGGCGCGCTGCAGGACCACAAGCGCGCGACGCTCATCGGCACGCGCTCCTTCGGCAAGGGCTCGGTGCAGACCATCATCCCGCTCGGCGGCGCGGCCGGCGCGTTGCGCCTCACCACGGCGCGCTACTACACGCCGTCGGGCCGCTCGATCCAGGCCAAGGGCATCGATCCCGACATGCAGATCCTGCAGGACGTGCCAGACGAGCTGAAGGGCAAGGACGACACCAAGGGCGAAGCCTCGCTCAAGGGCCATCTCAAGAACGGCGAGGACGAGAAGTCGGGCTCGCAGGCCTATGTCCCGCCGGACGAGAAGAAGGACAAGCAACTGACCGCGGCCATCGACCTGCTGCACGGCAAGTCCCGGGCGCAGATCATCGCCGAGCAGACCAAGGAAATCGCCAAGGACTCGACAAAAGCTCCGACCAAGGCCAATTAAGCGGGGCGGACAGGGCTAGAAAAGCGGGCGCCGCGGGAAAGCGGCGTCCGCTTTCTTATTTCTGGGGGTTGGGCGCCGCTGCGCTGGATTCCCGATCGCGCTTCGCGCGTCGGGAATGACAGCGGGCGCTTAAAAGGCGATGTCATTCCCGACAGGCGAAGCCTGATCGGGAATCCAGAGGCCGATTATCGAAGGATCCGACGTTCCACGATGCCGAATATCCTCGACTACGCCAATCCGACGCGCTTCCTCAATTTCGCGCGCATCGTCCTGCCCTGGCTCTCCGGCCTCACGCTCATTCTGCTCGCCGTCGGGCTCTACGGCGCCTTCACCGCGCCGCCCGACTATCAGCAGGGCGAGACGGTGCGGATCATGTATATCCATGTGCCGTCGGCCTGGCTGGCGATCTTCGCCTATATTGTGATGACCTCGGCCTCGCTCGGCGTTCTGGTCTGGAAGCATCCGCTCGCCGACGCCGCGCAGAAGACCGCCGCCTCGCTCGGCGCCGCCTTCACTTTCGTCTGCCTCGTCACCGGCTCGCTGTGGGGCAAGCCGATGTGGGGGACCTATTGGGTGTGGGACGCAAGGCTCACCTCGATGCTGGTGCTGTTCCTGCTCTATCTCGGCCTCATCGCCGTGCGCCAGACGATGGACGACACCCCGCGCGGCGCGCGCATCGCCTCCATCATGACGCTCGTCGGCGCCATCGACATTCCGATCATCAAATATTCGGTCGACTGGTGGAACACGCTGCATCAGCCGGCTTCCGTCTTCCGCATCGGCGGGCCGACCATCTCGGGCTCCATGCTGTGGCCGCTGCTCGTCATGGCGCTCGGCGGGACGCTTTTGTTCCTGACCCTGCATTTCATGGCGATCCGCAACGAAATCCTGCGCCGCCGCCTCGCGCGCCTCTCGATGCAGGCGCTGCAGGAGGCGGCCCGGGACGAAGGCGAGGCGCCCACGCTCGAGGCCGCGCAATGAGCGAACATCAAACTTTCGTGGCGATCGCCTATGCGATCGCCTTTCTGACGATCGGCGGCGCCGCCGCGCGCATCATTCTCGACTACCGGCGCCTGAAGGGCGAGCTTGCCCGCTTCGGCGCCAAGGGGCAAAGGGATGTGGGCCAGCGGGATGAAGGAGGCGCGGCGTGAGCGAACCCGTCATCGCCCAGCGTTCGCCGCTGCGTTTTCTGCCGCTCATTCTTTTCGCCCTGCTCGCGGGGCTGTTCCTCATCCGGCTCTTTGCCGGCGACGCGTCGCGCATCCCTTCGGCGCTGATCGGCAAGCCCGCGCCGACCTTCAACCTTCCTGCTCTCGATGGCCTCAAGGACACGCCCGGCCTGTCGACCGAAGACCTGCGCAAGGGCCATGTCAGCGTCGTCAATATTTTTGCGAGCTGGTGCGCCCCCTGCCGGCAGGAACATCCCGTGCTGATGGCCATGGCGCGCGACGCGGCGCTGAAGGAAAAAGGCGTCGAAATCTATGGCCTGTCCTATAAGGACGAGCCCGCCAATGCGCTGGGCTTCCTGCAGGCGGGCGGCAATCCGTTCCAGCGCGTCGGCGTCGATCCGGCGGGTCGCACGGCGATCGACTTCGGCGTCTATGGCGTGCCGGAAACCTTCGTGATCAAGGGCGACGGAACCATCGCCTATAAATTCGTCGGGCCGTTGTCGCCCTCGGCCGTGGCGACGACGCTCCTGCCGGAGATCGAAAAGGCGATGGGCAAGTAAGCCTAGAGCGCATTCCGCAAAAGTTGATAGACTTTTGCGATAAGAATGCGCTCCAGCTTTTTGACTCTGCGCGATTTCTTATCGCTCGCATGATTCCATGCGAGCGGAAAGCGCGCTAGCGCCGCTCCGGGAGCCGGGCGCCGTCCCGCGGCGGCTTCGATCCCTTCTGGAACTCCACCCCGACCAGCGTCTGCCGGCGCCAGACCACCCGGGCGACATGTTTCGCTTGGCCGGCATGGAGGATGAAATTGTCGGGCAAGGTCGCGCCCAAGCCGTCGATCTTCGCGCCCGTCGTCGAAATATCGACGATCCGGCACGGTATCGCCGGCTCCATTCCACCCGGATCGGCCCAGACATCGGTGTAAGACTTGTGCCTCGGGGCCGCGCGCCTGTCGCTTAAGGCGCCGGTCTGCTGCCGGGATTTGTCCGAGAAGGTGGCGGCCATGGAATCTCGCGCGGCAAGCAGTTCGACAAGACCGCAAGCCTATTCCAAAGCTGCTTACGCTTTCCTCAACGAAGCCGCTAAATAGCTCTAAAAGTTTGCCTTACGGCGCTTTCAGAAAGAGCCCCACTGTCAGCAGCGACCCGATGACGACGATAAAAATCCGCAGGATTTTCTCGTCTATCCGGTGAATGAGATGGGCGCCGCCGACGCCGCCGATCGTCGCGCCGGCCGCCGTGACGAGCGCCTGCTCCCAGTGAAGGTCTGGCGAAAACAGGAAGATGACGACAGCCGATGCGTTCATCACGCCGGCGAGCACATTTTTGGTGGCGCTGGCGATGCGCACCGCCTGACCGGCCATGGTGAGCGCCGCAACCATCAGGAATCCGGCGCCGCCGCCGAAATAGCCGCCGTAGGTGGCGATGAGAAATTGAATGAAGCCGGCGCCGGCGGGAGAAAGATGGCCCTCCGCCTCTCCCGGCTTGCGAAAGAAGCTGCCCCAGGCGAACAGCCCCGTGGCGAAGAGCACCAGCCAGGGCACGAGCCGGGCGAAAAGGCCGCGCGGGGTCTCCAGCAAGATCACCGCGCCGATGGCGCCGCCGATAATGCAGATGACGAAGAGCCAGGCCAAGGTGAGCGCGCCAACGCCTCTGGCGTGGCTGCGCCCCGTCCAGCCGGTCGCGACCTGCGCCGGAAAAAGCGCGACGCAGGAGGTGATGTTCGCCGCGAGCGCGTCCATGCCGGTGAACATCAGCGTCGGCAGAATGAGGAAGGAGCCGCCGCCCGCGAGCGCATTTTGCGCGCCCGCCCAGATCGCGACGGCGAAAAGCAGAAGGTAGGCCATAAAGGGGCTATGTCAGCTCCCATGCCGCATGGCAAGCCGTTCAGGATTTTGGAGCCGCCTCTTGCGCCAGACCAGCGGCGATGAGGCGCACGAGGGTCTCCAATTGCGCGTCGAGCGCCTCGGGAGGCGTTTCCTCGAGCTTCTCTTCGAGACCGAGCGCCACGACGCCATGGACCGCCGAGAAGAGCGTGCGGGCGAGACGCGCGCGCGATTTTTCGTCCCAGCCAGGCAAGAGAGCGGCCAACGGCGTCTCGAGGCGCCCGAACAATTGGTTGCGCTCGTCCGAATACCAATCGGGCACCCGCGCGCCGCCCGAAAGGCGATGTTCGAAAAGCGCGCGCCAGCTCGGCTCTTCTCGGCGGGCGAAATCCAGATAGGCGCGGGCGAGCGCGAGCAGCGCCGCCGACGGGTCCGCCTGGCTCAAGGCGGCATCGAGGGAATCGCCCAGCCGCTCCAGCGTCGAGAGATTGACGCGCAGGATGAGCTCGTCGAGATCGTCGAAGGCCGTGTAGATCGCGCCGAGCGCGCAACCGGCCTCGGACGCGAGGTCGCGCGCCTTCAGCCCGCCGAGGCCGCGCGCCGCGACGGACTGCCGGGCGACATCGAGAAGGCGCTCCCTGAGCTTCTGGCGTCGCTGCGTTCCGGCTTCGGTTCTGGTCTCGCTCACCGATCATTCCTTTCGAGGCCGTAAGGCCGCCGCGGCGGCAAGAATGGGCGGGGAAGGCGGCCGCGCCATGGCGAGCGGCGTTCTTCCGGTGTTTCAAAACCGCGCAACCTATTGAGCGGTTCCAGACTTGCGCATGTCCTAGAGCACAGCCCCGAGCCGCGTTCAATGTTTTCTTGAACTTCGTTCACAGCGATGCTAAGTAGGGCTTGTGAACACTGTTCAGTAACGCTCAGGGGAGAACCCGAATGCTAAAGACTGTCGTCACATTGTTCCGGGGCAAGGCGTACGAAGCCGAGGAACGGCTCGCAGACCGCCATGCGCTCGCCATCCTCGATCAACAAATGCGCGACGCCGCCCTGGCGGTGGAACGCGCCAAAAAGACGCTCGCCCTGGCGAGCGCGCAGGACAAGGCGGAGGAGCGAAAGCTCGACGCCACGCGAGCGCAGATCGCCGAGATCGAAACCCGCGCCGTCGCGGCCTTGAAAGCCGGGCGCGAGGACCTTGCCCGGAAAGCCGCTGAAAATATCGCAGACCTCGAAAGCGACGCCACGGCGGCCGAGAAAGCGCGCGCGCTGTTCTCAGTCGAGATCAAGAGCCTCGAACGTCATCTGCGCGACCAATCCGCCCGCCTCGCCGAATTGGAGCGCGGCAGGCGGATCGCCCGCGCGGCCGAGGCCGTCCGCGTCGCGCGCCGCGGGAGGCTCGAAGAGGCGCCTTGCGGCCAATCGACCCTTTCGGAGGCGGAAGCCACATTGGCGCGCCTGCGGGAGCGGCAGGCGGAAGCCTGCGCCGCAGAAGCCGCTCTCGACGATCTGGACGCTCGCGACAAAGCCCAGGACCTCAACGCGGTCCTCGCCGACGCCGGCTTCGGCCCGCCGGTGAAGCCGCGCGCGGCGGATGTTCTCGCAAGGCTGAAAGAAAAGGCGGGCGCGGCGTGAGCCAGCCCGCCGGCCTCGTCTCCTGAAAGCAAGGCCCCAACTACAGTCCCGATAGAAGGAAATGAAAATGTCCGCTCAACCAATCAAACATTCCGCCGCATTCGTCGGCTTCTCCTATGTTTCCTTCGGCATTGCCGCGCTGATGGTGGGCGGCGGCGTTTTCGCCATGCCGATCGACCATTGGATGAAGGGCTTCCTCATCATGGGCGTGGTGATGCTGGTGCAATCCTGCATCATCCTCACCAAGACGATCCGCGATAATGTCGAGGCGGAGAAGCTGCTCAACCGCATCGAAGACGCCAAGACCGAGCGCCTTCTGATGGACGTCTCCAAAGGCGTCTCCGCGTAGATTTTCGTAATCGGCCGGCGGTCTTGACCGATCCTTAACAGGCTCTGTTCAATTTTCGCCGGCCCAGCCCTTTGGATTGACCGCCATGTCGCAATCGCTTCTGGCCACCCGCCGCTTCGCGCCGCTCTTCTGGCGCCAGTTCTTCGCCGCCTTCAATGATAACTTCCTCAAAAACGCGCTGGTTCTGATGATCCTCGCGCAGATCGGCGGCGAAAAGGGCGCGTCTCTCGTCACCCTCGCCGGCGCCATTTTCATCGCGCCCTTCTTCCTGCTTTCGGGGATCGCGGGCGAGATGGCGGATAAATTCGACAAGGCGACCATTGCGCGCCGCCTGAGCCTCGCCGAAATTGGCGTCGCCGGCCTCTCGGCCGCGGGTTTCTATTTCTCGGACGTGACGACGCTCTTTGTGGCGCTTGCGCTCTTCGGCGTCACCGGCGCGCTGTTCGGCCCGGTCAAATACGGCATTCTGCCGGATCATCTGACCCGCGAAGAGCTGCCGGCCGGCAACGCTCTCGTCGAGAGCGCGACCTTCCTCGCCATTCTCGCCGGCACCATCGCGGGCGGCCTCGCCATGCAGGCGCATGACGAAGTCTATGGCGCGCTCGCCTTTGTCGGCGGCGTCATGGCGGTGGCGCTCGCGAGCTACGCCGCCGCCTGGTTCATCCCCTCGACGCAAAGCGCGGCGGCGGATCTCAAGATCGACGCCAATATCTTCCGCTCGACCTTCAAGCTGATGAAGGCGCTGCGCGCCGCGCCGTCGCTGCGCCGCCTCACGACGGTGACGAGCCTCTTCTGGCTCTATGGCTCCATCGCCATGTCGTTGATGCCGCCGCTCGTCACGCATTCGCTGCATGGCGCCGAAAGCGTCGTCACGCTGCATCTGACGATTTTCGCCGTCGCCATCGGCGCGGGCTCGGGGCTTGCCGCCTTTCTGCTCAAGGGCCGCATCGTTCTGCTGCCGGCGGCAATCGGCGCCGCCCTCGTCGCCATCGCGTCCTTCGATCTTGGCGCCGCCGAGATTTCGCGCGTCGCGACGGAAAGTCCCACGCTCGCAATCGCCGATTATTTCAACCAGCCCGGCGCGCTGCGCGCGTCGCTCGACCTCGCGCTGCTGGCGCTTGCGGGCGGCCTGATGATCGTGCCCTCCTTCGCCGCCATTCAGGCGCAAAGCCCGGCCGATCAGCGCGCCCGCACCGTTGCGGCGGTCAATGTCCATAACGCCGCCTATATGGCCGCGGGCGGCGCCGGCGTCGCCTTTCTGCAGGCGCAGGGCGTGACCCTGGCGCAGCTTTTCCTCGGCATGGGCGCCGTCGCGCTGCTGTCGGCGATCTGGATTCGCTACGCCGTGGTGAAGAACCCGATCCTCGACTTGTTGTCGATTATTTTTCGGTCCTTCTACCGGCTCGAAGTGAAGGGGCTCGACAATCTGGAGAGAGCGGGGGCCAATGCGATCATCGCCCTCAACCATGTCAGCTTCCTCGACGCGGCGGCGATCCTCTCCGTGCTGCCGAAAGACCCGGTCTTCGCCATCGACCATGGCATCTCGCAGCGTTGGTGGGTGAAGCCCTTTCTCAAATTCACCCGCGCCATTCCGCTCGACCCGACCAAGCCGCTCGGCACGCGCACGCTGATCAACGCCGTGAAGGCCGGCGAGTCTCTGGTGATTTTTCCGGAAGGGCGCCTCACCGTCACCGGCAGCCTGATGAAGGTCTATGACGGCGCCGGTCTGATCGCGGAGAAATCCGGGGCCATGATCGTGCCGGTGAAGATCGACGGGCCGGAAGCGACCATCTTCTCGCGCCTGACGCGCGATCAGGCGCGCCGCCGCTTTTTCCCGAAATTCACCCTCACCATGCAGGAGCCGGTGCGCCTCACGGTTGATGAGGAATTGAAGGGCAAGGCGCGGCGCATGGCGGCGGGCGCGGCGCTCTATCAGATCATGTCGGACATGATCTTCCGCACGACCAAGCAGGACGAGACGATTTTCGAGGCCGTCGTGCGGGCGGGCGACAAGCATGGTTTTTCGCGCGTCGCGCTGGAAGACCCGCTGACGGGCGCGCTCACCTACAAAAGGATCCTCATCGGCGCCCGCGTGCTGGGCGAAAAAATCGCGAAGATCGATACGGCGGGCGATTGCGTCGGGATCATGCTGCCGAACGCCAACGCCGCGGGCGTGACTTTCCTCGCCGTGACGTCTGCGGGGCGCGTTCCCGCCATGATCAACTTCACCGCCGGCGCCGCGAATATTCTCTCCGGCTGCGAAGCGGCGGGCGTCAAGACCATCCTCACCTCGCGCGCCTTCATCGAGAAGGCCAGGCTCGACAAGCTCGCCGCCGCATTGGAAGAGAAAGTCGCGCTCGTCTATCTCGAAGACATGCGCGCCGGCGTCTCGTCATTCGACAAGCTGACCGCCCTGCTGCGCTTCAAAAAGCCGGTCGTCGCGCGCAAGGCGGGCGATATGGCGGCTGTGCTGTTCACCTCCGGCTCGGAGGGCGCGCCCAAGGGCGTCGCGCTGTCGCACGCCAATATGCTCGCCAATGCCGCCCAGGCGGCGGCGCGCATCGACTTCGGCCGCCAGGACAAGGTGTTCAACGTGCTGCCGGTGTTCCACTGCTTCGGGCTGACGATCGGCTTCATGCTGCCGCTCATCTCCGGCGTGCCGGTCTATTTCTACCCTTCCCCGCTGCACTACCGGATTGTGCCGGAGCTGATCTATGGCACCAACGCCACGATCTTCTTCGGGACGGACACCTTCCTTGCCGGCTATGCGCGTAGCGCCCACGCCTATGACTTCCGCTCGATCCGCTATGTCGTCGCCGGCGCCGAGCCGGTGAAGCAATCGACCCGCGATATATGGTGCGAGAACTTCGGCATTCGCATTCTCGAGGGCTACGGCGTCACCGAGACGGCGCCTGTGCTCGCGCTCAACACGCCGATGTTCAACAAATTCGGGACCGTGGGCCGCATCATGCCCGGCGTCGACGTCAAGCTCGAACCCGTGCCCGGCGTCGAGGAAGGCGGCCGCCTGCTCGTGCGCGGCCCCAATGTGATGATGGGCTATCTCATGGCGGACAAGCCGGGCGTGCTGCAGGCGCCGGAGGGCGGCTGGCACGACACCGGCGACATTGTGACGATCGACGCGCAGGGTTTCGTGACGATCAAGGGCCGCGCCAAGCGCTTCGCCAAGATCGGCGGCGAAATGGTGTCGCTCGCCGCCATCGAGCAGCTCGCCGGCGAGCTTTGGCCCAAGGCGCTCTCCGCGGCGGCGACCGAGATCGACCCGCGCAAGGGCGAGCGCATCGTGCTCGTCACCCAGCAGAAGGACGCCACCCGCGCCGATTTCGCGGCCTACGCCAAATCGAAGGAGGCGTCGGATTTGTCGATCCCGGCGGAAGTCATGCTCGTCGAGCATGTGCCGCTGCTGGGCTCGGGCAAGCTCGACTTCGCGGCGGTGACCAAAATGGTGCGCGACCGCAACCGCTACCTCGGCGGCGGACCGCGCCTGCCCAATGGAGTGCTCGGGCGGATCGATGGGAATGTCGCGGTTGTGGGGTGAGCCCCCACCCCAACCCTCCCCCGCTTCGCGGGAGAGGGAGCAGAGCGTGGCCTTCATAAACGACGCTAATCGTGAGCGTCCCCTCTCCCGCGAAGCGCAGGGCTGTCCGGGGAATGAGTCGAAAGGTCGCGGGCGCATGCCCGGTTTTCCCGACGGTTGTCGGGTATTTTCCGGTTGTCGAGACTGGAAAAAAGGACCGGACATGCCCGTGCACTCTACTGTATTCGCCCAACTGCTCAAGCCGGTCGATCGGCGCGCCTTCAAGCAGATCGTCGAGCGGCATGGCGGCGACGCCTACGACAAATCCTTCAAGAGCTGGGATCACCTCGTCGCGCTCATCTACGCCCAGCTTGCCGGGGTCTCCAGCCTGCGCGCCCTCGTTCCCGCCTTCAACGCCGACGCGCGCGCGCATTATCACCTCGGGACGCGGCGGCTCGCGCGCACGACCCTTTCCGACGCCAACGCCCGCCGGCCCGTCGCCGTCTTCGCCGATCTCTTCGCCATGCTCTCCGGCGCGCTCGACCGTCATACGCGCCGGGAGGGCGCGGACATGATCCGCCTCATCGATTCGACGCCCATCCCTTTGAGCAAATTCCTCGATTACGCCCGCTCCAACGGCCGCACTCACGGCCTCAAAATGCACGTGGTCCATGACCCGCGCGCCAATCGGCCCCTTCGCGCGGAAGTCACGCCCGCCAATGTGAACGACATAGAGATCGGCAAGAAAACCGATATCGAGCCGGGCGCCGCTTATGTCTTCGACAAAGGCTATTGCGACTATCGCTGGTGGACCGAGATCGCCGCGCAAGGCGCTTTCTTCGTCACCCGGCCGAAGGCGAACGCCCGCTTCCGGGCGATCGCCGCCCGCCCGCTCGACCCCGAAAGCGCGCGGGGCGACGGCTTCGCCGTGATCGCCGACGAGGAGGTGGCGCTGGCCAGCAAAGGCGATTCCAAGCTGCCCATGCCGCTGCGGCGCATCACCGTGGAAAGAGACGAGGCCAAAGGCCGCATCGTCCTCATCGTCAACGACATGCGCCGCCCGGCCGCGGAAATCGCCGCGCTCTACAAGGGCCGCTGGGCAATCGAGCTGCTGTTCCGTTGGATCAAGCAGCATCTCAACATCAAGAGCTTCATCGGCGAGGCCGAAAACGCCGTGCGCCTGCAGCTCTTCGCCGCGATGATCGCCTTCACCCTGCTGCGCATCGCCGCCTGCGTCCACAAGATCGACATGGCGGCACTGCGTTTCGCCGAGCTCGTCGGCCGCTTCCTCTTCGACCGCCGGCCGATCGCGCTTATCGACAAGCCGCCAATCAGGCCCAAGCCCGGCCGAGACTTCTCTAGTCTGCAGCTCCAGCTCGCGGCCCTATGATTTCCCCGGACAGCCCTGCGCGAAGCGGGGGAGGGACAGGGAGGGGGCAAGCGCTACTCCCAAAACGGCTCCAGCTTCCTCAATCGCTTCTCGCTCTTCTTTGCATGCGCCGCGCCGGCCTGGGCCGCATGGGCGAACCAGCCGCGCACGAAGCCCGAGGCGCGCAGGACCGTGGCGCCCTCGGCGTCGATCTCGTCGAGCAGCGTATTCGCCGTCTCCATGTCGTTATAGTCGCCAAGCCCGTCCTGCAGCTTGGCGAGCGCGGCGGAGAATTCCTCGGCGTCGTCGACATGCGCAAACAGGCTCTCGAAAAACTCCGCGCCATAGCGCGCTTTTTTCAAAGCAATGCGCACCTGATGCCGCTCCTCGGGCGTCAGCTCGGCGAGACCCTTGGCTTTCTTTACGACGCGCTTGCGCAGCTTGGTGAGGGCTGCTTGTGCGAAGTCCTTCGCCGAACCCTCTTCGCGGGCCTCCGGCTGCGCGGTCCAATTGCGCTTGGCGATCGCCTCGCGAAATTCGGCAAGAAAAGCGCGCGCCTCCGGTCCCTCGACCGCCGCGCGCGCGGCGCGATAGGCCTTGGCGCGGCGCGTATTTATCTCGGCGAGAAGCGCTTCGTAGCTCGCTTCGTCCTTGAGCGACGCGCCGGGGCCCTCCGCGAGCATGTCGAGGAAAACGTCCCAATTGCGCGCCTGCCCGAGAGTTGAGGCAAGCGTTTTGGCCCGATCGCGCGCCGCGGCGAGGGCAGGGCCGGCCAGCGCGTCCCGGAACGTCCCGATCGCCGCCCGCAAACGCCGTAGCGCCACGCGCATTTGATGCACGCTTTCCGCCAGCTCCTCGGCCAGAAAGACCGGCGCATTGGCCTCGAAATGGTCGAGCGCGGAGGAAAAGACGCAGACGGCGGCGTCCTCGACCGTGTCGGTCGCAAGCAGCTTCACCGGCCGGGCCTTCTGCGGCCCCGCCGGCTTGGCGACCTTGGCAGGCTCAGGGCGCACGTCGGCCGTCGGGGCGATCGCCTCGGGTGAGACGTCATGGCGCGCGGGCCGTTCCATGCTTGCTCCTGTCGGAATGCTCAGGATTTTGGGCGCCAGGCGCTCGAGGTCAAGCGCAGGCGACGCAATAAACCGGCGCGATACTTGATTAAGACGCCCGCGCCTGCTTTATCGCGGCGCACCATTCGCACAAGGAGGCAAGAGTAAATGTCCGTATGGCCCGTCTATGGCAAAATCACCGGCCCGATCGTCCTGATCGGCTTCGGCTCCATCGGACGCGGCATCTTGCCCCTGATCGAGCGCCATTTCGACTTCGACAAGAGCCGGTTCACCGTCATCGACCCGGTCGATACGCACCGCCGGCTGCTCGATGAACGCGGCATCGCTTTTCTCAAAGAAAAGCTCACCCCCGAAAATTATCGCGAAGTGCTCACGCCGCTTCTCACCAAGGGCGGCGGACAGGCCTTCATCGTCAATCTCTCCGTCGACGTCTCCTCGCTCGACATGATCAAGCTCGCGCGCGAGCTGAAGGCGCTTTACGTCGACACCGTCATTGAGCCCTGGCCGGGCTTCTATTTCGACAAGAACATGGGCAATGACGCGCGCACGAACTACGCGCTGCGCGAGACCGTTCTTGAAGAGCGCCGCAAGAACCCGGGCGGCACGACCGCCGTCTCCTGCGTCGGCGCCAATCCCGGCATGGTGTCCTGGTTCGTCAAGCAGGCGCTCGTCGACATCGCCAAGGACACGGGCGTCTTCGACAAGGAGCCGACGACCCGCGCCGAATGGGGCGCGCTGGCGCAGAAGCTCGGCGTCAAGGGCATTCATATCGCCGAACGCGACACGCAGCGGGCGCGTGACCCCAAGCCGCAGAATGTCTTCGTCAACACCTGGTCGGTGGAGGGCTTCGTCTCGGAAGGCATGCAGCCGGCCGAGCTGGGCTGGGGCACGCATGAGAAGTCGCTGCCGGACATCGGCCGCACCCATGCTGCCGGCTGCGGCGCTGCGATCTATCTGCTTTCGCCCGGCGCCAACACCCGCGTGCGTAGCTGGTGCCCGACGCCCGGCGCGCAATTCGGCTTCCTCGTCACGCATAATGAGGCGATTTCGATCGCCGATTACCTGACGGTGCGCGACGGCGCGGGCAATGTCGCCTACCGGCCGACCTGCCATTACGCCTATCATCCGGCCAATGACGCCGTTCTGTCGCTGCACGAAATCTTCGGCGCCGCCGGCAAGATGCAGCCGAGCTGGAAGATCCTCGACGAGCACGAGATCGTCGACGGCATCGACGAGCTGGGCGTGCTGATCTTCGGCCACGCCAAGAACGCCTATTGGTACGGCTCGCAGCTCTCGATTGAAGAGACCCGCGACCTCGCGCCCTATCAGAACGCCACCGGCCTGCAGGTGTCTTCCGCCGCGCTCGCCGGCATGGTCTGGGCGCTCGAGAATCCGGAAGCCGGCATCGTCGAGGCGGACGAAGTCGACTACAAGCGCTGCCTCGAAGTGCAACTGCCCTATCTCGGGCCGGTGAAGGGCTATTACACCGACTGGACGCCGCTCGAAGGCCGCCCCGGCCTGTTCCCGGAGGACATCGACACGAGCGATCCCTGGCAGTTCAAGAACATTCTGGTTCGCTGAGCGAACCTCGCAACGAAACGCATGGAGGCGGCGCGCAAGCGTCGCCTCTTTTTTTGTGTCGCAAGTCTCAAGGCCGTCATTGCGAGAAGCCCAAGGCGACGAAGCAATCCAGGGCAGCCACCGCGGCCCTGGATTGCTTCGCTTCGCCCGCAATGACGGGCGTTCGTTTGCTTTCGATCCCTGCTGGTCCACCGGCCGCGCCGGACGCTTTGCCAGCAGTGAGCCCTTAACTTCATCTTAAACCCTCTTGCATGCTCCGAGAATGTTCTTTATTCGTTCTTTATTCGCGCTATGTTCCGCTTCGGCAGGTCGAGCCGCGGCGGGGCGTCAAGTCCCCAAAGTCGCGATCACGGGAGGCCGGCTCCGGCCGGCCTCCCCTTAGGGGCCGTTTTGTCGGGAGTGGATCATGGGTCGGCTCGCTGAAATCTCGACGGATGCGCAGGCGCAAATCGGCGCGCTGGTCGACCCCGAGCGGCGGCGCGGGCGCGGTTCGCTGTCGAAGCGCAGCGGCCGCTATGAAAAGGAAATCCGCGAGGAAGCGGACGACGGCTGGGGCTCGCTCGAGACCCTGGAGGCGCTGAAGACCAACATTCACGTCGAAAAGCCGCGCTCGATCATCACGAAGAATGATTCTCCCGACATCGCTTTCGATCGCTCGATCAACCCCTATCGCGGCTGCGAGCATGGCTGCGTTTATTGTTTCGCGCGGCCGACGCACGCCTATATGGGGTTTTCGCCGGGGCTCGATTTCGAGACCGAAATTTTCGTCAAAGAAGGCGCGGCGCAGCTTTTGGAGCGCGAACTCTCGGCTCAAAATTACGCGCCGAAAGTCATCGCCATCGGCACGAACACCGATCCGTATCAGCCTTCTGAAAAGCGCCACCGCATCATGCGCTCCATTCTGGAAGTTCTGGCGCGCGTGAAACATCCGGTTGCGATCGTGACGAAATCGGCGCTCGTCTTGCGCGATCTCGATCTTCTGGCCCCGATGGCGAAAGACGGGCTCGCCAAGGTCGCTTTTTCGGTGACGACGCTCGATCCACGCCTTGCCCGGATCATGGAGCCCCGCGCCGCCACGCCTGAGCGCCGGCTCGACGCCATGGAAAAGCTCGCCGCCGCCGGCGTGCCGGTCGCCGTGATGGCCGCGCCGATCATTCCCGCCATCAATGACGACGAGATCGAGGCGATCCTCACCCGCGCCCACGCCGCCGGCGCGCGCGAGGCCGGCTACATCATGCTGCGTCTGCCGCTCGAAGTGCGCGATCTCTTCAGCGAGTGGCTGGTCGCCAATTTCCCCGACAAGGCCCGCCGCGCCCTGTCGCTCGTGCGCTCGACGCGCGGCGGCAAGCTATATGATCCGACCTTCGGCAAACGCTTTACAGGCGAGGGGCCTTACGCGTGGATGCTCGGCCGGCGTTTCGAGCTCGCCGCCAAGCGTCTCGGCTTTTCGAACTCGACGTTCAAATTGCGAACGGACCTCTTCGAGCCGCCGCGCCGAGGTCCTCAGCAGCTCAGCCTCTTTTGAGCGGGCGAGCCGCGAATTTTTCATTGCCAATAAGACGGCCAGCCGCTTTTTAGATCGCCATGCACATGACCGACCGAAATTTCACCCGGCCCTTTCATTCTGGCGTTGCGCCATGAGCGCCGGCCCCGACTTCCGCATCGAAGGCCGGTTGCATCGGCAGGGAATCTGGCCGGTCGCCGGCGTGGACGAAGTCGGGCGCGGCCCGCTCGCCGGGCCGGTGGCCGCCGCCGCGGTCATTCTCGATCCAAAGCGCCTCCCGCGCGGGTTGGACGACTCGAAAGGCCTGAACCAGAAAGAGCGGGAAGCCGCATTCGAGCGGAT
Organism: Methylocystis iwaonis; assembly: GCF_027925385.1. NCBI lineage: Bacteria > Pseudomonadati > Pseudomonadota > Alphaproteobacteria > Hyphomicrobiales > Methylocystaceae > Methylocystis > Methylocystis iwaonis. The sequence goes on from NZ_AP027142.1 coordinate 173,840, forward strand.
TATGGAAAAGGCGATCGCCGTCAGCATCGCCTTCGTCACGCCCGCTGAGATCGACGCCATCAACATCCGACAAGCATCGCTCGCGGCCATGGTCCGCGCGGTCGCCACCCTGTCGCACGCGCCGGCCTATGTGCTTGTCGACGGCTCCGATCCGCCGCGCCTCGCCTGCCCGTGCCGCGCGATCGTCAAGGGAGACGCGTCGACCTTATCCATCGCCGCTGCGTCGATCGTCGCTAAAGTCGCGCGCGACGCAATGATGCGGCGACTTGCCGCACACTACCCGAGCTATGGATTCGAAACCAATGTCGGCTACGCCGCACGGCGCCATCTCGACGCCTTGCGCGAGAACGGCCCAACTCCCGCACATCGCTTAAGCTTCTCGCCGCTGCGGGAGAAAGTATAAACGAGGCATTAAAGCTAAGTTTCTTACTTCATTAAGATTTTCGTTCGAAAAAGAGACGCCATCCCGCGCCGGCTCTATACGCGCTTTTTACCTAGTTCCGGCATCTTCACACGTGTTGGTAGCGTATGTGGTGTCGAGTTCATGAGTAGCGCGCGCGTCGGGGCGGCCCGCCTCAAATCCCGGATAAAGGTCACGCGTACCGGGTTATCCATCGCCGGGCCGCTCCACGCGCAGCCTGCCAGAAATACGATATTGCGCGGCGATTGCGTCAAGCTGATGCAGACGCTCCCTGAAGAGAGCGTCGATCTCGTCTTCGCGGATCCGCCCTATAATCTCCAGCTCGCCAATAAGTTGACGCGCCCGGACCAGAGCCTCGTCGACGCCGTCGATGACGACTGGGACAAATTCGCCGACTTCTCGACCTATGACGCCTTCACGCGCGACTGGCTCGCCGCCGCCCGCCGCGTCATGAAGCCAACGGCGACGATCTTCGTCATTGGCTCCTATCACAATATCTTCCGCGTCGGCGCGATCATGCAGGATCTCGGATTCTGGATCCTGAACGACATCGTCTGGCGCAAGAACAATCCGATGCCGAATTTCCGCGGCCGTCGCTTCACCAACGCCCATGAGACGATGATCTGGGCGGCGCGCGACCCGGCCGTGAAGAGCTACACCTTCAACTATGAAGCGTTGAAGGCCGGCAATGAGGATTGCCAGATGCGCTCGGATTGGCTCCTGCCGATCTGCACCGGCTCCGAGCGGCTGAAAGACTCGGAAGGCCGCAAGGCGCATCCGACGCAAAAGCCGGAGACGCTACTCGCGCGCGTGCTCCTCTCCGCCTCCAATCCCGGCGATCTTGTGCTTGATCCCTTCTTTGGCACCGGCACAACGGGCGCGGTCGCGAAACGATTGCGCCGAGATTTTATCGGACTCGAGCGCGAGGACGGCTATGCTCAGGCGGCGGCCGCGCGCATCGCCGCCGTCGAGCCGCTTTCCGAAGACGCGGTTGCGCTCGCGCCATCCAAACGCGCCGAACCGCGCATTGCTTTTGGGAGCCTCGTCGAAGCGGGCATGATCGCGCCCGGCGCCGTGCTGACGGACGTCAAAAAACGCCATACGGCGATCGTGCGCGCCGACGGCGCCGTCTCGCTCTCGGGTTTCGTCGGCTCAATTCACAAGACCGGCGCGCTGGCGCAGGGTCTCCCGGCCTGCAATGGCTGGACCTTTTGGCACTTCGAGACAAACGGCCGCCTGGCGCCGATCGACGAATTGCGCTCCCAGGCGCGCGAAGCGCTCCGCGAAGCCGCGGAGTAAAAGCTCCGGACCGCGGGCCTTCAGGCCCGCGCAGACTTGCTTGAAAATTGGCGATGACGCCCCTCGCGCTTCGAGACGCCTTGCTAATGCAAGGCTCCTCAGCATGAGGGGCTTCTGTTATCTGCGTCAGACACTTAGGCCCTTATCCTGAGGAGCGAGCAAAGCTCGCCTCGCGAAGGACGAGGCCGCCTCGGAGGTTTGCAAAAACAAACAAGCGCGCCTGAAGGCGCGCGGTCCGTTCACGTCTTAGACCAGGAAGCCGCCGTAAAAGCCCACGAGCAGCACGACGCCGATGAAGGCGCGATAGGCGACGAAGGGCCAGGCGGAAAAGCGCTCCAGAATGCGCAGCAGGCCCCAGATCGCCGCAAAGGCGGAAATCGACGCCACGAGAAGCCCAAGCGACAGCACCGACCAGCCGTGAAAATCGAGATGCGCCTTGTGCAGCTCCCATAATTCCTTGAGGCCGGCGAGTGCGATCGCGGGCAGGCCAAGCAGGAAGGAGAAGCGCGCGGCTTCTTCGCGCTTGAGGTCGAGAAAGAGCGCCGCCGTCAGCGTCGAACCCGAGCGCGACACGCCGGGAACAAGCGCGCCGACCTGGGCGAAGCCGACGATCAAGGCGTCTTTCAGGCTCACATGGTCGAGCGTGCGCTTATGATTGCAGTAAAGCTCGGCGAGCGCGAGCAGTGCGGCCATGACGACGCAGGAAATGCCGATGACCGGAAGCGATCGCAGCGGCGAGCCGCAAGTGTTGAGCGTGTGCGACAGGAGAATGCCGGCGAGCCCGATCGGCACGGTCGCGAAGCCGATCCAAAGGACGAAACGGAAGGTCCAGTCGTTGAAGTCGCGCCGCCGAATTGCGCCAATGGAGCCCACAGCCAGCGCGCGGATGTCGCCCCAGAAATAGCTGACCACCGCGGCGAGCGCGGCGAGCTGCATGGCGGCGGAGAAAGCGGAGCCCGGGTCCTTCCAGCCGAGCAGCGCCGGCACGATGCGCATATGCGCCGTGGAGGAGATCGGCAGAAGCTCGGAAATGCCCTGAACGACGCCGAGCGCCGCCACTTTCATATAACCGAGGTCGACAAAACCTGTGTCGAGACCATTGGTGCAAGCCGTCGCCATTTTCTCTCCGCCGGAATGGGGCGCGGGGGCTCCGCGCGGGGCGCTACGGAATATCGACCATGCGCGGTTGTGGTTAATGGAAAGAAAACGAGGCGCCACGGGGGCAAGCAAAAGGGCCCCCGCGTGCGCCGCTCGATCCAGCTCATTTGAACAGCGCCATCGCCTTCAACAACGTGATCGATACGCCCCAGGCGAGCGGGACGCCGACCGCGAGCCAGGAGAGGATCAAGACCGGCGAGAGGCGCGGCGCCGCGCGAAGGGCGACCGAGGGCACAGGGTCATGCGGCTCCAGCCCCTCCTCCAGAAAATCCTCGAAATCGGCGTGGATCTCTTCCTCTTCCTGCTTCACCGCGGCGACGCTGGTCTTCTTCTCGGCCGCGACCTCTTCATCGGTCATATAATATTTCTCGGCGACCGGCCGAACGAGGAGATTGCAGACAAGCCCCGCCAGCAGCAGGCTGGCGAGCACATACATTGTCTGGTTATAGGCGGCTTCGCGGGGCACGCCGATCGAAAGCTGATATTCGCGAATGTAGTTGACCAGAACCGGGCCGAGCACGCCCGCCGTCGACCAGGCGGTCAGCAGCCGGCCATGAATGGCGCCGACGTAATGCGTGCCGAAAATATCCGCGAGATACGCCGGAATAGTCGCGAAGCCGCCGCCATACATTGTGATGATGACGGCGAAGAGCAGCACGAACAGGAAGACGAGCCCGCCCTTTGCCGCGAAAGGCGCCGCGGCGTAGAGCGCGAGGCCGAGCACGAAGAAGATCGCATAAGTGACCTTGCGGCCGAAGGCGTCTGAGGCCGAGGCCCAGCCAATGCGCCCGCCGATGTTGCACAGGCTCAAGAGGCCGGTGAAGCCCGCGGCGATGGCGGCGATCTGCTTCTTCTGGTCGGCGTTGAGGGCGTCGAAGCCGAGGTCGAGGCCGATGAGCTTGCCGCCGAAGACCTCCTGCAGCATGGGCGAGGCCATGCCGAGCACGCCGATGCCGGCCGACACATTGAGGCAGAGCACGCCCCAGAGCAGCCAGAATTGCGGGGTCTTCCAGGCGACGTCGAGATGGACGTGGCGATGGGTGACCATGGCGTTGGCGGCCGGCGCCGGCGGCGTCCAGCCCTTGGGCGCCCAGCCGTCGGCCGGCACGCGATAGCCCAGCGAGCCGCTGACCATGAAGATGAAATAAATGCCGGCGAGCGCCACGAAGGTCTGCCAGACGCCCGGCGAGGTCGGCGTCGCGAAATAGCCCATCAGCCGATCGGCGAGTGGCGCGCCGATCATGGCGCCGCCGCCAAAGCCCATAATGGCGAGGCCGGTCGCCAGGCCGCGCCGGTCGGGAAACCATTTGATGAGCGTCGAGACGGGCGAGATATAGCCGAGGCCGAGGCCGACGCCGCCGATGACGCCGGAGCCGAGCCAGAGCATCCAGATCTGGTGAAGATAGACGCCCAGCGCCGAAATGAGCAGGCCGCCGCACCAGCAGAAGGCGGCGGCGAGGCCGGCTTTGCGGGGGCCGGCCGTCTCCAGCCAATGGCCAAAGATCGCCGCCGAGGAGCCGAGCAGAACGAAGAAGAGCGTGAAGGTCCAGCCCAGCATGCTGATCTTCCAGTCGCAATTGGTTGCGACGATCGTCTGGAAGAAGCCCATGTCGGCCGGGCATTCCTTGGGCGCCGCGCCGCCGACGATGCGCGACAGCGGCAGCCAGAACACCGAGAAGCCATAGGCCATGCCGATGCAAAGATGCACGGCGAGCGCGGCCGGCGGAACGAGCCAGCGGTTGAATGTCGGCGAGGCGATGGAGCGCTCGCGGCTCAGGAAACTTGGTTGCGGCGCAACAGCGGCGTCCATCTCTCGACCTTTCGCGGCGCGGGACGGCGCCGATTGACGCAAATGAAAAACAAAGGCGCTTGGCGGCTTGCTTCTTATCGCGCCGCGAAAGATTGATCAAATGAAGCGGGAGCTTCTGCGGATGCGAAAAGGATGGCGGGGTGAGGTCGCCCCCTCCCCAATCCTCCCCCGCTTCGCGGCCCCCTTTACCGAGGATGGCGGCGCCAGGGCGTCGTTTAGACGCCCGTTTTTCAGACGGGCTTCGGCGGCGCCGGGTGGGGGGGGCGCCCCGTCGCGCGCTACTCCACGTCCTCCACCTTCTCCGGCCCGCCGCCATAGATGCGCTGGGCGAGAGAGGCCTGCATGAAGTCGTCGAGCTCGCCGTCGAGCACTTCGGACGGCGTGCCGGACGTGACGCCGGTGCGCAGGTCCTTCACGAGCTGGTAGGGCTGCAGAACGTAAGAACGAATCTGGTGCCCCCAACCGATATCGGTCTTGCTGGCGGCTGCCTTGTTCGCCTCGGCCTCGCGCATTTCCAGCTCGCGCTCATAGAGACGGGCGCGCAGCATGTTCCAGGCGGTCGCGCGATTCTTGTGCTGTGAGCGCTCGGCCTGACAGGCCACGACAATGCCGGTCGGCATATGGGTGATGCGGATCGCCGAATCGGTCGTGTTCACGTGCTGACCGCCCGCGCCGGACGATCTATACGTGTCGATACGGCAGTCCGACTCGTTGATATTGACCTCGATCCGGTCGTCCACCACCGGATAGACCCACACCGAGGCGAAGCTCGTATGGCGCCGCGCGTTCGAGTCGAAGGGCGAGATGCGCACCAGACGATGCACGCCCGATTCGGTCTTTGCCCAGCCATGGGCGTTGTGGCCCTTGACCAGAAGCGTGCCCGATTTGATGCCGGCCTCTTCGCCGGCGGTCTCCTCGATCACCTCGACTTTGAACTTCTTGCGCTCGCCCCAACGGGCGTACATGCGAAACAGCATGCGCGCCCAGTCCTGGCTCTCGGTGCCGCCAGCGCCCGAGTGGATTTCGATGAAGGTGTCGTTGCCGTCGGCTTCACCCGAGAACAGCGCCTCGATCTGACGGCGCTGGGCCTCCTTGAGCAGGGCTTTGAGCGCCTCGACGCCCTCTTTCTCGGTCGCCTCGTCGCCGGCTTCCTCGCCAAGCTCGACGAGCGTCAACGCGTCTTCGAGATCGCGCGCAAGCCTGTCGATCGCGCCCATCTGCTCCTCGAGCTGGGTGCGTTCGCGCATGAGCTTCTGCGCTTCGTCGGCGTTGTTCCAGAAATTGGGGTCTTCGGCCTTGACGTTCAGTTCGGCGAGACGGCGGGTTGCAGTCTCGACGTCAAAGATGCCTCCTCAGCAGTCCCATGGACTGCTCGATCTGTTCTTTGAGCGCAAGCGGCTCGGCGCGCATGGGTTTTTGTCTTTCGGAAAGCTCGGGGAGCGGCGCTCCCCGTTTCGAGTGGCGCGGAAATTAGGCGGGGCGGGCCGGCATGTAAAGCGCCGATCGCGCCCGCTTCAGTAACTGCTGGTGTCGGCCGGCGGCGCCGGCGGCTTGGAGCCGCGCGGCCGGCTTTCTTCGGCGCCCTCTGAATCGGTGAGGCCCCAGCGTCGCATCAACAGCAGGACAAGTCCCGCCGCAAAAATACAGACGATGGTGGCGTAGACGACGCCCTCCTCGCTTTCCGAGAAAGGCAGATTCTTGAGATTCATCCCGAAAAAACCAGTGACGAAGGTCGCCGGCAGCAAGAGCGTCGTGACCACGGTCAGCACATAGAGCCGGTCGTTGGTCTCGAGATTGAGAATGGCGTTCAGCTCGTCCTGCAGCAGGCGGGCGCGATCCTGCAGGGTTTGCATGTCGCGGGCGAGCGATTCGGTATGCTGCACCAGCCGTGACGCCGTCTCGCGCAGCGCATTGTCGGCGGCGCTATTGGGATCGTCCTCGATGTCTTCGAGGCGCGCCAGCGTCGAGACAAGGCCGCCAATCTGCCGCGAGAGCCGCACGGCGTCGCGGCGCCCGGCGCCGAGCAAAGGCCGCGCATCGCGCCCGCGCGCGTCGATGATCAAATCCTCGGCGCGATCGAAGGCGAGGCCGATGTTGTTCGCGGTCCTGCTCAGCTCGTCGACGATATGGGTCGTCATCATCTCGAAAAGCGCGAAGGGCGACTCGACGATCGTCCCGCGGCCAACGGCGCTGCGGATGGCGTCGACGCAGCTCATCGGCCGCCGCCGGGCGGTCACCAGGAAGCTTTCGTCGATCGCAAAGCGCAGGAAATCCGTGCGCGAGGCCGGGCCGGCGAGGGTGCGCTCGTGATCGAGCAGGGCGCCGCTCAGCAGGTTTTCCGAATATTCGAGATATTGGTGATCGATCGGATCGCGGAGCGCCTCGCGCGCGCTGTCCGAGAGCGCCTCGATCCGGCCGATGAGCGGCCGTGCGCGCACGTCGGTCAGATCGAGATGCAGCCAGACAAAGCCCTCGCGCGCCTTGCCGAGCGCGTCGAGATCGGCCGCCGAGCCCGGCTCGGCCCGGCCCTGCGCGTCGAAGCGGATGATCCAGAGACAGCCGGGAATGCCGGCGTGAAGGGGTTCTTTCAGGCGGTCGGCGGTCATGAGCTCGGGCTATCGGGAAATCGTCTTGAGCCGCGCCGAGCCTCCGCAGTGATGTCCGGCGCAACCGGGCGCAATGGTTTGGGGGTTCGGGAACGCCCCGGCGCCGGGAAGAGAAAGCGCGCTCAGCTCCGGCTTCAGACGTCTCAATTAAACGCCTCCTTTGCGCTTGGGAAGGGCGCCGCGCACATTTTCGTCGGCCCCGCCCGTTACCGCCAAGCTTTGTGACACTATTGCGACGCAGTATGTTCAACAACGCGCTGGAATATTTACGTTTTTTTCAACTCCCGCCGACACCTTCAGGCTAAATTCCGATCGATTTCTGGTGCGGCGTCATGATGTCTATGGATTCGGCGGACGACATATCCGCCGCTTATGGAGTGCTGAGCGACTTCGAGGAAGTCCGCGAGCTGTGCGTGAGCTGGGGCTGCCAGACAGATAAGCCGTCTGAATTCCCACGCTTCGAGGAACTTGCTCTGGGGAGTCTCGGAACGCTCGCCGACGATCTCGGCCTCATGGGGGAGGGGCGCGGCGGCGGCCTCGAAATCTATTATGCGGGCAGGTCGATCGAGAGCTGGCTCGGCCAGGAGCTGCGCTGCACGGCCCTGGAGGCGATCGATCAATATTGCGCCGCGTGCTTACGTGACGCTACGGCCCTCGCGACGCAGCGACGCGCGCCAGCCATGCAGGTGCTGCATTGGCTGCGGGACGGTCTCGCGACGAGCCGCGAAGTTGTCATCTTCCCCTTGTCGACCAGAAAAGGCGCGACGGTTTTCCTCGTCTTCTCGCGCGAACGAGCGGAGGCGCACAATGTCGTCGACGCCATTTACCGCGCGACCGACGACGGTCTCGTCACGCTCGCGGCCGTCTTCGACGACCCCGCGGACGCGATCTCGGATTTCCGCATTCTGAGCCTCAATAACGGGGCCGCACGACTGTTTGGCGATTCGGAGACGGCGCTTCGCTGGCGGCGCCTGTCCGAGGCGGCCCCCACTTTTGCGCGCGACGGCACGCTCGCCCGGCTGATCGAATTGTCGAAGAACAGGCGCGGCGACGAATTCGAGATCGCCGGGCCGCTCCCGGAGTCGCCCCGGCATTTGCGCCTCAGCGCCGCCCCGATGGGCGCGGATCTCATCGCCATCACCTTGACCGACGTCACCCGGCTCAAAGCCCGAGAGGAATATTTCCGGCTGCTGTTCGAGGAAAACCCCATGCCCATGTGGGTGCACGATCCACAAAGCAGGCGCATTCTCGCAGCCAATGACGCGGCGGTCCGGCATTTCGGCCATTCACGCGACCGCCTCCTGGACGCCACTCTCGAAGCTCTTTTCGAGGAGAAAGAACACCCGCACCTTCCGGGCATCCAAGGAATCCCGGGCGACGCAAGCGCAGATCGAATTTGGCAGGGGCGCTCCGCCGACGGGCGGCGTCGGGATTTGGAAATTCACGCTCGGGAGCTCGACTTCGACGGCCGCCGCGCCGTCCTCGTCTCGGTGGTCGACGTGACCGAGCAGCTCGCGGCTTCGGCGCGCATCGCCCATATGGCGCTTCACGATTCGCTCACCGGTCTTGCGAACCGCAACCAGTTTCGCATGCGCCTCGCGGCCAGCCTGGAGGCGCTGCAACCTGACGAGGCCCTCGCCGCACATTACATCGATCTCGATGATTTCAAGGACATCAACGACACGCTGGGGCATCCCGCGGGCGACCAATTGCTGGTCGCCGTGGCGGAGCGGCTCTCCGACATCCTGCGGCCGGGGGACATGGTCGCCCGTCTCGGAGGTGACGAGTTCGCTTTTGTCCAAGCCGGTCTCACCTCGCCGGACGAGGCCGGCGAGTTTGCCGAAAAAATCGTCGGCGCGCTCGGCCATCCGCTCAAAATCAACGGCCAAAACGTGCTGGTGAACGCGAGCGTCGGCGTGGCCATCGCCCCGGCGCACGCCAGCGACCCCGACACGCTGCTGCAATACGCCGATATTGCGCTTTATCAGGTCAAGCAGGCCGGCGGCGGCGCCTATCGGCTGTTCGACGCGGGGATGGCGGCGGCGCTGATACGTCGCCGCGTCTTGGAGGCGGATCTCAGGGACGCGCTGATGCACAACGCCTTCGACGTGCATTATCAGCCGATCGCCGAGATCGAGAGCCGCCGGATCGTCGCGATGGAGGCTTTGCTGCGCTGGACCCATCCGACGCGCGGGTCCATTTCTCCCGCGGAGTTCATTCCCATCGCCGAGGCCAGCGGACTCATCATCCCGATCGGCGAGATGGCGTTGAGCCGCGCTTGCCTCGAAGCCATGCACTGGCCGCCGGCGACGCGCCTGAGCGTCAATCTTTCGCCAGCGCAATTCAAGTCCGAGACCCTCGTCCAATCGGTCGTCCGGGCGCTGGAAGCCAGCGGTCTGCCGGCGAGCCGCCTGGAGCTCGAGATCACCGAGTCCGTCCTGCTGGTGGAGAGCCGCGACAATCTCGCGATCTTGCACCAGTTGCGCGCCCTGGGCGTGCATATTTCACTCGACGATTTCGGAACGGGTAATTCCTCGCTCTTCTATCTGCGCGCATTCCCCTTCGACAAAATCAAGATCGATCGCTCCTTCGTGCAGGAGCTGCCGACCAACCTTCAATGCGTCGCCATCGTTCGCGCGGTGACGGGAATTGGCCAGTGTCTGAATGTGGCGACAGTGGCGGAAGGGGTGGAGACGGAAGAGCAGCTCGCGCATCTGCGCAAGGAAGGCTGCACGCAGATGCAGGGCTATCTCTTCGCCAAGCCGCTGCCGGCGGAAGCGGCGCGAAAGCTGTTCGGCGCGTGGCAAGAGGAGGAGGTAGCGTGAGGAGCGCCGGAATTCGTTTTCGCCGCAAAGTTCGGGCAAAGCCCGCCGTCAGCTTGTTGGCAAACCTCCGAGGCGGCCTCGTCCTTCGAGACGCGAGCTTCGCTCGCTCCTCAGGATGAGGCCTAAGTGTTTGGCGTAATTTGCTTGATTGGGTCGGCGTCATTCCCGACGCTCGCGCCGTTTGAACACACAGGGACTCACCGCCGTCATTGCGAGGAGGCGGAGCCGACGAAGCAATCCAGGGCCGCATCGCCGCCTTGGATTGCTTCGCTTCGCTCGCAATGACGGACTCGGCAAAGCCCGCCGTTGCACGCGTTCAGAATTTCACTTTGACGCCGCCTTGGACGCTGATCGGGGCGCCCGCGTAAATCGAACCGGTGGCGTTCTGCGCCAGATAAGAACCGGGGGCCTGGAAGCCGTACAACAGCGTATTGGTGAGGTTCGTCGCCCCCGCGACCCAGTTCTGGTTCAGCACATTATTGACCTGAACAAAGGCGGTGAACTCCTTGAGGAAACTGTCCGACAGTTCCCGCTTGTAGTGGGCGTTGAGGTTCACCAGCCCATAGCTCGGGATGGTGAGCTGGTTTCCATTGTCGATATAGTAGGAGTATTGGTAGATATACTCGATGAAAGCCCCGAGCCCTTTGAAGTCCCCGGTGGGCTGATCGTAGGTCAGCCGCGTCGTTAGTTGATGGGCAGGCACGTTGGGGACTTTATAGCCGGCTCTGTTCAGATAGTAGGTGTTGGCGCTGTAGGGCGCGCCGCCGCCGCTGTTTCTCTGCTCGATGTAATTCGTGAAGACCTGATTGTTGTAGGTGTAATTCACGAGCCACTTCAATCCCTCCCGCAGCTCGTAATCGGCCGCGAATTCGGCGCCGCGATGGACGGAGCCGGGGGCGTTGAACTGGTAGGTCAATTTGCCGGCGCCGGGCCGCTGGGCCAGAATCTCGTCGGTCCACCACTCATAGAAGCCGGTCAAAGAGACGGTGAGCTTGTCGTTCGGGGTCCAGACAATCCCGCCGTCGACGCCCGTATTTGTTTGCGGCTTCAAGCCGGTGTTCGGTCCGATATTGCCCTGCTGGTCGACAAAAAACGCCAAATAATTCGGCGTGCCGAAGCCGCGCGACGTGCGCGCCCGCACCTGCCACTCGCTGCTCGGCCGCCAGGTGAGCGAAGCCTCATGCGCCCAGTTCACCCAAAGATCACTGAACTTCACGGTGCTGAAGCTCGTCGGAAGAAACGGGTTGCCGACGTTGGCGTAGCCGAGGTTGTCGGACTGCGAATTGTTTCGGCTCGCCTCGACGTCCATGCCGATGACGGCAGTGAGAGTCGGCGTAAGCGCATATTCCGAACGGAAGCGAGAGCCGAAATTGGAGACGAGCGCGTCCAGCTTGTTGACCGGCTGCGGCATCACATTGCCCGGGCCGAACATGGCCAGAGGCTTGGTGTTGGTCGTGAACCGGCTGCTGTTGTAATAGACTTCCACATTGTTGCGCAGATCGCGCCCGAGGAATTGGCCGAGAGTCGTCACATCCGTCCGGATGTCCACCCCAGGGACGTTGGCGTAGGTAACCGGCGTGTCGATCGGCTGCCAGAACTCCTTGTCGTAATAGATTCCGGTCGTGCGGATGACGGTGCTGGCGTCGACTTCATGCTCCCAACGCAAGCCGAGCGCGTCGAAACGATCGTTGCGCAACCAGCCGCTTTGCGTTGCGGTGATGGGAAGCGACGCGCCATTCACGCCGTTGATGAACAGGCTCGTGCCGCCGCAAGATTGGTTCGCGACGCCCAGAGCCGGGGCAATGGCGTTGCACCCCCTTTGGAAGGGGTTCGCATAATACTGGTTGAGCGACAAGCGCGCCGGCAGCTCGCCATAGAGCTGATTATGGATGAATTTGAAGGTCACCTTATCCTGCGGCGTCACCTCATAAGTCGCGCGCAGATTCACGGTTTGCGTGTTGCTGTTGTTGTTGAGTGTAAACCCTTCGAGCCGCATGTCGCTCGCGAAGACGGCGAAATCGAGCTTGCCGATTTTCTTGCCGATGGTCACGTAATTATTGACGTAGCCGAAGCTGCCGCCTTCGCTCCCCGCTTCGACGCCATTGATCTCCGCGCCGCTGCGCGTGCGGAAATTGATCGCGCCGCCAACCGCGAAATTGCCGAACAAAGCCGAAGACGGCCCGCGATATACGTCGAAGCCGGCATAGGCGTGAGGATCGACCCAGTCGGCGCGGGAGAAGCCATCCGGCATCGCCATTCTGAAGCCGTCGTCCAAAAGAATGATCCTTTGGATCGCGCCGCCGACCCTGGCCCCCGAACCGCGGATCGAAATGGTCATATCCCTTGGACCATTGCCCTGTTTGAAGGACACGCCGGGGCTGTAGCGAAGCATGTCGCCGACCGTGCCCAAGGGTTGTTCGGCGAAGGTTTTGGCGCTGATTTCCGTGACGGTCTGACCGGTTGGCTCGCGGTAAATGGGGAGCTTCAATTTTTCGGGGCTGAAGCCCGGCGCGGCCTGCGCGCTGACGAGCGGCGAAGAGGCGGGCGCGGCGCTCGGCCCGTTCAGCGCCAGTCGATTTGGGACGGCCCCCGCAGGCCTTCCGCCTGTGTGTTTTTGACGTTGCCCACCGATGTCGATCGTCGGCAGATTTTGTTGCGCGTAGGCGTGAGAGTTCGCGACAATGGCGATAGCGAGCAGCGACGCGCCCGCGCTTAGAGACTTCCGGCACATGGGAAGAAGCTTTCGTATCTCGAAACAGGAAAGAACGCTCCAGAAGCGCTGCGCCATGCGATCACGCGATCGCTTGGGCCACAGATGATTGAGAACGCTTCGGGGCGCGGCTTGCTGTCGTATCGGGCGGCGTCTCCTCGGAGGCGCGATCGATCGACGCAGGAAAAGAACTAAATCGTCGGCGGCGCCGTGGCGGACCAAGCGGTCAGCGCGCCCTGTATCGGCGCGGGCGGAATATCCACCGTTGGGAATTCGAGCGCCGTCGGCGCGTCAGGAAACTCTACAAGGAAGACAATCGCCGGGACGAGGCCAAGGCGCAGGAAATCCTTATCGCTGTCGAAGCGGCAAAAAACGCAGCAGTCGAGACCATCCGCATGATGATCCGTTTGATCGCCGGCATGCTCTCGCCGCTCGCAAATGGCGTTTTGGGGCGCGACAGTACGCTCGACGCCCACACGCGGCGCGCCAGCAGCCCAGAGCAGATTGCCGAAAACGCGCGGCGCGACGCTGAGAATAAGGCAAACGATCAGCAGCGCATGCACCAGGCGCGCTGCTAGAGCCGATCGTTTTACTTTCCGCCGCATGGCTTTAGGGAGTAATCCTCACAGCCAAGCTGGCGCAAGGTGGGCTAACAAAGGCCGTCTCATCTATTCTTGCCATGTTGCACATTCGCAACACATTGCTTGCATTCTTTTCGACGAGAGACCCGTCCATCGCGTTTCAGACGCTTGTGATCCCCACCCCCGCCCCGCTATGCTGCGCCGCCGAAGGCGCTGCAATCGGAAAGGCTTGCGGAACATGAATGAGAGCATGAGCGATCGTCCCGTCGTCACCGACAAGGAGGCGCTGCTCTTCCACTCGCGCGGGCGGCCGGGAAAGCTCGCCGTCGTGTCGACCAAGCCCATGGCGACGCAGCGCGATTTGTCGCTCGCCTATTCGCCGGGCGTCGCCGCGCCCGTGCACGCCATCGCCAAAGACCCGACGCTCGCCTTCGATTACACCACGCGCGGCAATATGGTCGCGGTCATCACCAATGGCACGGCGATCCTGGGCCTCGGCGATCTGGGGCCCCTCGCGGCGAAGCCGGTGATGGAAGGCAAGGCGGCGCTGTTCAAGCGCTTCGCCGACATCGATTCGATCGATCTCGAAGTCGACACCAAGGAGATCGACGAATTTGTCGCCGCCGTGCGCTATCTCGGGCCCTCTTTCGGCGGCATCAACCTCGAGGACATCAAAGCGCCCGAGTGTTTCGTGATCGAAGAGCGCCTGCGCGCGCTCATGGATATTCCCGTCTTTCATGACGACCAGCATGGGACGGCGATTATCTCCTCCGCCGGCCTCATCAATGCGCTGCTGCTGACGGGCCGCGACATCAAAAATACGAAGCTCGTCTGCAATGGCGCCGGCGCGGCGGGCATCGCCTGTCTCGATCTCGCCAAGGCGCTCGGCTTCGATCACCGCAACGTCACGCTCTGCGACACCAAGGGCGTGGTCTATCGCGGTCGCGAAGCCGGCATGAACCAATGGAAGAGCGCGCACGCCGTCGAGACGAGCGCGCGCACGCTCGCCGAGGCGCTCGAGGGCGCCGACGTCTTCTTCGGCTTGTCCGTGAAGGGCGCGCTGACGCCCGACATGCTGAAATCCATGGCTCCGGACCCGATTATTTTCGCCATGGCCAATCCCGATCCGGAAATCACGCCGGAAGAAGCGCGCGCGGCGCGGCCGGACGCCATCATCGCCACGGGACGCTCGGACTACCCGAACCAGGTCAATAATGTCCTGGGCTTTCCCTACATCTTCCGCGGCGCGCTCGACGTGCGCGCCAAGACCATCAACATGGAGATGAAGATCGCCGCCGCGCAAGCGCTCGCCGATCTCGCGCGCGAGGACGTGCCGGACGAAGTCGCCAACGCCTATCGCGGCGCGCGACCGCGCTTTGGCCGCGACTATCTCATCCCCGCGCCTTTCGATCCGCGCCTCATCTCGGTGATCCCGCCAGCGGTGGCGCGGGCGGCGATGGAGTCGGGCGTCGCGCGCCGTCCGATCATCGACATGAAAACCTATCGCGCCGAACTCTCGGCGCGACGCGATCCGGTCGCGGGCCTCATGCAGACCATCTATGAGCGCGTGCGGCGCGAGCCCAAGCGCGTCGTCTTCGCCGAAGGCGAGGAGCAACAGGTGATCCGCGCGGCGGTCGCTTATGTGAATCAGGAATTGGGCGAGGCGGTGCTCGTCGGGCGCGAGGATCGGGTGAGGGCCAACGCCGCCAACGCCGGCGTGGAGCTCGTTCCCGGCATCGAGATTCACAATGCGAAGCTGTCGCAACGCAACGGCGTCTATGCGCAGTTCCTGTTCGAGCGGCTGCAGCGCAAGGGCTTCCTGTTCCGCGACTGCCAGCGCCTCATCAATCAGGACCGCAACCATTTCGCCGCCGCCATGGTGGCGCGCGGCGACGCCGACGCCATGGTGACGGGCGTCACGCGCAATTTCTCCAATGCGCTGGAAGAAGTGCGCCGCGTCGTCGATCAGAAGCCCGGACATCGCGTCATCGGCGTGTCGCTCATTCTCGCCAAAGGCCGCGTTGTGGTCGTCGCCGATACGGCGATCACCGAATTGCCGGAAGCTACAGAGCTTGCCGAAATCGCGATCGAGGCGGCGGGCGTCGCGCGGCGCATCGGCCTCGTGCCGCGCGTCGCCATGCTGGCTTTCTCGACCTTCGGCTATCCGCCGGGCGAACGCACGGCGCGCGTGCACGAGGCGGTGCGCGTTCTCGACCAGCGCCGCGTCGATTTCGAATATGAGGGCGAGATGGGCGCCGACATTGCGCTCAACAAAGATTTGATGAGCGCCTATCCCTTCTCCCGGCTGAAGGATACGGCGAATGTCCTCATCATGCCGGCCTTCCACTCGGCGGCGATCTCGACCAAGATGCTGCAGGAACTGGGCGACGCCACCGTCCTCGGCCCGCTGATCGTCGGCCTCGACAAGCCCATCCAGATCGTCCAGCTCGGATCGACTGACACGGAGATCGTGAATATGGCGGCGCTCGCGGCTTTCGGCCTCGGCGGCTAGCGCGCGGCCCGCCTCGAACTAAGGCTTTAGCCATTCCCGCGGGCTGAAAGCCCGACGGGAGCCGCAAAACCGCTGGTTTTGTTTGGGATTCCCAAGCGCTAGCTTTGCGAGCGCCGGGAGTGACGGCCCTACCAAACGGATTTCATATTAGAAATGATATGCAACAGGCTCGACATGGGTAGGCCATAGAAGAAGCCGAAGGCAAAATGGATCACGAGATTCGACGCGCCGAAGCCGAAGGCGAAAAGGCCGAGATTTTCCATCACGCTTCTCAGATATTGCCGGTTCCTGAGCTTCGACCGGCGGGGCGCGCGAAGGACGCGCGCTTCCTCAGGCTCCGGTTGCGCCACGGCGGCCGCCGCACCGCTGTTGAAGGAATAATGAAGACGGCTCATTGCGATGGCCCCATTTGCCGATGTGGTTGCCAGTTCGTGTCGAAAATAGAGGACACCACGCCGCCTAACCCCATTTGAACTTGCACGGGACAATTCTAATCAATCACACGGTTTTTTAACCATATGGCCCGGCCCAAGGCTTGGAGACCGTAGCACGCCGCGAGCGCTCGCGTCGCGGGCGGCGGGCGTGACAACGAGCGATCCGCTGCAACGAAAAGCCCCAGGCTGCATACAGCCTGGGGCTCGGATTTCACGACGATCTTAGACGAGCGACCGTATTACTGCGCCGCGAGCTTGATCTCCGGATAGGTGCAGCGCTCGGCGCTCTTCTCGTCGACATGGAGATGCGACGGCGGCTCGGCGAAGGCGATCCCGAGCGTCTGCCAGACATCGACCATTGCTTCGACGAGGTGAGCAATATGATCGTGCGTATGGCGAGGCGTCGGCGTGATGCGCAGGCGCTCGGAGCCCTTGGCGACGGTCGGATAGTTGATCGGCTGGATGTAGATATTGTGCCGCGTGAGCAGCAGATCGCTCGCCGCCTTGCACAGCTCCGCCTCGCGCACCATCACCGGCACGATATGCGAGCCGTTTTCCAACACCGGAAGACCGGCGGCGGCCAGCGCATGTTTGGTGATATGCGCCGCGCGCTGATGCGCGGCGCGCAGATCGGAGCGGCGCTTCAGCAGCCGGACCGCGGCGCAGGCGGCGGCGGCGACCGGCGGCGGCAAAGCGGTAGAGAAGATGAACGCCGGCGCATAAGAGCGAATAGCGTCGATCACCGCGGCGTCGCCGGCGACATAGCCGCCCATGGCACCGAAGCCCTTGGCCAGCGTGCCCTCGATGACGTCGATGCGGCCCATGACGCCTTCGCGCTCGCAGATGCCGGCGCCGCGCGGGCCATACATGCCGACCGCGTGGACTTCATCCACATAGGTCATGGCGCCGTAACGCTCGGCGAGAGCGGCAATCTCGGCGACAGGCGCGACATTGCCGTTCATGGAATAGAGGCTCTCGAAGATGACGAGCTTCGGCCGGTCGCCGGCTTCGATCAGCAGCTCTTCGAGATGGGCGAGGTCGTTGTGGCGGAAGATTTTCCGTTCCGCACGCGACCGCTTCACGCCCTCGATCATGGAATTGTGATTCGAGGCGTCGGAGAGGATCACGCAATTGGGCAGCAGGTCGGCGATGGTCGAGATCGCCGCGAGATTGGAAATCCAGCCCGAGGTGAAGACGAGCGCCGCTTCCTTGCCGTGGAGGTCGGCGAGCTCGCGCTCCAGCTCCACGATCGCGTGGCTTGTGCCGGAAATATTGCGGGTGCCGCCCGCGCCGGCGCCGACTTTGCTGGCGGTCTCCACCATCGCGTCGATGACCTCGGGGTGCTGGCCCATGCCGAGGTAATCATTCGAACACCATACGGTGACGTTTTCGATAGAGCCGTCGTCTCGAATCCATCGGGCGAGGGGAAAGCTCTCAACGTCGCGCTCGAGATGCGCAAAGATGCGATAACGGCGTTCGTCCTTCAGACGGGAGACGGCCGCCTCGAAATATCGCCGATAGACCATGTGACCCAACCCTCGATCTTTGACGCCCATCAAACCCAGACTGCCGGCCCCGTCCTGCCCAGCGCCTTGTTTGGACGTTTTCTTACATAGCCCATCCTAAGCCGGAAAGCGAGTGGCGGAACGTCGCGGCAGAGGCGTCGAGCTTGACGCTCTGGCCGCCGGTTCGCAGACCCGATATGGAGGCTGCCTAAAACTCGGCCGGGCTTAGTTAAAAGGCTAGCATTATGAAATTCTTTAAGGTCGCGCTGGGCCTTGCCGCGCTTGCGACGGCGCCCGCCGCCGCCCAGGAAGAAGACCACGGGGGGCTCGGCGATTTCGACAAGATCGTGGTCATCTACCAGGAGAACCACAGCTTCGATAATCTCTATGGGCTCTGGGGCGAGGTCGGCGAGCGGGAGGTCAACGGCCTGCGCGCGCTCGAAGATGTCGAGCATTCCGGCCAGCCGGCGCCCTGGTGGACGCAGATCCGGTCCTCCGCCGACGGCTCCAAGCCCTATCTCTGCCTGCCGCAGAACGACGCCAATCTCACGTCGCCCGCGCCGCTCGCCACAGGCTGCACGGATAATACAGCGGGCGCCGGTTCGCCGATCAACAGCGCCTTTTACAATCGCCCGTTCAAGATCGACGACTATATCGCGGCGATCGACACAACCTGCCCGGCGCCCGGCGTCTCCGCGTCGAACGGCGTGGCGAAAGGCCAGGGACTGGCTGGCGGCTGCACGCGGGACATCGTGCATAATTTCTATTCCGAGCAGTATCAGATCAATGGCGGCCAGCAGAATCGCTATGTCACCGGCAGCAACGCCATGGGTCTCGTCATGGGCTATTACGACACCCGCAAGCTGCCGATCTATGAATATCTGCACCAGCCCGGCGCGCCGAAATATGTCGTCGAGGACAACTTCTTCCAGGCGGCCTTCGGCGGCTCCTTCCTCAACCATCAGTGGCTGATCGCGGCGAGGACGCCGGTCTTCGTCAATCCGGTGACCGACGGCTCCGGCAACGACCTTCACTCTGTCGTCGACGCCAACGGCATGCCCACCAAGACGCCGCTCTATTCCTCGACGGACGCCGCGACGGCGGCGAAGCTTCGCGACAGGTCGCTGACCGCTTATTGCGCCGGAGACGCCCGCAATGCCGCGAAGCTGCCGCCTGCGCCCGCCGGCGTCGCCTGCGGCGATTATGTGGTCAACACCACGCAGCCCAGGGCGTGGCCCTACGCGCCCGGAACCGCCGACGCGGAGCGCCTGCCGCCGCTCGCCGATAAGACGATCGGCGATCTATTGACCGATAAAGTCACCGACTGGGCCTGGTATTCCGGCGGCTGGGACAACGCCGAGGGCAACACGAGCGGCAAGGGCTGGACGAATGGCGCCGGCGGCGTCTGCGCCGACCCCAACGCCAACCCGCAGACGATCGGCGGCGTGCTCCGCTGTCCGGATAAGAACTTCCAGTATCACCATCAGGCGTTCAATTATTTCGCCGCCTACGCGCCGGGGACGGACGCGCGCAAGGCGCATCTGCTCGACGAGGCCGAGTTCATCGACGCCGCCAAGAACGGAAAGCTCAAGGCTGTGAGCTTCGTGAAGCCGCTGGGCGCGGACAATGAGCACCCCGGCTATGCGAGCGAATCCACCGGCAGCAACCATCTCGTCGCGCTGGTTGACGCGATCGTCAAAGGCCCGGACGCCCAGAAGACGCTGATCGTCATAACTTATGACGAATTCGGCGGCGCCTGGGACCATGTGCCGCCGCCGCCCCACAACGCCGACAAATCGGCGCCGTCCGATCAATGGGGCCCCGGCACCCGCATCCCGGCGCTGGTCATCTCCGCTCGCTTCCGCCGCTCCGGCGTCGATAGCCAGGCGCATGACACGACGTCCGTGCTGAAGCTGATCGAGGAACGCTTCGGCCTCCCGTCGCTTTCCACGCGCGACGCGGCGGTTCGCAGCCTCTCGACGGCGGTGATGATCGCCCGCTAAGGCATCGCAAGCTATCAAGGCCCCCGGTCGGCGCGCGAGCCCGGCCGGGGTTTTTCATGTGTGGCGGCGCAAGGCGCGGAGGCTCGCCATCGCCGATCATCCCCTCGCCAGGAAGGAAGCGATGGGTGAGATGGCGCTGGTCCAGCAAGAAGAGTTCACGGAGAGCTGCGGGCGCTTCGCGTCCCTGCCGACGGAGACCGTCTTCGCCTATTGCAGCTTCGAGGGTTTCGAAATCTCCCGGCCGAGCGTCGGGGGCGTCATTCTTGGCTGCAGTTTCACGCGGATGAGCTGGTACTGGGAGCCGTTCAACACAGCCCTCATCTCGCGCACGAGTTTCGAGGACTGCGTCTTCCGCGGTTGCTCATTCCGGGGCGTCGACTTGCTCGATTGCGCCTTCACGCGCTGCCGATTCGAACTCGACAATCTCGGCGGCGCTTGCCTCTTCAGCGACTGCCGGCTGGTCGCGTGCGTTTTCGAGAATTGCGCATTCGTGAAAGACGAGCGGCCCGGCAAGCACGCGCCGCTCTTCGAGAAAAACCGCTTCTACGATTGCCGGCAAATCGGGACGCGCGGGGAGCGCCTGCCTTTCGGCTGAGCCTCATGAGGCCAATGCATCCAGCACACGCGCCCAGCTACGCGCGCCCTTGTGGAAGGACGTGTAACTGTATTTCTCATTGGGCGAATGGATGCGGTCGTCGTCGAGCGCGAAGCCGATCATCAGCGCATCCATATTGAGGTCGCGCTTGAAGGCGCCGACGATCGGGATCGAGCCGCCGCAGCCGGTCAGCGCGGCCTCCTTGCCCCACTCCTCGCTGAGCGCCCGCCGCGCCCGGTTCAGCGCCTCGGAACCGAAGGGAAGCTGCAGCGCGTTGGAGGCGCCATGGTTGATGAACTCGACCTTGGCGTCGGCCGGCAACCGCTCCCTCACAAAGGCGCGGAAGCTCTCCAGCACCGCTTTGGCGTCCTGCTTGCCGACAAGCCGGAAGGAGAATTTGGCGGACGCTTCCGCCGGCAGCACCGTCTTCGAGCCCTTGCCGGTATAGCCGCCGACGACGCCGTTCACGTCGCAGGTCGGCCGCGCCCAAATCTGCTCCAATATCCCGCGGCCCTTCTCACCGCCGATCCGCGTGAGGCCGATCTCGCCGAGCCACTTCGCCTCGTCGAAATCGAGTGCGCGCCATTGCTCGGCAATGTCTTCGGGGATTTCGGGCACGCCGGCGTAGAAGCCCGGGAGCGTCACTCTCCCTTCGTCATCATGCAGATCGGCGATGATTTTCGCGAGCACATGCACGGGATTGTTCACCGGCCCGCCGAACATGCCCGAATGCAGATCGTGGCTGGCAATGCGGATGAAAACTTCTTCCTGCGCCAGGCCGCGCAACATGACCGTGATCGCCGGCGTGGTCGCGTTCCACATGCTGGTGTCGCAGACGAGCGCAATGTCGGGCCGCGACAGCTCGTCCTTATTGGCGGCGAGGAAGCCGGGGAGGGAAGGCGAGCCCGTCTCCTCCTCGCCCTCGAAGAGGAAAGTGACGTTGCAGGGCAGGCCGCCGTTCGCTTCGAAGGCGCGGCAGGCCTCGACGAAGGTCATGAGCTGGCCCTTGTCGTCGGAAGCGCCGCGCGCCACGATCTCGTCGCCGTCCTTGCCGGCCACGAGACGCGGCGCGAAGGGGTCCGACTCCCAAAGTCCCAGCGGATCGGCCGGCTGCACGTCGTAATGGCCGTAAAACAGCACATGCGGCGCATCCTTGCGCTTCGCCTTGGCGTGGCCGACGACGATCGGATGGCCGGGCGTCTCGCGTACATCGGCCGTATATCCCAGGCCCTTGAGCTGGTCCGCCAGCCAATTGGCGGCGCGCTGGCAATGCTGGGTATAGGCGGGGTCGGTCGAGACCGAGGGGATGCTCAAAAGGTCGAAGAGGCGCTGGGTCGACGCGGGGAGATTCGCGTCGATGGTGTTCAGGACGGCGTCGATCGTGGCCATGGGAATCAAGTCCTTCGCAGTTGGAGCGAAGCTAGTGCGAAGTTAGGGCGGAGAAAAGGCCGGAGAGATCACTGGCTCTAAGCCTGAGCGCGCGACCAGCCGTCATTGCGACGCTGCCAGCCGTCATTGCGAGGAGCGAAGCGACGAAGCAACCCAGGGCAGCCATTACGGCTCCTGGGTTGCTTCGCGTCGCTCGCAATGACGGCCGGGGGGGTATTTGGGGCTCGCGACGCCAGACAGTCATTCTCGCTGCCAATCGCCGCTCTTGCCGCCCTCATCCGGCTTCTTGCGCTTGCGCTTGGGGCGGCCGCTTTTGGTGAGATGTTTCCACTCGTGCGGCGCGAGGTCGATGGTCTGCGGGCCGGCCGGCTTGTGGGGGCTCCTCCCACGGTTCCGGATGCGGCTCAGCACCGCAGAGCGCACGGACGGCGATTTCAGCGCGAGCCCTGCGACATCCGAGGCGAAGCCCGGCAAGATCAATAGGAAAGACGCGAACGCCTGAACCGCCCCATCGAGCATGGCGCCCTCGGCGCGCCATTTTCCGCGCTCCCGCCAGACGGCGAGGAGCCCCTTGACGTCCGCAAGGCCGAGCGCGGTCGTGCCGAGCCCCAAAAGAATCGCGGCGAGGAGCCCGATCGCGCGCAGGACGAAGGCGAAGGCCAGAATTTCGAGCGCGAGCCAAAGGCCGAGCGCCAAGCCGATGAGCTTCGTCCTGTCGGTCACTCGTGAAACACTCCCGCGCGCGCAAACGCTTGGCCGCGCACGCCCGATTGGGCGCGGAGCCGGCCTTGATTCGTGACATGTGAGCGGCGACATGTTAGCCGACAAGAGAAGAATCCGGGAGTGACCAATGTCGCCGAGCGGCGAACCTTTCGACCCGTCGCTGATCGTCTTTGCGGCGCTCGCCATTTTCGTAGTGTGGAAGCTGCGCTCCGTGCTCGGCATGCGCGTCGACCGCGACGCGCCCCCGCCCACGCAATTCGAGCCGCGCCGCGCGCCGGTGGGGCCAGCCCCGCTGCCGGGCGCCGCGCCCGCCGACGATTTGCCGGCGGTGCGGCCCGAGGATCGCTGGAAGGGCGTCGCCGAGAATCGCGCCGAGGCGATCACGGGCCTCGACGCCATCGCCGCCGCCGATCCGCGCTTCGACGGCAAGGCGTTCGTCGACGGCGCGCGCCGCGCCTATGAGATGATCGTCGGCGCTTTCGCCAAGGGCGACCGCGACGCGCTGCGCCCGTTGCTCGCCAAGGACGTCTTCGACGGTTTCGCCGGCGAGATCGCGCGGCGCGAGGCGGTCGAAGAGGCCGTGGAGACGGCGATCGTCGCCATCGATTCGGCGCTGGTCGATTCCGCCAGCGCCGCGCCGCGCCTCAATGAGATCACCGTCCGTTTCGCCGTGCGGCTGATGAATATCCGCAAGGACAAGGCGGGCGAAGTCATCGAAGGCGGCGCCACCATGCCGGTCGAAGAGCTGTGGACCTTCGCACGCGATCCGCGCGCCTCGGACCCGAATTGGAAGCTCGTCGCCACCCGCGCCGTGTGATTTTCGTGCGTCCGCCGTCGGATCTCGAACCGGTCGCCTTCGATGCGATTGCGGGCTTTGGCGAGGACGATCTCGACGCCGCTTTTCCCGTCTTCCGGCGCTCCGCCGAGCGCATTCTCGAAGCCGCACAGGAACAGCGGCCTGCCTGTCCGCCGCCGCCGGAGCTGATCGCCGCGGCGCGCGCGGCGCTTGAAGGGTCAGAGTCGGGCGCCGCCTTCTTTCGGCGCTGGTTCGAGCCGTTTCGCCTCGCCAAAAGGGGCTTTGTCACCGCCTATTACGAGCCGGAGGTCGAAGCCCGCCGCGCCCCCGAGCCCGGTTTCGAAACGCCGGCGCTCTCGCGTCCGTCCGATCTCGTCACATTGAACGACGCGCCGCTTTCCCTAGCGTCCGGGGAGGCGCTCACGAGCGCACGGCGTCTGAGGGATGAGAGCCTCATTCCCTATCCGCCTCGACGCGAGATCGAGGAAGAGGGGGCGGCGACGGGGTCGATCCCGCTCGCTTATGTCGCAGACCCGGTCGAACTCTTCCTCATTCAGGTGCAAGGCTCCGCCCGATTACGGTTTCCGGACGGAACCGCGCGCGCGCTCACCTATGACGGCCGCAACGGCTGGCCTTACACCTCCGTCGGCCGATTGATGATCGAGCGCGGGCTCATGCCCGAAGGCGCGATGTCGCTCGAAGGGCTGAAGGCTGCTCTGCGTGATATGGGCGTCGGCCCCGGTCAGCCTGGACGAAGGCTGATGCAGAAAAACAGGTCTTATGTGTTCTTCCGCGTCGACGAATCGAAAGACCGGGCGCTCGGGCCGATCGGGGGCGAAGGCGCGGCGCTCACGCCGCTGCGCTCCATCGCCGTCGATCGGTCGATCTGGTGTTACGGCCTCCCCTTCTGGATCGCCGCGGACGTTCCCTGGGAGAGCGAGGCGCCGACCCATTTCGCGCGGCTGATGATTGCGCAGGATACGGGATCGGCGATTTTAGGCGCGGCTCGGGCCGATCTGTTTTTCGGTTCGGGCGCGCGCGCCGGCGCGCTGGCGGGCCGCGTCCGGCATGAGGCTGATTTCCACGTTTTCCTACCAAAAAAGGACCCATCGCCGTGAGCGACGACAGGCGACGCTATTCCCGCCGGCTGACTCGCGCCGAGTCCGAGCTTTGGTCGATTGTCACTGCCAGCGTACGCCCTTTCCGGGCGCGGCCCGCGCCCGTCGCAGAGCCGCCCGCGCCGGCAAGCGCTCCCGAGCCGGTGCGTGAAAAAGCCCCCGCGCCGGTCGCCCATCGCGACCGGCCGCCGGCGCCCAAGCCCGCGACGCCTCTCGTCGAGATCGACCATCGCACGCGGGTGAAGATCAAGCGGGGCCGGCTCGAGGTCGGGGCGAAGCTCGATCTTCACGGAATGCGGCAGGACGAGGCCCAGCGCGCGCTCAACGCCTTCCTGCGCCGCGCGCAGGCGGAGGGCGCCAAGGTCGCGATCATCGTCACCGGCAAAGGCCTCTCGCGCGAGGAGGGCGGCGTGCTGCGCCGCGTCGTGCCCATGTGGCTACAGGCGCCGAGCCTGCGCGACGTCGTCGTCGGCTTCGGCGAAGCGGCGCGCCATCACGGGGGCGAAGGCGCGCTTTACGTGCAGATCCGCCGCGCGGATCGCCACCGCGTCGGCTGATTTCGGCGGTCGCCCAAAGTCATACGGGATCCGCTTGATTGGTTGGGTGTTAATCCCGGCAAAACGAGCGATCGGAATTACCGCCGTCATTGCGAGGAGGCGGAGCCGACGAAGCAACCCAGTGCCGCATCGCTGCCCTGGATTGCTTCGCTTCGCTCGCAATGACGGGCTCTGAGCAAAACCGGCGCTTTTGCGGCTCTGGATTCCCGGTCGGGCTTTCAGCCCGCCGGGAATGACAAGCCCCATGCGAGCTATTCAAACAGAAATAGTATCACGCGTTAGTTTCGGCGGGAGCCGCCGTCAGCGCCGCGGGCTTCTCCACGGGCGCGGCCAGGAAAGCGGCAGGAATATTGGCGCGCCCTTCCTCCGCGAGTTGCGGCGCCGAATGCGGCGGCGTCTTCCACTCGAACGCGTCGAGCCGGCCCGTAGCGGGCGACATCGGCAGCCAGTGCTTGGAGACAACGCCATCGGCGATCCAGGCAGGATCGCGCGGGGCCCGGCTGCCGCGCGCCAGCCATTCGCGCACCTGTCCGCTCTGGCCGTTCTCGGCGTCCTCGATTTCCGCCATCAGCAGGCAGGTATGAGCGCTCGGATGCTGCCCCTCCGCGACGAGCGGCGCGAGCGCCTCGCGGGCCTTGGCGAAATCGCGGGCCGCGAGCGCCGCCTCGGCGACGATATGGCGGCTTGCGGGCGCCTGGGACGCAAGCTTGGCGAGCTTTTCGACCCGCGCCACGCGCTGGCTGTTCGATTCTCCCGGCAGCGCTTCGAGATAGAGGGCCGCAAGCTCTGGATGCGGCGAAGCGGTCCAGACGCCCTCGATGAGCTTGGCCGCCTGCTTGTAATCGCCGTGGCGGATGAGCACCTGCGCGGCGGTCACGGCGGCGGGAACGAAGCCCGGCCGGCGCTTCAGGGCCTGACGGGCGAGATGCAGCGCGTCATGGGGGTGCTCGCGTTCGCGCGACACCGCCATGGCCGTCTCGATGACCGCCCGCAGCTTCTGCGCCGAAGCGAGGTCGATCGCCTTGGCGCTGACGCTCTTTTCGAGCGCCTCGCGCGCCTTCTCCCAATCGCCGGCCGCGGCAAGATGCTCCAGCACGGCGGAGCCGGCCCAGGGCAGGGGCGCGATCTCATGGGCGGCGTTGGCGAAATGCGCCGCCGCCTCGGCGTCCTCGCGGCGCTTGGCCTCGATATGCAGCCCGCGCAGGCCGAGAAGCTTGGTCTCGGGCTTCAGCGTCATCTTGTGAAAGGCCTTGGCCGACGTCGCGCGGTCTCCCGAGAGCTGCGCCGCCTGGGCGACGAGCATTTGGGTCAGCGGCTCCTCGGGCAGGAGCTTCTCGGCGAGCTGGGCGGCCTTGCGGGCGCGCGCGGCGTCGCCGGAGCCGACGGCGATCAAGCCTTGCGAGATCACGTCGAGCCCCTTCGCCTTGCGCCGCTCACGCGAGCCGCCGGCCACGCGGCCGGGAAGCCGCACCAGCGCGATGACGATCGCCCAAACCAGGATGACGGCGGCGGTGAGCGCCAGCAGGCCGCCGATCGCGACGGGGATCGAGGTCTCGATATGATTGCCGGCGAATTCCAGCGTCAACGAGCCGGGCTGCTGAATCAGCCATTCAAGCCCGTAGGCGGCGGCGGCGAGGGCGAGGATAAAGAAGAAAACGAATAGCATGACCCTCGCTCCCGCTTATTTCTTGCCGATCGCCGCTATGGCGCTCCGCAGCAGATCATCGGCCGCCCTGGCCGCCTCGCTGCGTTGATGAAGCGTTTCGCCGAATTCCTTGGATTCAGCTTTGGCCTCGTCCGGCAGGCTGTTGTAAAGGCTTTCTGCGTCGGCGAAATCATTGCGCGCCAGCGCGGTTTCGAGACGCTGAACCTTGCCGGCGACGCTTTCCGGATGAGCTTCTCCCGCCGGCCGGACCTTCACGAGCTTGCTTGCGCTTTCAAGCAGTTGTCCCGTCAGATTGCCGCCTTCATGCGCCGCCCCGGGATGGGCCTCATGCGCTTCGAGCTTCTTGGCGACCCCGCGCAGGGACTCTCGAAGCTGCGCGCCGGTCGGCGCCCCTTTTTCCGAGAGCTCGATCAATACGGGCGCCGGCGCGGGCTCCGCCTTCAGGCGGGCAAGCGCCGCGATTTCCTCAGAGAAGGGCTTGCCGGCCTCGAGATCGCGCTGAAGCGCGAAAGCGACCACAAATGTGGCGCTCGCCGTGTCGACGGCAGGGACGACGACCGGCGCCGGCGCGGGCTTCGGCGTCTCCTCGGCCTTGGACACCTCGGCCTTGGACACCTCGGTCTCGGGAGCGGCGCGCGCTTCGCTCTTGGGCGCCTCGAGCTTCTGCCGCAGAGCCTGGATTTCGTCGCTCATGGCTTCGATGCGGCCTTCGAGCGCGGAAATGAGGTCGCGGTCGGTGAAGCCGTCGGCGTCGCGGGCCTCGCCCTTGGCGACGGGCGCGGGCTTCAGCGTCTCGACCGGCGCCGCGGCAGGGGCAGGCGGCGGCAAAGGCGCCGGCGCCTCCTCGACGGTTTCGACAGGCTTTTGAGCGGGCTCAGGAATATCGACGCGCTTCGCTTCGGCCGGAGGCGCTTCGAGCGGCTTTTCAGGCTCCTTCACGGCTTCGGCCGGGGCCGGCGGCGCGGGGGGCGCGGTTTCAGCCGGAGCCGGGGTGGGCGCGGGGGCAAGCGGCGCCTTGTCGAGCAAGGCGTGGCGCGAGGGCGCCTTGGGCGCGGGCTTGGTCGATCCGGTCAGATCGTCGAGAAATCCCCGCGCTTTATCGACAGCGCCCTGCGCCGCGACCAGACCCGCGTCGATTTGAGTCGCGACCTCGCCGACGCGCGGGTCCACGTTCCGGAAGGTCAGCGCGCCATAGCCGGCGGCGCCCAGCGCGACCAGCAAGGCCAGGGTCGAAACGACAAGCTTGGAAGCAACGCCTCCTGAGCGCCGCTTCCCCGGCGGGCGCGGCGGCGGGACTTGCGCCTGCGTCGCCACAGGAGTCTCGACCTCGGAAGCTTGATCCTTCGTCACCTCTGATTCAGGCGCCGCCATGCTGATCGTCCTCGCTGCGTTTCACCCCATGGTGAAGCAGGTATAAAGTACGCAGATTGCGCGCGAAACAGGCTAATGCGCCGGCGTCCGCTTGTCAGCCGGCGGCCTCCATCAGCGCCAGGGTGCGGCGGGCGATGTCGAGATGGAGCCGCTCGACCATCTTGCCGTCGATCTGCACCACGCCCTTCTCGGCGTTTTCCGGCTCGTCGAAGACGGCGATGATCTTGCGGGCGAAATCGACTTCCTCGGCGCTCGGCGCGAAGATCTCGTTGACCGGCCCGATCTGGCTGGGATGGATCAGCATCTTGCCATCGAAGCCCATGTCGCGGCCCTGCTCGGCCTCGCGCCGCAGCCCCGCCTCGTCCTTGAAATCGTTGTAGATGCCGTCGATGATCTCGATATTGTGCACGCGCGCCGCCAGCACGCCGGCGGAGAGCCACGACACCAGCGCCGGCCGGCCCGGCGTCAGGCGCGCGCGGGTCGATTTGGCGATGTCATTGGGCCCGAGCACCAGCACTTCGAGGCGCGAAGCCGGATCGTCCGACGCGCTGGCGATCTTCTCGATGTCGAAGATGGCGCGGGGCGTCTCGATCATCGCCCAGAGTTTGGTCTTGAAGGGCGCGCCGGCCGCGACAAGATCAGCGGCGGCTTTCAGAATGTCGTCGCGGGAATTGACCTTGGGGATGACGATGGCGTCCGGCCCCGTCGGCGCGATCGCGGAGATGTCGGGCTTATACCATTCCGACCCACGCGCGTTGACGCGCACCACCACCTGCCGCTGGCCGTAGCCGCCGCCCGTCACCGCCGAGGCGACCTGCTCGCGCGCCATGGCCTTGGCGCCCTCGGCGACGCCGTCCTCGAGCTCGAACATCAAAACGTCGGCGGGAAGGCTTTTGCCTTTTTCCAGCGCGCGGGCGTTGGAGCCGGGCATGGCCAGGACGCTGCGTTTCAGTTTCGAAATCATCTTTGAGCTCGCTCGCGTGGTAGGTTCATCTTTTTCTTGCCGTGCCGGCTGGTCTACACAATAAGAGGCGTCTCCGCCATTCACATCTCGGAAACAATCGATGGCAGCCGCACCCGGCCCCGCGAAAAAGGGCGGCCTCCCGCCGCGCCTTATAGAAGGATACGAGGTTTTTCTTTCCGGCCGCTTCCGCTCGGCGCAGGCGCGTTTTCGCGCGCTCGCCGAAGAGGGTCAAAAACCGACGACCATGGTGATCTGCTGCTGTGATTCGCGTGTCGACCCCGAGTCGATTTTCGACGCGGGGCCAGGCGAGCTTTTCGTCCTGCGCAATGTCGCGGCGCTGGTGCCGCCTTACGAGCCCGACGATCACTTCCACGGCGCGTCGGCCGCGCTCGAATATGCGCTCATGGCGCTGGAAGTTCAGCACGTCGTCGTGCTGGGCCACGGGCAATGCGGCGGCGTGAAGGCCTATGCGATGATCGCCGCCGATCCCGAGACGCCGCGGCTGAGCCACAGCGACTTCGTCGGCGATTGGATCAAAATGCTCGCGCCCGCCGCCGAACGGCTCGGCCAGGCGCCCGATCCCGAAGATAAGGATTATCTGCATCGGCTCGAATTCGAGTCGGTCAAGCAGACCCTCATCAATTTGCGCAGTTTCCCTATGGTGCAGGTTTTGGAGCATCGCGGCTATCTCACGCTCCACGGCGCCTTTTTCAGCGTCTCGGATGGAAAGCTGCTGGCGCTCGACGAGCAGTCGGGCGACTTCCTTCCGATCGCGGAAAAAGCCCACGCCGACGCATTTTTGGAGGCGCGCTTTTGACGGACGTCCCCATGCTCTCCGGTCTGCATGAGCTTGCCGGGCGCTATGACGCGCTGCTGTGCGACGTCTGGGGCGTGCTCATCGACGGCAAGAAGCATTTCCCGCGCGCCGCCGACGCCTTGCAGCGTTTCCGCGCGCAGGGCGGGCGGGTGGTGCTCATCACCAACGCCTCGCGGCCGGACGCCGAAGTGCGTCGGCAGCTTTTGGGCCTGGGCCTGCCGGAGGACGCCTTCGACGATCTCGTTTCTGCCGGCGAATTGACGCTGCGCGAGATCGTCTCGCGCAAGGGGCAGGCCTGCTATCATCTCGGCCCGCCGCGCGACAACGGCCTCTTCGAGGAAGCAGGCCGCCGCCTCGGCGCCCCGGTCGCGAAGGTTTCCCCCGAGGAGGCGGACTACGTCGTCTGCACCGGCCTCTTCGCCGAGCGCGAGGAAATCCCGCAGGATTACGACGAAAGGCTCGCGGCGCTGAAAGCCCGCGATCTCACCATGCTCTGCGCCAATCCGGACATTGTGGTCGCCATCGGCGGCGACATCGTCTATTGCGCGGGCGCGCTCGCCGAGCGCTATGCGGCGATGGGCGGCAAGGTGCTGATGTTCGGCAAGCCGCATCCGCCGATCTACGCCGCCGCCCTCGAACGCCTGGCCGCGCTGCGGGGCGGCGCGGTCGATAAAGGCCGGGTCTTCGCCATGGGCGACGGCGCGCTGACCGACCTTGCGGGCGCCGGGATGGCGGGGCTCGACTGCGTCTTCGTCACCGATGGGGTGCACGCCGAGGAGCTGCGCCCGAATGGCGGAGCCGTCGATCGCGACGCGCTCGCGCGCTTGACAGAGCTGGCGGGCGCGCGTCCTGTGGCTTTGGCAAGCGAAGTTTTCTGGTAAAAGGGGGGAAATGGGCCCCTGGCCCGCCCCGTCAAACGATCTGGTGACTACATGTCGACGCCGTTCAAAATCTATTATTTCGAAGACCTGAGCGTCGGCATGCGCGAGACGCTGATGAAGGCGGTAATGGACGACGACGTGATCGCCTTCGCCGATCTGTCGGGCGACCGCAATCCAATCCATCTCTCCGACCATTTCGCGTCAAAGACGCGCTTCGGCGAGCGCATCGTGCACGGCCTCTACACGGCCTCACTGATTTCGACCGTCATCGGCATGTATCTGCCCGGCCCGGGCGCCGTCTATCTCTCGCAAACCCTGAACTTCCGCGCGCCCGTGAAGATCGGCGACGTGATCACGGTCGTGGTCGAGGTGGTGGAGCTCGTCGAAAAGGGCCGTCGCGCCAAGCTCAAATGCGAATGCCTTGTCGACGGCAAGGTGGTGCTGGACGGCGAGGCGGCGGTAATGGTGCCGTCCCGCGAGCAGGCGATGCGGCCGGCGGCGGAGAAGCCGGCGACGGCGTAGGGCAGGTTTAACTTGATCCCAGGATTGCAAGCCGCATATATTTAGATGCGGCTGATTTGCAGCCCCGGCATAAACCAGCGAGCCGGCTTCATTCCGACAAACCGCTTAAGCGGCGGCGAAAGCCTAGGGAGTGAGCCGGCTCCATTTTTATGAGCAATTCACTTGTATCGGTCTTTATACGCCATCCTTTTGGATGGAGGCTTTTTGACGAAGAAATTGTTCGAAAAGCATGGGCATCACGCGAGCGCTGATGAGATTGTTAACGAATGCGAACGTCTGCAAAACTTACCAGCCGTTTCTGATTACGAGTTGCTCCGCATTTACTACTATGATGCGCCGCCGTCGTCCGAGGCTCTGACAAGGCCTGTTTCCCGGACTCCGCTGAAGCTCGCAACCACAGAAAGATTTCGTTTGAGCCAGTCGCTTTACGACCAGCTCGTCCTTAAGCCGCATTTTGCCTTGAGGATGGGGGAAACGCGGCTATCGAAAGAAAAGTGGCGAATTAAGCCGCGCGTCGCCCGGGAACTGACTGTCAGCCAGCGACCTTTGGTCGACGCGGACTTTGATCTGGATTTATCCCAAAAAGGGGTCGACATGCGAATCGGCCTAGACATGGCCAGACTCGCATTACGAGAAACCGTCCGTGCAGTGGTCGTCGTTACTGGGGACTCTGACTTCGTTCCCGCGTTCAAGTTTGTGCGTCGAGAAGGGGTCAAAGTTATTCTCGACCCACTCGGACACAACGTACGGACCGAGCTAAGAGCGCACTCGGATATCGTCATCGGGTGACGTGGGTTCGACCTAGCCCGTGCGATACGATAATGGTTTTTCGGATGCGAGGCCGCGCAAAGTTCTCGCCTTCTCCGGATGCCGACGTGACCGACCACACTAAAGTTTTTATCCTCGCCCGAGACCCTGTGAGCCCGCCCGCCGGGCTCGAAGGCGCCGTCGCAGCCATCGGCAATTTCGACGGGCTGCATCGCGGCCATCGCGGCGTTGTCGCGCACGCCCAGGCGCTGGCTAGGAAGCTCGGTAAGCCCTGCGTCCTGCTCACCTTCGAGCCGCATCCGGCCGATATTTTCGCCGGCAAGCCGGTGATCTTCCGTCTGACGCCCCCCGATGCCAAGGCGGCGCAGGCCGCGCGGCTCGGGCTCGACGGGATGATCGTTCTGTCCTTCAACAAGGAATTCGCCGCCCGCCCGGCCGAGGATTTCACCCGGGACATTCTCGCCAAGCGGCTGGGTCTCTCGGCTGTCGTCGCGGGCTATGATTTCCGTTTCGGCGCCGGCCGCAAGGGCGATGCGGCATTCCTGAAATCCGAAGGCGCGCGGCTGGGCTTTGCGGTCGAGATCGTCGACCGCATCACTCGGGACGAGGAGGGAAGCCTGGAAGCGGTCTCCTCCACCGCCACGCGCGAGGCGCTGGAAAAAGGCGACGTCGAACTGGCGCGTCGTCTCCTGGGCCACCCTTACTTTGTGCGCGGCGTCGTCCGCCACGGCGACAAGCGCGGAAGGCTGCTCGGCTTCCCGACCGCCAATATCGCGCTCGATCCCTCGAACCGGCTGCGACACGGCATCTATGCCGTCACGATGGAAATGGACGGCGTCCTGCGCGACGGCGCAGCCAATTTCGGACGCCGGCCGACCTTCGATAACGGCCCGCCGCTGCTCGAAGTCTTCCTCTTCGACTTCTCGGGCGATCTCTATGGCAAAGAGGTCGAGGTCGCCTTTTTCGGCTTCATCCGCGGCGAGGCGAAATTCGACAGCGTCGAGGCGCTGATCGCCCAGATGGAGGACGACTGCGCCAAGGCGCGAGAAATTCTCGCGCGCCGCTGAAACCTGCGCCCGCCCCGCTTGGCCTGAGGGCAAAGGGCCCTAGCCTCCTAGTCTAACGCTTTCGGCCAGGAGGATCAGACATGAGCGGCGCGCGTCTTTTTGCGGCTTTCCTTTCTCTCGCCGCGCTTGCCGGCCTCCCTCCGAGCGCGCAGGCGCAGCCCAAGCGGGTGCTCATCATCGGCGACAGTTTGAGCGCCGGCTATAATCTGCCGGAGGGGACCGCTTTCCCCTGGGCGCTCAACCGGCGGCTCCACATGCGCGATCGAAATGTCGCAGTTCTCGACGCTTCCGAGATGGGCGACACCACCGGCGACGCGCTCGAGCGGCTGCCCAAAGCCTTCGCCTATGGCGCCGACGCCGTCATCGTCGAGCTCGGCGGCAATGACATGCTGCAGCAGGAAGACCCTGCCGTCGTCTATCGGAATCTCGACGCCATCGTCCGCTACAGCAAGGCGCGCGGCTCGCGAGTCATCCTCGCTGGCATGCTGTCCTACCCCCGCCGCCGCGACCTCGCCTATAAGCTGCGCTTCGATTGGGTCTATCCGACGCTCGCCGCCCAGCACAAAGTGGCGCTCTATCCCTTCTTCCTCGACGGCGTCTACAACAACCCCGCGCTTATCCAGGACGACAACAAGCATCCTAATGTGCTGGGCTCGGATTACATCGCGGCGCGGATGGCGCCCATGGTCGAGCGGACGCTGCGGGCGCCCGAGCGCCGGCGCTACCACGCTTGGCGGTGACGACCGGTAGAGCGCCGTCATTGCGAGGAGCGAAAGCGACGAAGCAATCCAGAGCCACAATGACGCCCTGATTGCGTCGCTTCGCGCGCAATGACGGCGGGCGGGCGGCGTCGAGAAACAGGGTTCCGAATCCAGGTTAACGAACCTACGCAGCCGCGTCATGGCCGCGCTTGTCGCGGGCATCCACGCCAGGACATTGCGACACGCGGGGAGAAGAAGCGGCATTATGCCGGCTCATGTTCTCAGCATTCCGCGTCGGCGCGGCGTGGATAGCCGCGACAAGCGCGGCCATGACGTAGGAAACACGTCTGCTCGTCAACCCGAATTCGGACCCCTGCGTTGAGACGCGCCGCATTGCAGCGGGGTTCGCCAGTCCCTATCTTCGCATCCGAGGGGTAATGAAGATGAGCGACGAACGCAGAGGCGACATAGAAATCATCCCGCCGGGTCAAAAATCGCGCGCCGAGGCGGAGGACGACGGCTTTCCGACCTCGCGCGTCTGGATTTCCTCGGGCCAGAGCGAGATCAAGTTCGTCAAGCTTGGCCCGTTCCAGAGCATGCTGGTCGGCGCCGGCCTGCTGCTCTTCGTCGGCCTCTGCCTGTTTTTCCTCTCCGGGCTCCTGCTCATCCTCGTCCCGGCCGTGGCCTTGCTCGGCGCGGGCGCCTGGGTGGCGAACGCCTTGGGCTTGGGTCCCTTCCGCCGGCTGCGCTAGATTTTTTTGAGGCTTTCCGGCTCCCGCGCCTCTTGCTAAAGAGGGGCATGCTGATTTTGCGGCGCATACGAATTACCGGCCCGGTCCGCGCTTGAGCTGCGCTCGCGCGGGTTCCGGGTATTTGGCGCGATTGGCGCTTCCTTTCCAAATCCATTATGTGACGCGGACCTTGCCGGCCGTCCCGGCGCCGCCCGACCCCGGTTTCGAGACCCCATGAACGACGACACGCCCAAAGGGCCCGACTATTCCAAGAGCCTCTATCTGCCGGTCACGGATTTTCCGATGCGCGCCGGCCTGCCGCAGCGGGAGCCCGAGTTCCTGAAGCGCTGGGAGGAAATCGGCCTCAACGCCAAAATGCGCGAGGCCGCCAAGGGCCGGCCGAAATTCACGCTGCACGACGGCCCGCCCTACGCCAATGGCAACATCCATATCGGCCATGCGCTGAACAAGATCCTCAAGGACATCGTCACGCGCAGCCAGCGCATGACCGGCAAGGACTGCGTCTATGTGCCGGGATGGGACTGCCACGGCCTGCCGATCGAATGGAAGATCGAGGAAGAAAACTACCGCGCCAAGGGCAAGAAGAAGCCCGACTTCGCCCAGCCGGACGAGATGATCGCGTTTCGGCGCGAGTGCCGGGCCTATGCCGAGAACTGGCTCAGGGTCCAGCGCGAGGAATTCAAGCGGCTCGGCGTCGCCGGCGAATGGGACCGCCCTTACGCCACCATGGCCTATCCGGCCGAGGCGATCATCGCCCGCGAGATCATGAAATTCGCCGAGAATGGCTTGCTGTATCGCGGCTCCAAGCCTGTGATGTGGAGCGTGGTCGAGAAGACGGCGCTGGCGGAAGCGGAAGTCGAATATGAGGACCACACCAGCGATACGGTGTGGGTGGCGTTCCCGATCCCGCGCGGCGCGGACGAGGACCTTGCCGACGCGCGCGTGGTGATCTGGACCACGACGCCCTGGACGCTGCCGGGCAATCGCGCAATCTCCTTCTCATCGAAAATCGCCTACGGCCTCTATCGCGTGACGGAGGCGCCGGAGAACAATTGGGCCTTCCCGGGCGCCAAATTCATTCTCGCCGACAAGCTGGCGGGAGACGTTTTCAAGGCCGCTAAGGTGGACGGCTTCGAACGGTTGCGCGATGTGCCGGCCTTGACGCTCGCGGAACTCGTCTGCGCCCATCCGCTCGCGCATCTGGGCTATGCCTTCGACGTGCCGCTCTTCGACGGCGACCACGTCACCGACGACACGGGCACGGGCTTCGTGCATACGGCGCCGGGCCATGGCCGCGAGGACTTCGACATTTGGATGGCGAATGGCAGGCGTCTCGCCGAGTCCGGCATCGACAGCCGCATCCCCTATACGGTCGACGAAGACGGCTTCTACACCAAGGAAGCGCCGGGCTTTGCCGGCAAGCGCGTGCTTACCGAAAAGGGCGAGAAGGGCGACGCCAATGAGGCCGTGATGGCGGAGCTGGTGAAAGCCGGCAATCTCATCGCGCGCGGGCGCCTCAAACACCAGTATCCCCATTCGTGGCGCTCGAAGAAGCCGGTCATCTTCCGTAATACGCCGCAGTGGTTCATCGCGATGGATAAATCCATCGCGTCCGGGTTCATCGCAATGGACAAGCCCATGGACCGCGCGCCTTCAGGCGCGCATGGGGGCGCGCCTGAAGGCGCGCGGTCCAATGCGCCGACGCTGCGCGAGATCGCTCTGGAAGAAATCTCCCGCACGCAATGGACCCCCGCGGCGGGCGAGAACCGCATCCGCGGCATGATCGCCAATCGCCCCGACTGGGTCGTCTCTCGACAGCGCGCCTGGGGCGTGCCGATCGCCGTCTTCGTCAAGAAGGGCACGCATGAGATCCTTGTCGATCCGCGCGTGAACGCTCGCATCGTCGCGGCCTTTGAGAAGGAAGGCGCCGACGCCTGGTACGAGACGCGCGCCGCCGAGCGCTTTCTCGCGCCCGACTATGATCCGAACGACTATGAAAAGATCGCCGACGTTCTCGACGTCTGGTTCGACTCGGGCTCGACGCACGCCTTCGTGCTCGACGATCCGACGAGCTTTCCCGCGCTTGCCGGCCTCCACAGAAAGCGCGACGGCGGCGACGACGAGGTGATGTATCTCGAAGGCTCGGACCAGCATCGCGGCTGGTTCCACTCTTCTCTCCTCGAAAGCTGCGGCACGCGCGGCCGCGCGCCCTATGACGCCGTGCTGACGCATGGCTTCGTGCTCGACGAGAAGGGGCGCAAAATGTCGAAGTCGCTCGGCAACGTCGTCGCGCCGCAGAAAGTGATCTCGGACTCGGGCGCCGACATTCTGCGCCTGTGGGTCGCGGCCTCCGATTACGCCGACGATCTGCGCGTGGGCCCGGAGATTCTCAAGACCTTCGTCGATCTCTATCGCAAATTGCGAAACACGCTGCGCTGGATGATCGGCGCGCTCGCGCATTACGGCGCGGACGACGACGCAGCGCTCGAACATGCAAGCGAGCTCGAAAGGCTCATGCTGCATCGTCTCGTCGAGATGGATGGGCAAATCCGCGTCGCCTATGCGGCCTATGACTATAAGCGGGTCGTGGCGCTGCTCACGCCCTTCATGACGAGCGATCTCTCGGCCTTCTATTTCGACATCCGCAAGGATGCGCTCTATTGCGAGCCGCCGTCGAGCGTGAAGCGCAAGGCGTCGCTCGCCGTCATCGAGCGCATCTTCCGCTGCGTGACGACCTGGCTCGCGCCGATCCTCGTCTTCACGGCGGAGGAAGCCTGGCTCGCGCGCTATGCGGACGCCGTCTCGGTGCATGTCGAGAGCTTCCCGGATATTCCCTCGCATTGGCGCGACGAGGCGCTGGCCAAGAAATGGGAGGGCGTGCGCGCCATCCGCGCGGTGGTGACGGGCGCGCTGGAAATCGAACGCGCGCAGAAGCGTATCGGCTCCTCCTTGGAGGCGGCGCCGATCGTCTATGTCGCCGACGGCCATTTGCGCGCTGCGCTGGACGGAGTCGATTTCGCGGAAGTGTGCATCGTCTCCGACATCGTGATCGAGACGGGCGAGGGCCCTGCCGACGCCTTCCGCCTCCCCGAGGTGAAGGGCGTCGCGGTCGTTCCGAGCCGCGCAAGCGGCGCCAAATGCGCCCGCTCGTGGAAATATTTCGACCCGGCGACCGCGGACCCGGACTATCCCGACGTCACGCCCCGCGACGCACAGGCGCTCAAAGAGCTGAAGGCGCTTGGGCGCTGGAGCGCGTAGCGGTTCGAATGAAAGAAGGCGTGACGCGGCTCTGCCCCCTCCCCAACCCTCCCCCGCTTCGCGGGAGAGGGAGCGAGGCGCGTCGCGCGGGAAAAATCGCGGATCCCGATGAAGGCCGCGGCGTTACCCCCTCTCCCGCGTCAGCGGGGGAGGGCTGGGGAGGGGGCCTTTGAAAGTCCTCCTCGCCTTTCTCGCCAACACCGTCACCAATTTCATCATCGGCCTAATGGTCGCGAAGTTCCTCGGCCCCGAGGAATATGGCCGCTTCGCGCTCGCCTTCTCCATCGCAGTCGTCGTGCAGACGGCGCTTTACGACTGGCTGCGGCTTTCGGCAACGCGCTTTTATTCCCAGCGCACGCGCGAGAACGAGCCCGTCATCCGTTCGACGCTGGGGACATCCTTCGTCGTCGTCAGCGTCTTTCTGGCGTCGAGCACCTTGCTCTATTCGCTCATCGGCCCGGAGCTCGACTTCGACAGCGAGCTGATCCTGCTCGCGCTCCTCACCGCGACCGCCAACGGCCTGTTCGACTATTCGACCGCCCTCGCCCGCGCGCGTTTCGAGGATGGCGCTTATGGAAGACTCGTCCTCGTCAAGAACATCCTCGCCTTTATTCTGCTCGGCGGCGGCGCCTTCCTCTTCCACTCGGCCGGCGTTGCGCTCGCGGGCGGCGTCGCGAGCCTCCTGGGCTCGGTATTTCTCACGCGCGCCTCGCTACGCGATCCAGACGCACACTGCTTGGGCGCCCAACCGAAGACCGCCAAACTTCTCATCGCCTATAGCGCGCCCATCATCGCGGCCCACCTTCTGTATACATCGATGCCCCTCGCCGCGCGCTCGATCGTGGCCAGCGTCTACGACTTCGCCGAGACGGGCCAGTTCGCCCTCGCCTATGACCTCGGCATGCGCGCCATCACGGCCTTCGGCTCGGCGTTCGACGTGCTCTTGTTTCAGATCGCCGTGGCGACGCATGAGGAGCATGGCGAAGATCGCGCCCGTATTCAGGTCGCGCATAATATGAGCGTCGTCTTCACCTTCCTGCTGCCGGCCTGCGCCGGACTGTGGCTCGTTCTGCCCTCGGTCGAAGCGCTGATCGTGCCCGCGCAGTTCCGTGGGCCTTTCGGCCATTATCTCGGGCTACTGATGCCTGGGCTCTTCGCCATGGGGATCATCAACTTCGGCTTGAACCCCGTTTTTCAGATCAGCAAGCGCACCGGGCCGCTGATCGCGGCCGCGCTCGCCGCCGCCTTGGTGTCGCTGACCTTGCTTTTCGCTTTGCCTTGGGGCGCCGACGCCTCCAACCTCGCGATCGCTCAGGCCGGCGGCTATTTGGCGGCGCTGGCGACGACAATTTTCTTTGCACTGCGGGCGCAGCCGGTCTGGCCGTCGTTCTGGGATCTTCTCGCGGCGATCGTCGCCACGGGCGTCATGTTCATCGCGCTACTCCCGCTGCGCAGCATGGCGCCGGGATTTGCGACGCTGCTGCTGCAGATTTTCTCGGGCGGCGCCATCTATGGCGTGATGGTCGCGGCCTTCGACATCGCCGGCCTGCGCACGCAGGCGATCGCCTGGCTGCGACCTCGGCTCCAGCGGGCGTGACAGAAGCGCTGGCGCGCTTATGTTAGGGTTATCGTGCTCCAGCCGATGAGGTTTTTGCGATGGTCATGCCGCTCTACGACGACGCACCCCTGCGCCATCTCAAGCGGCCGATCGTCAATCACGCGCTGATCGTCCTCAATATTCTGGTTTTCGTGGTCGTCTACAGCGAGTTCTTCGGCGATCCCTTAACCATCATGCGCGGTTTCGCCATCATCCCGCGCGTGCTGTTCGGCGAGGCCGATCTTGCCGATTGGATCGTCGGCCCGCCGGCGCCGGCGACGCTCGTCACCTCGCTGTTCTTCCATTCGTCGCTGCTGCATATCGCGAGCAACATGCTCTTCCTCTATGTCTTCGGCGACAATGTCGAAGACGCCATGGGCTCGCTGCATTATCTGCTGTTTTATCTCTGCTGCGGCGTGGTGGCGGGCGCCTTTTATGTCTATGCGACGCCGCAAT
The DNA here is from genome assembly GCF_027925385.1 of Methylocystis iwaonis. Classification (NCBI taxonomy): domain Bacteria; kingdom Pseudomonadati; phylum Pseudomonadota; class Alphaproteobacteria; order Hyphomicrobiales; family Methylocystaceae; genus Methylocystis; species Methylocystis iwaonis. The sequence continues at coordinate 213,702 of NZ_AP027142.1, forward strand.
CCATCGTGCCGCTTGTCGGCGCCTCGGGCGCCATATCGGGCGTCTGCGCAGCCTTTCTGCTGCTCTACCCGCGCGCGACGGTCACAGGCTTTTTCCCGCCGCTCACATTCGTGATGTTTCCCTTCTGGCTCATCACGCTTGCGGAGAAATCACGCTCGCCGCTGCGGCCGCTTTTCGGATTGAAGCCGCCGCTGTTCTCCTTCCACGCTTCGGGCTTCATTTTCATCGGAGCCTGGATTTTGCTCCAGCTTTTGAACGCGAGCTGGGGCGGCGGCGAAAGCCATGTCGCCTGGATGGCGCATGTCGGCGGCATCGCGGCGGGGCTCGTGCTGACGCCCTTTTTCAAGCGGCGCAGCCATAGACTTTTCGACCGGGGATTGCATCGCCCGACCACGACGTCGCCTGCGCCTCAGGCCCTGCCGCCGGAAGAAACCCCTTCCGAAAACTGAAGGGGCTTGAAAAAGAGGCTTGACCTCCCCGTTTGACTTGCGCGCGCGCCCCCGTTACCAGACCGCCACAGTTTTTAGCGGGACGCGCCGCGTCCGCTCTTCATCTCCAGAGGTCGCGCGATGAAAATTCTCGTGCCCGTCAAACGGGTCGTCGACTACAATGTTAAAATCCGGGTCAAGCCAGACGGTTCAGGCGTCGATCTCGCGAACGTGAAAATGTCGATGAACCCCTTCGACGAAATCGCCGTCGAAGAGGCGCTGCGCCTGAAGGAAGCCGGCAAGGCGACGGAAGTCGTCATCGTCTCCATCGGTCCGGCCAAGGCGGACGAGACGCTGCGCACCGGCCTTGCCATGGGCGCCGACCGCGGCATTCTGGTCAAGACCGACGAGACGGTCGAGCCGCTCGCCGTCGCCAAGATCCTCGCCAAGATTGCGGCCGAGGAGCAGCCGGGCCTCATCATTCTCGGCAAGCAGGCGATCGACGACGACTCCAACCAAACTGGCCAGATGCTCGCCGCTTTGCTCGGCTGGGGCCAGGGCACTTTCGCCTCCAAGGTCGATCTGACCGACGGCTCGGTCGACGTGACGCGTGAGATCGACGGCGGCCTGCAGACGGTGAGCCTGAAGCTTCCGGCGGTGGTCACCACCGACCTGCGCCTCAACGAGCCGCGCTACGCTTCGCTGCCCAACATCATCAAGGCGAAGAAGAAGGAGGTCGCCGTGAAGGCGCCGTCCGACTATGGCGTCGACATCACGCCGCGCCTCGAGGTGCTGAAGACCGCCGCGCCCGCGACCCGCGCCGCCGGCATCAAGGTCGGCTCGGTCGCCGAACTCGTCTCCAAGCTGAAAGAAGCGGGAGTTCTCTGATATGGCCATTCTGCTTCTTGCTGAAACCGCCAATGGCGCGCTTGCGCCCGCGACCGCCAAGGCGCTCACCGCCGCGAAAGAGATCGGCGGCCCGGTCCACATCCTCGTCGTCGGCCCGGGCCTGCAAGGCGCCGCCGACCAAGCCGCCAAGCTCGCCGGCGTCGAGAAAGTGCTTTATGCGGAAGACGCCGCGCTCGACCATGTGCTCGCCGAGCCGGTCGCGACCCTCATCCTGTCGCTGGCGCCGAGCTATGACGTGATCATCGCGCCCTCGACCAGCGCGACCAAGAACGTCCTGCCGCGCGTCGCGGCGCTGCTCGACGTCGCCCAGGTCTCGGACATCATCAAGGTCGTCTCGCCCGACACTTTCGAGCGCCCGATCTACGCCGGCAACGCCGTGCAGACGGTCCGCGCCAAGGACGCCAAGAAGGTCATCACCGTCCGCACGACGGCCTTCGCCGCCGCGCCCGAGGGCGGCTCGGCCCCGGTCGAGACCATCGGCGGCGGCGCCAATCCGGGCGTTTCCTCCTTCAAGAGCGAGGAACTGGCCAAGTCCGAGCGTCCCGAGCTGACCTCGGCCCGCATCATCATCTCCGGCGGCCGCGCGCTCGGCTCCGCGGAGAATTTCCAGAAGGTGCTGGACCCGGTCGCGACCAAGCTCAACGCCGCGATCGGCGCCTCGCGCGCCGCGGTCGACGCCGGCTATGCGCCGAACGACCTGCAGGTCGGCCAGACCGGCAAGGCGGTCGCGCCCGAGCTTTACGTCGCCGTCGGCATTTCCGGCGCGATCCAGCATCTCGCCGGCATGAAGGACTCGAAGATCATCGTCGCCATCAACAAGGACGAAGAGGCGCCGATCTTCCAGGTCGCGGACTATGGCCTCGTCGCCGATCTCTTCCAGGCGATTCCGGAGCTCGACGCGGAACTCGCCAAGCTCGGCAAGTAAGAATAACGCTCCCCGCCCCTTGTGGCGGCGGGGAGCGAGATCCTGACATTTTGAAGCTTGCCGGTTTTCTTTCGATCCATTCGCGCGTTATATTGCACTGCAATGTTGGCCGCATTTGCATCGCAGCCGTCCCGCCCTATGACGGCGGTCCTCTCGGAATGGTGTTCGAACTATGAGCTTCGAAATTCGCAAAGTCGGCGTCATCGGCGCAGGGCAAATGGGCAAAGGCATCGCGCATGTCTGCGCGCTTGCGGGACTGGACGTCGCGCTCAACGACATCACGCCGGAACGCGTCGAGGCCGGGATCAAGGATGTCGGCGTGCAGATGACGAAGTCCGTCGAACGCGGCTTCCTCACCGCCGAGGCCGTCGACAGGGCGCTGCCGCATGTCTCGGCCGCGCCGACGCTGCAAGATTTCGGCGACTGCGACATCGTGATCGAGGCCGCGACCGAGAATGAAGAGGTCAAGCGCAAGATTCTCTCCGACGTCGCGACGGTCGTGAAGCCGGACGGCATCATCGCGTCCAACACTTCGTCGATTTCCATCACGCGCCTGGCGTCCATCACCGGCCGGCCGGAACGCTTCATCGGCATTCACTTCATGAATCCGGTGCCGCGCATGCAGCTTGTCGAGCTGATCCGTGGCATTGCGACCGACGACGTGACCTTCGAAGCGGCGAAAGGCTTCTGCGCCAAGCTCGGCAAGACGGTGACGGTCGCCGAGGATTTCCCGGCCTTCATCGTCAATCGTATTCTGCTGCCAATGATCAACGAGGCCATCTACACGCTCTATGAGGGCGTGGGATCGGTCGAGGCGATCGACACGGCCATGCGGCTCGGCGCCAATCATCCCATGGGCCCGCTGCAGCTCGCGGATTTCATCGGCCTGGATACCTGCCTTTCGGTGATGCAGGTGCTCCACGAAGGTCTGGCCGACACCAAATATCGCCCCTGCCCGCTGCTCGTGAAATATGTCGAGGCGGGGTGGCTCGGCAAAAAGACGCAGCGCGGTTTCTACGATTATCGCAGCGGCACGCCGACGCCGACGCGCTGACGTCTCACCGCCCTCCGAAGAGGCGCCTCCCTGCCTTGTTCCGCATGGGGAGACGTGTTAGGCGGGCCCCACTTTCCGCCATCCGGCGGCACGGCTGGAGATTCTCGAATGACCGATACGAATGGAAACGGCGGCGGCGCGCAGGGCGGCGCTCCGGCCCTCAATGCGCTTGTGCAATATCTGAAGGACTTTTCCTTCGAAAACCCCAACGCCCCGAATTCTCTTGGACCGCAAGAGCAGGCGCCGAATATTTCCATTCAGGTCAATGTCAACGCCAAGCAGTTGGCCCCGGCCGACTTCGAGGTGACGCTCACCCTCGACGCCAAGGCCGGCGAGGGCGCGGGCCTGCTGTTCAAGCTCGACCTGGAATATGGCGGCGTCTTCCGCCTCATCAACATTCCGCAGGAGCAGATTCATCCCATCGTGATGATCGAATGCCCGCGCCTGCTGTTCCCCTTCGTCCGCCAGATTGTTGCCGACGCCACGCGCGACGGCGGCTTCCCGCCGCTCTACGTCGACCCGATCGATTTCGTCGCGCTTTACCAGCAGAAGGCCGCCGAAGCCGCCGCTCAGCCGCCGGTCGCGAACGCCTGAGGTTGTTCTAATTCACACCGTTTACGGTTGAGCAGCTCGCATTCGAATTTGTCATTCCCGGCGGGCTGAAAGCCCGACCGGGAATCCAGAGCCGCAAGAGCGCCAGTTCTATTCTGGATTCCCGATCGCTCGCTTTGCGAGCGTCTGGTGACGCTGAACCCATCAAGCGGGATGAAATGATTCACGCGGCGGAGGGCGATTGCTCTCCGCCTTCTTGTTTTTTGGGCAGATATTTTTCCCAGATCGCCGATTTGAGCCCGCCGACGAAAGCGAGATGCGCTTCTTCCTCTTGCGCCGTCAGACGGCTCGGCAGAGGCTCGGGACGGGCGCGCAGCAGGTCGCCGGTCTGCGCGCGGCGCGTCCGGCCGACCGTCGCGAGCGAGAGCGCCGCCTGGCGTCCGCCGCGCAGCTCCGCATAGACTTCCGCCAGCAGCCCGGCGTCAAGGAGCGCCCCGTGCTTGTCGCGGCGCGACAGGTCGACCCCGTAGCGCTGGCAAAGCGCGTCGAGCGAGGCCGGGCTTCCCGGATGCAACCGGCGCGCCATGGCGAGCGTATCGACGATGCGCGCAGGCGCGAGCGGCGGCAGCTTCTGCAACGCGAATTCGGCGTTGATGAAGCGCACGTCGAATTCGGCGTTATGGGCGACCATCGGCGAGTCTTCGAGAAAATCGATGAACTCGCGCGTGATCTCGGCGAATTTTTTATGCTGGGACAGGAACTCGCGCGACAGTCCGTGCACGCGGAAGGCCTCCTCCGGCATATCGCGCTCAGGATCGATATAGACGTGGAAAACGCGGCCGGTGGGAATGAGATTTAAAATCTCGACGGCGCCGATTTCGACGACGCGATCCCCCTTAAAGGGATCGAGACCGGTGGTTTCCGTATCGAAAACAATCTCGCGCATCAGACTTAATCTCTCATTCGACAAGGCGCCACAGAAGGCCGAACATCCAGCGGATGAGGGTGAACGCAAGCTTCAAAAACCAACCGACGAACTCCAAGCCATCGAGAAGATCGGCGAGAAGGTCGACCGCCTTTCGCCACCCGCTTTTGCAGGGCAGCGGTTCACCTTCTTCTTTCGAGCTCATCTAGGATGGCCTGCACTTCCCGCCGCGCCGCTTCGATCCCCTGCCCGGTATGCACGACAAAATCGGCGCGGGCGCGTTTTTCGGCGTCCGGTACCTGTTTAGCGAGAATGGCCGCGAATTTCTCTTCCGTCATGCCCGGCCGCGCCAGGACACGGGCCTTTTGCACATCTTCTGGCGCGGAGACGACGACAATCGCGTCGACGCTCTTTTCCGCTCCCGTCTCGAAAAGGAGCGGCACGTCATAGACGACAATCGACGCGCCCTTTTTCTCCTGATCCTTCAAAAAATCGTCCCGCGCCGCCCAGACCAGCGGATGGACGATCGCCTCGAGCCGCTTCAATGCTTCCGGGTCGGCAAGCACCTGCGCCGCGAGCCTCCCGCGATCGACAACGCCATCGACGCTCACGCCCGGAAAGGCCGCCTCGATCGGCGCGACGGCGGGGCCGCGATAGAGGTCATGGACGATCTGGTCGGAATCGAGCACGGGGACGCCCGCCTCGCGGAACATTTGCGCGGTCGTCGATTTCCCCATGCCGATGGAGCCGGTCAGGCCGACGCGCAGCATCGCCCGGCTCACGCGGCGAGCGCGCCAAGACGGCGCAAGGCGTCGAGAAGCGGCAGGATTGGCATGCCCATGATGGTCCAATGATCGCCGCAGACCTCGGAGAAGAGATGCGCGCCGAGCCCTTCGACCTGATAGGCCCCGGCGCTCGTAAAGGCCGCCGCGCCCATCGCGTCGAGATAGTCGTCGATGAACGACACGCTCAGCTCCCGCATGGCGAGATCGGCATGGACGACGGTCTCGAAGCAAACCGCGCCGTCCCGGCACAGAGCGATCGCCGAATGCAAACGATGCCGGCGGCCGGACAGGAAACCCAACAGCTCCGCCGCTTTCTCCCTATTCTCCGGCTTGCCGAAAATCCGGCCTTCACAGCTCGCCACCTGATCCGCGCCAAGCACGAGGCGCCCGCGCTCAGCCACTGACGCGGCGGCGGCCTTCGCTCTCGCCAGCGCCTGAGCGATCGCGTCGGCCCCAACCGGGCCGAGCGATGATTCGATCGCGCGTTCATCGAGATCGACGGGACGGCAATCGAAGGGAATTCCCGCCTGGGCGAGAACCTGCCGCCGGCCCGCGCTTTTGGAGGCGAGAATCAGCGGCTCGGAGGCCCGCCAGAAAGAAAAGGAAGCGACGTCGCTCACGGTAGGGGCTCGATCCACAGGCACGGCTGGAAGGAGGGAAAGCGGGGACAATTATGCGGCCGCAAGGACCACCCTGTCGACTGCTGGGCATATCCGCCCCAATCCATCAACAGGGTTCTCCCTGTCGCTGGATTCGTCGTGAATCCGCGACTCATGACTCATAAACAGCCAATGCGCCTGTTTTCCACAAGGAAGGATAGACGTAAACAACTGTAAAAACGTGTTATACGCCCTATTCCCGCTGTCCGGCTCTGGCTGCCCCAACTTATCCAGATTCAGCGGAGGCTGTGGGCAAAGTGTTAACGAAAATTAACCTCTGCGGCGCATTGGTTAATAAAAAGTAAATCATCCCTTTTTTAAAGGGTTTTTAATTTTATCGCGTTCGGGCTAGGTCTGGGTTCACCGGAGCCGAGCGAAGCGGGGAATGACCAATTGTCAGAGGAAAAACGCCTGATATCCGCCCTTCGCGGCAATGCGCATGAAATTCCGCCATTGTGGCTGATGCGTCAGGCGGGACGCTATCTGCCCGAATATCGCGAGCTGCGCGCCAAGGCGAAAAGCTTCCTCGACTTCTGCTACACGCCGGCCATGGCGGCCGAGGTGACGCTGCAGCCGATCCGCCGCTTCCATTTCGACGCGGCGATCCTGTTTTCCGATATTCTCGTGGTGCCGGACGCCATGGGCCAGACAGTTTCTTTTGAAAGCGGCGAGGGTCCAAGGCTCGATCCGATCGAGACGCCGGAGAGCGTAGCAAGGCTCGGCGCCTTCGAGATCGGAAAGCTTACTCCGGTTTTCGAAACCATCGACCGTGTGAAATCCGAGCTTCCCGTCGATGTCGCCTTCATCGGCTTCTGCGGCGCGCCCTGGACGGTCGCGAGCTATATGATCGCCGGCAAGGGCACGCCGGATCAGGCGCCGGCGCGGCTTTTCGCCTTTCGCCACCCCGAGGCTTTCCAGCAACTCATCGACCGGCTCGTTGACGCCTCGGTCGATTATCTGCTCGCTCAGATCGCAGCCGGGGTGGAAGTGGTGCAGATCTTCGATTCCTGGGCGGGCGTTCTGCCCGCCAATGAATTCGAAGCCTGGTGCGCGCGGCCGATTGCGCGCATGGTCGCGCGGCTGAAGGAGAAGAGCCCGCAAACGCCGGTCATCGCTTTCGTGCGCGGCGCCGATGCGCAGCTACCTGCGCTCACGAGAAAGCTCCATGCCGATGGCTATGGGCTCGATACGGCGCTCGATCCCAAATGGGCAGTGGCCGAAACCGCCGACAACGCGTGCCTTCAGGGCAATCTCGATCCGCTGGCGCTGCTGGCCGGCGGCGGGGCGCTTGATCGGGAGGTCGATTCGGTTCTCGACGCCTTCAAGGGACGGCCGCATATTTTCAATCTCGGCCATGGGATTTTGCCGCAGACGCCGATCGAGAATGTCGAGAGGCTCGTGGCGCGGGTGCGACGCGGCTGATTTCACCGGGGCTGGAGCGGGTTGATGTATCTTTGGATCAAGGCCTTGCACGTCATCGCCATCATCGCCTGGATGGCCGGGCTGCTCTATCTGCCGCGGCTTTTCGTCTATCATGCCGACGCGGCGCCCGGCCGGCAGTCGGAAACCTTCAAGATCATGGAGCGTAAGCTTTATCGCGTCATTATGACGCCGGCGATGATCGTCGCTTGGCTGACGGGGCTCTTCATGGCCGTGGATAGCGGCGCGTTTCACCATCCATGGTTTCACGTGAAAGCAGCGCTCGTCGTCTTGATGACTGCAACGCATATATACGACGGCGTTTTGTTGGGTCGGTTCGCCAGGGACGCAAACGCCCATCCCGCCCGCTATTTCAGGATAATCAACGAGCTCCCGACGCTGCTCATGTTTGGGATCGTCGTCATGGTGATCGTGAAGCCCTTTTGAACGCTCTTGCATCCGATTCGAAAAAGATTTATGTAGGTGACCTTACCTCTGGCAGATAGTCGTCTCAGCGACCGCCGATTCCCTCCGGCGCTCGGGAAAAGTCTTCCCGCATCTTGCCCGCTCTCCTGAACGCTTGTCTCCTTCGAAGGCCCACATGCGGGAAATCAAACTTTCGGATTTAAAGGCTAAATCCGCTGCCGAGCTCCTTGCTTTCGCTGAGGAGCATGAAGTTGAAAATGCTTCCCTGCTCCGCAAGCAGGAATTGCTTTTCGCGATCCTCAAACAATTTGCCAGCCGCGACGTCGAAATCGTCGGCGAGGGCGTTGTCGAGGTCTTGCAGGACGGCTTCGGCTTCCTGCGTTCGCCCGACGCCAATTATCTGGCCGGTCCAGACGACATCTATGTGTCGCCGTCGCAGATTCGCAAATTCGGCCTGCGCACCGGCGATACTGTTGAAGGCATGATTCGCAGCCCGAAGGAAGGCGAACGTTACTTTGCGCTTCTCAAGGTCAATACGATCAATTTCGAGGATCCGGAGAAGGTGCGCCACAAGGTGCCCTTCGACAATCTGACGCCGCTCTATCCCGATGAGCGCCTGAAGCTCGAAATCGAGGATCCGACGAAGAAGGACCTCTCGGCGCGCGTCATCGATCTCGTGGCGCCGATCGGCAAAGGCCAGCGCGCCCTCGTCGTCGCGCCGCCGCGCACCGGTAAGACCGTGTTGCTGCAAAATATCGCGCAGTCGATCACGACCAACCATCCCGAATGCTACCTGATCGTGCTGCTCATCGACGAGCGTCCCGAGGAAGTGACCGACATGCAGCGCTCCGTGCGCGGCGAAGTGGTCTCCTCGACCTTCGACGAACCGGCGGTGCGCCACGTGCAAGTCGCGGAAATGGTGATCGAGAAGGCCAAGCGTCTTGTCGAACACCGTCGCGATGTGGTGATTCTGCTCGACTCGATCACGCGCCTGGGCCGCGCCTACAATACGGTGGTGCCCTCTTCCGGCAAGGTTCTGACGGGCGGCGTCGACGCCAACGCCCTGCAGCGGCCGAAGCGCTTCTTCGGCGCGGCGCGCAACATCGAGGAAGGCGGCTCGCTGACGATCATTGCGACGGCGCTGATCGACACCGGCTCGCGCATGGACGAAGTCATCTTCGAAGAGTTCAAAGGCACCGGCAACAGCGAGATCATTCTCGATCGCAAGGTCTCCGACAAGCGTGTCTTCCCGGCGATCGACATCACGCGCTCCGGCACCCGCAAAGAGGATTTGCTCGTCGCCACGGACATCCTCAAAAAGATGTATGTCCTGCGCCGCATCCTCAATCCGATGGGCACGGTCGACGCGATCGAATTCCTGCTCGGCAAGCTGCGTGAGACGAAGGGCAATCAGGCCTTCTTCGATTCGATGAACACGTAAGGCGTGGGCGCATAGTGATGCGCCCACTTTGTCTTTTGGTTCGCGCTCTAGTGGACCGTTATGGCCGGGCTCGTCCCGGCCATCCACGCCGACGAGTGCGGCGACCCAGGCCAGGACGCGATTTACGGCCACGAGCCGGCCCTGACGACTTTCCGTGGGTTTCCGAGCGTCGCTTGTTCCCGAACGTCGGCAATGTCATTCTGATCGTTCTTCAATCGTGGCGCGCGGCCTGACCCATGGATACGATCTTCGCGCTTGGCACCGGCCCCGGTCGCGCCGCTATTGCGGTGATCCGCCTTTCCGGGCAGGCCGTGCAACAGCTTCTCACTGACGTCACGGGCGGCGTCCCCGATCCTCGCGTCTTGCGTCTTGCGACGCTGCGAGACCCCGCCAATGGTGAGGAGCTCGACCGGGGCCTGACATTCTTTTTCCCTGCCCCCCATTCGGCAACGGGTGAAGATTACGCCGAGCTCCATCTCCATGGTGGCCGCGCTGTTGTCGACGGCGTGTTATCGGCCCTTTCCCGGCGACCCGGTTTGCGCATGGCTGAGCCCGGCGAATTTGCGCGGCGCGGCTTTGCCAATGGCAAGCTCGACCTCTCCCAGGCGGAGGCGCTTGCCGATCTCATAGATGCCCAGACGGAGGCGCAGCGGCGGCAAGCGCTGCGCATTGCCGGCGGCGCATTGCGACGCGAGGTCGAGCGTTGGCGCGCCGCGCTGATCGAGGCTCTGGCGCTTGTCGAGGCGGAACTGGATTTCAGCGACGAAAGCGACGTCGGGAGTTTCGACCAAGCGCGGCTACGCCAATTGCTGGAGCCCTTGCTTGTGGAGATGCACGCCGCGCTGAAAGCGGCCCCCGCCTCCGAGCGAATGCGCGAGGGCTTCCTCGTAATGATCCTCGGCGCGCCTAATGCCGGGAAATCGACGCTCCTCAACGCGCTGGCGTGCCGCGACCTCGCAATCGTATCGCCCACCCCGGGCACGACGCGGGACATGATCGAGGCGCATCTCGACGTCGTGGGATTGCCCGTGACCTTCGTCGACACCGCGGGCCTGCGCGACGCGGCGGACGAAATTGAGCGGATCGGCGTCGACCGGGTGCTTGAGCGGATCGGAACGGCGGATCTCGTCCTCTGGCTGTCTCCGGACGCTCACGAGCCGAAGCCGGAGATGGCGGCGCATGTCGATGTGCTGAAGGTTGCGACGAAGACGGATTTAACGCCTGCCCCTGCTGGCTGGCTTGGGATTTCCGCAGAAACCGGATCGGGTGTGGACACCCTCTTGAAAGACGTCGGCGAGTTCGCAAGACAGCGCTTGGGCGATGGGGCTTCTGCTTTGCTCATCCGTGAGCGTCACCGCACGGCAATCTCAGCCGCCGCGGCCTGTCTCGGCTCGGCCCTGGGCGCTGAAAAAGACTTGGAATTCATCGCGGAAGATTTACGTTCCGCCGGAAGAGCGCTTGGGCGTATCGTCGGCGCGGTGGATGTCGAAGACGTTCTTGAGGCCGTGTTCGCGCGCTTTTGCATCGGTAAGTAAATAGACTGTTTCACGTGAAACAGTGCGAGGGCTTCGGAGAGGAAGCTTGCAGGGGGATATGAAACATTTCGATGTCATCGTGATCGGCGGCGGGCACGCCGGCTGCGAAGCCGCGGCTGCGGCTACGCGGATGGGCGCGAAGACGGCGCTTGTCACGCATTCCCGCGCGACGATCGGCGTGATGTCGTGCAATCCCGCGATCGGCGGGCTCGGCAAGGGCCAATTGGTTCGCGAGATCGATGCGCTCGACGGACTCATGGGCCGCGTCGCCGATCTGGGCGGCATCCAATTTCGAATGCTCAATCGCTCAAAGGGCCCGGCCGTGCGTGGGCCCCGCGCCCAAGCGGATCGCAAGCTCTATCGAGCCGCTATGCTTGCAGCCATCGAGGCGGTCCCGAATTTGTCGATTGTCGAAGCCTCAGTCGAGGACCTTCTGGTCGAGGGAGATGAGGTCCGAGGCGTGTCGACCGGCGCTGGCGACATAATTCACGCAGACGCAATCGTCATCACGACCGGCACTTTTCTTGGCGGGATGATCCACATAGGAGACGAGCGCACCCCCGCTGGCCGAATGGGCGATCCGCCGGCGCTCGGTCTTTCGCGCCGTCTGCGGTCAGCAGGCTTTGCGGTTGGCCGCCTCAAGACCGGCACTCCAGCCCGGCTCGACGGCAAGACGATCGCCTGGGAGAGCCTCGAAAAGCAATATGGCGACGAGACGCCCGAGCCCTTTTCGACCCTCACTGAGCGGATCGAAAATCCCCAGGTCGCCTGTGCGATTACGCGGACGACGGCTCGGTCGCATGAGATTATCCGCGCCGATCTCCATCGTTCTCCGCTCAAGACCGGCGCCATCTCTGGGCCGGGTCCGCGCTACTGCCCTTCTATCGAGGATAAGGTCACGCGCTTTGGCGATCGTGACGGGCATCAAATCTTCCTGGAGCCGGAAGGGCTCGACGACGACACTGTCTATCCGAACGGCATATCGACCTCTCTGCCGGTCGCGACCCAGCACGCCTTCATTCAGTCGATACCGGGCCTCGAAAAGGCCTTTATTCTCCGGCCGGGCTACGCCATCGAATATGACTATGTCGATCCGCGCGAGCTTCTGCCCAGCCTGGAAACAAAGCGCCTGAGGTGCCTTTTCCTGGCGGGCCAGATCAATGGCACGACCGGCTATGAGGAAGCCGCCGCCCAGGGCCTCGTCGCGGGGCTCAACGCCGCGCGTTTGGCGCAAGGAAAGAGCGCGGTGATTTTCGATCGCGCCGGGGCCTATCTCGGGGTCATGATCGACGATCTCGTCACGCGCGGTGTAACGGAACCCTATCGAATGTTCACCTCTCGCGCCGAATACCGGCTCTCTCTGCGGGCGGATAATGCGGACGAGCGGCTGACGCCAAAGGGCATCGATATTGGTTGCATCGGAGGCGAGCGCCAAGCGGTTTACCGCGCAAGGGCGGAGAAACTGGCCCGCGCGCGTGCTTTGCTGGAAAGCATCTCTTTGACCTCAGCGGCGGCGTTGAAACATGGGCTTGCCGTCAATCAGGACGGCCAGCGCCGCAGCGGTTTTGCTCTCCTCGCTTTGCCTTCTGTCACGCTTGGGTCTTTGAGGGAGATTTGGCCTCAACTTGGCCAGATTGATGCAGCGACAGCCGAGCGGATCGAGACTGATGCGCGCTATGCCGTCTATCTCGACCGGCAACAGGCGGACATCGACGCTTTCAGAAGAGACGAGGAACTCGCCCTGCCGGATACGTTGGATTATCACGCCATTGCTGGTCTATCCGCTGAGCTGCGTGGGAAGCTCGCCTTCCTGAAGCCGCGGACACTCGGCCAGGCGCAGCGAATCGACGGCATGACTCCGTCAGCTCTAACACTTCTCGCAGCATGGGCGCGTCGCGCGTGAGCGGAGCCTCTCGCGCTGCGGCGCTCGAACTTGTCCCAGCCCTGCGGAAGATCGAAGGCGAACTTTCGGTCTATGAGCAATTGCTTCAACGCTGGCAGGCGAAGATTAATCTCGTCGCCCCCAACACGTTGGGCGATGTCTGGTTGCGCCACTTTGCGGACTCGGCGCAGGTCGCAGAATGTGCGCCTGAGGCGAGGATTTGGGCGGATATTGGCTCCGGCGCCGGGTTTCCGGGGTTGGTGACGGCCCTTTTACGCAAAGGAGTTGACGGCGCTTTAGTTCATTTGATCGAGAGCGATCAGCGCAAGGCGGCGTTCCTACGGGCTGTTTCACGTGAAACAGGCGCGCCCGTCGAGATCCATGCCGAGCGGATCGAGAAAGCCTTGCCGCCCCTGGCAGGGAAAGTCGAGGCCATCAGCGCTCGCGCTCTAGCCCCCCTCGCCCGGCTTGTGGAAATGACGCGCGAACCTTTGGAAAACGGCGCAAAAGCGGTGTTTTTAAAGGGCGAGGAATGGCGTGATGAATTGACCGCCGCTCAGCCTGTCGGTAATTTTACTTACGAGACTGTTCAGAGCCGCACGCATAAGCGCGCCAGATTGATCGTCGTCCATTCACCTTCAGAGGCAGATTTTGTCCGGAGAAAATAGCGGCCAGCGCGTGCTCGTCCTCGCCAACCAAAAGGGCGGCGTCGGCAAAACCACCACAGCGATCAATCTCGGCACGGCGCTTGCCGCTGTGGGCGAGGAAGTGCTGGTCATCGATCTCGATCCGCAGGGCAATGCCTCCACCGGCCTTGGCGTCGATCGAAAGAGCCGTAAGATTTCGACCTATGACGTCCTGCTTGGCGAGTCGAGCCTTGCCGACGCCATTGTCCAGACGGTCGTGCCGCGCCTGTCGATCGCGCCTTCGACGCTCGATCTGCTGGGCGTCGAGTTGGAGATCGCCGGCGACAAGGATCGCGCCTTTCGGCTGAAGCGCGCGTTGGCCGAGCTCGCGGCAGCGGAGCATCATCTCGACGGCAAGCGCTACGACTATATTCTCGTCGATTGCCCGCCGTCGCTCAATCTGCTGACCATCAATGCGCTGGCGAGCGCCGATGCGGTTGTCGTGCCCCTGCAATGCGAATTCTTCGCGCTCGAAGGTCTGTCGCAGCTTCTCTCGACTGTCGAGCAGGTGACGCGGACGCTCAATCCGAAACTGTCGATCCATGGCGTCGTGCTGACCATGTACGACCCGCGCAATAATCTCGCGACCCAGGTCGCGGCGGATGTGCGGCGCTTCATGGGCGACAAGGTCTATGAGACGATGATTCCGCGCAATGTGCGCGTTTCCGAAGCGCCGTCTCACGGCAAGCCGGTGCTGCTCTATGATCTGAAATGCTCCGGTAGCCAGGCCTATCTCAAGCTCGCCTCCGAAGTGATCCAGCGCGAGAAGCGCCTGAGAGCGGCGTAGTTTCGGCAATACAGTTACGACCATTAGGGAGCGTTTTCGATATGGCAGAAGAACCGCGCCGACGGCTTGGTCGCGGCCTGGCGGCGCTTTTGGGCGACGCCGGAGATGAGGCGCCCAGTGAGCGTCCGCGTGGACAGCGCAAGGTTCCGATCGAGTTTTTGCGCCCCAATCCGCGCAATCCGCGCACCATGTTTCGCGAGGAGGACCTCGCAGACCTCTCGAATTCCATCCGCGAAAAGGGCATTATCCAGCCGATCGTCGTGCGCGCGATTCCGGGCGTCGCCGACGCCTATGAGATCATCGCCGGCGAGCGACGCTGGCGCGCCGCCCAGGCCGCCGGTCTTGCGGATGTTCCAGTCGTCATCCACGAGGCCGATGACAAGGAAGCGCTCGAGCTCGCGATCATCGAAAATGTCCAGCGCGCTGACCTCAACGCGATAGAAGAAGCGAAGGGCTATGAGCGTCTGGGCGCCGAGTTCAGCTATTCCCAGAGCGACATCGCCAAGATTATCGGCAAAAGCCGCTCGCATGTCGCCAATACGATGCGGCTGCTGAACCTCCCGGAAGGCGCCAAAATGCTGGTGCAGGACGGCAAGATTTCAGCCGGTCACGCTCGTGCGCTGCTGGCGGTCGAGAACCCTGAGGCGGTGGCGCGGCAGATCGTCGAACAGGGGCTGACCGTGCGTGACGTCGAGGCCATGAGCCAGGCTCAGACGAACGCCCAATCTCCGGCCAACGACTCCGATGGCGGTAAAAAGCCGCGCCCGGAAAAGGACGCCAATACCCGCGCCTTGGAAAAATCGCTCGGCGATTCGCTCGGCATGGCGGTGGAGATCAAAAATCAAGGAGAGCGGGGGGAGATTCGCATCCGCTATCAATCGCTCGACCAGCTCGACGCGATTTGTCGGCTGTTGAATGGGTGATTTGAGCCGCTCGGCGAAGCCGCGGTGACTTGCGTTATTCCCAGCGGGCTGAAAAATTCGGTTCGAGCAGCGCTGCCGTCATTGTGAGGAGCGTAAGCGACGAAGCAATCCAGAGCCCCATCACTGCCCTGGATTGCTTGGCTCCGCTCGCAATGACGGCCGAGATCCTTTAGCGAAAACGCGTAATACGAGATCCGCTTGATTGGTTCGGTGTCATTCCCGACGCTCGCGTAGCGAGCGATCGGGAATCCAGAGCCAAACCAGCGCGTTTGTGGCTCTGGATTCCCGATCGGGCCTTCGGCCCGTCGGGAATGACAAGCCCCAATCCGAGCTATTCAAACGGAAACGGTATAAGACCACGGCTAGCAACCTGGTCTACTCGCCAATAAAAAAACCGGCCGCTAGGGCCGGTTTTCTTTTAAGTTTGAGACGTTCGGATCAGAACGGCAGGAGCTTCGGAACGCCCCAATCGCCGCCGAAGCGGTAGGTCAGACCGGCGGAGACGACCAGCGGGTTGATCTTCACCGCAGCGTTGACCGGGACAAAGACCGGATTGAGCGCCGCGCCAACCGGGCCCGGGATGAAGGCCACGATATTGGCGTGCGCGTTGGGCTCCACCATGATGTATTTCACATCGACGTTGACGCCCCAGTGTTCGTTGAACATGTAGTCCGCGCCAGCCTGGCCGACGACGCCCCAGGACGGGGTGATGCTGGCCGAGTAGAAGCTCGCAGTGGCGCCGAAAGCGCCAAGCGTGGTGGCGGTCGAACCGGGGGCAAAATTGAGCGCCCAATTGTTGTTGCCGGCGCGGGTGCCCCAGAAGGTCGTGAAGTTCACGCCGACGCCCAGGTAAGGCTGGAAGGCGCCGAAGTTCGTGAAGTGATACTGCAGCATCACGGACGGCGGGAACGCCCAGGTGTGCGCCAGGCTGGAGCCGGCCAGAACGCCCGTGCCCTGGATATGATGCGGCGAAACGCAGCAGATGGCCTCGATCGCCCAGTTCTTGGTCAGATAATAGGCGACGTCGAGCATCGGGATGACGGAGGTGGAGATGCTCGTGCTGGCGCCCGGCACCAGGCTGCCATAGCCGGCGCTCAGGCCAGTGGCGACGCCGACGCTGCCGCCGGGAACGCCGAGGGCGGCGAGCGTGGGATGCACCGCGCCAGCGTCATAGATCTTGGCGGTGCCGTCGAGCGGGATCAGGCTGCCGACCTTGAGGCGGATCTGGAAGGGCTGATAGGTGTCGACGAACACCGGCGCCGGCGGCGGAGCCTTGATGCTCGGCAGATCGGCCGCGTGAGCAGAGACGGCGGCCGTCCCCAACGCAATGGCGGCGACAGCGCCGCGAACAATATTCCTCATCGGAACCCCCTCGAAATCGCTTCGGTGGACGGTCGACGCCGTCCGCGCCGAGTCGGCAAAGAAGTTGCTACGTTTTTGGACGCCTACGCTTGATAAAGATCAATAAAAACGCTGTGGACTGTTCATTCTTTGGCATTGTGTCCGTAGCGCAACATTTTTGTGCTGTTGCCTTGCGGGACGCCCGGCGCTAATCGAGGTTTACGAAAAATCGCTTGAGACTCTCAGGCAATTCCGGCGCTTTCGGCGCCCCCGCGGCGCCCAAAAAAGCGCCGCCTTTGCGCAGGGCCTGCTCATTTGACCGCCAACGCCTCCCCCGCTGAACCCAAGGTCGACGCCGAACTCGCCGCCGCGCATGGGCTCAAAGCCGACGAATATGACCGCATCCTGAAGCTGATCGGCCGTGCGCCGAGCTTCACCGAGCTGGGCATTTTCTCGGCCATGTGGAACGAGCACTGCTCGTATAAATCCTCGCGCATCCATCTGCGCAAGCTGCCGACCAAGGCGCCCTGGGTCATCCGGGGTCCCGGCGAGAACGCCGGCGTCATCGACATCGGCGACGGCGACGCCTGCGTCTTCAAGATGGAGAGCCACAATCATCCGTCCTTCATCGAGCCCTATCAGGGCGCCGCGACGGGCGTGGGCGGCATCTTGCGCGACGTCTTCACCATGGGCGCGCGGCCGATCGCCTGTCTGAACCTCCTGCGCTTTGGCCGGCCGGCCCATCCCAAGACGCGGCATCTTGTCTCGGGCGTCGTTGCGGGCGTTGGCGGCTACGGCAATAGCTTCGGTGTGCCGACGGTTGGCGGCTCGACCGAATTCGACGCGAGCTATGACGGGAACATCCTCGTCAACGCCATGGCGGTGGGCCTCGCGCGGGCGGATGCGATTTTCTATTCGGCTGCGGCGGGCGTCGGAAACCCGATCGTCTATCTGGGCTCCAAGACCGGCCGCGACGGCATTCATGGCGCGACCATGGCCTCGGCCGCCTTCGAGGCGGACGCCGAGGAGAAACGGCCGACCGTGCAGGTGGGTGATCCCTTCTCCGAGAAGCTGCTGCTCGAGGCCTGCCTCGAGCTCATGGCCTCGGGCGCCGTCATCGCCATTCAGGACATGGGCGCGGCGGGGCTCACCTCCTCGGCGGTCGAGATGGGCGCCAAGGGCAATCTGGGCATCGAGCTCGACCTCGACGCCGTGCCCTGCCGCGAGGAAGGCATGACAGCCTATGAGATGATGCTCTCGGAGAGCCAGGAGCGCATGCTCATGGTGCTGAAGCCGGAGCTCGAGGAACAGGCCGAGGGCATTTTCCGCAAATGGGGGCTCGATTTCGCCATCGTCGGCAAGACTACCGACGATTTGCGTTTCGTCGTGAAACACAAGGGCGAGGTGAAAGCCGATCTGCCGATCAAGGAGCTTGGCGACGAGGCGCCGGTCTATGACCGGCCCTGGGTTCCCTCGCCCAAACAGCCGGTGATCGACCCGGCCGCCGTGACGCCGCCGCTCTCGAACCGCGACGCGCTGTTGAGGCTTCTGTCGACGCCTAATCTTTGCTCCAAGCGCTGGGTCTGGGAGCAATATGACCATCTCATTCTCGGCAACAGCGTGCGTCGTCCCGGCGGCGACGCAGCGGTGATTCGCGTCAAGGAGGGGCCGAAGGGCCTGGCTGTGACGACCGACGTGACCGCCCGCTATTGCGCCGCCGATCCCGTCGAGGGCGGCAAGCAGGCGGTGGCGGAAGCCTGGCGCAACATCACCGTCACCGGCGCGAAGCCTTTGGCGCTCACTGACAATCTCAACTTCGGTAATCCCGAGCGGCCCGAATATATGGGCCAGTTCGTGGGCTGCCTGCAGGGCATCGGCGAGGCGGCGGCGGCGCTCGATTTCCCGATCGTCTCCGGCAATGTGTCTCTCTACAACGAGACGCAGGGCGCCGGCATTCTGCCGACGCCGGCGATCGGCGGCGTCGGCGTCATCGCGGATGTCGCGACCTCCGCGACGCCTGGCTTCGCGCGCGAGGGCGAAACGATTCTGCTCATCGGCGAGACCAAGGGCTGGCTTGGCCAGTCCGCTTATCTCGCGGAAGTTTGCGGCCGCAAGGAAGGCGCGCCGCCGCCGGTCGATCTGGCCGCCGAGCGCAAGAACGGCGATTTCGTTCGTGAGCTCATCCTATCGGGCAAAGTCTCCGCCGCGCATGACCTTTCCGACGGCGGCCTCGCCGTCGCGCTTTCGGAAATGGCGCTTGCGGGCGGGATCGGCGCCGCCGTTTCGACGCTTCCCGATGGCCCGAGACACGCTGTTCTCTTTGGCGAGGATCAGGCCCGTTGCCTTGTCACCGCTGGCGAGGACGCTCTGACTGTTTTGGCCGCATGTGTGGATGCTGGCATTTCCGCTGTGACACTTGGTGTCACAGGCGGCGATTCCTTGAAGCTCCCCGGCGAGGCGCCGATATTGCTCTCCGAACTGCGCAAAGCGCATGAAACGCCGCTTCCGGCCTTCATGGCCGGGGACGACAGTGTCTTTCCCGACAATTCATGACGCAAAGAGGACGAACCCAATGCCTATGCCCGCCGCCGAGATTGAAAGCATCATCAAGGCCGCCCTCCCCGACGCGACCATCGAGCTGACTGCGCTCGCCGACGACAACGACCACTGGGCTGCGACGGTTGTTTCCGAGCAGTTTCGTGGGCTGTCGCGGGTGAAGCAGCATCAGCTCGTGAATGCGGCCTTCGGCTCACGGCTGGGCGGCGAGCTTCACGCGCTGGCGTTGACGACCCGCGCGCCGTAAAATGACGAGGCCAGAAGCGGCGCCTTGAACGCCGCAGGAAAGGAAAAGCAGATGTCCGACGCCAACAGCCGCATCAAGAGCGAGATCGAATCTTCCGACGTCGTCCTCTTCATGAAGGGCACCCCGCAGGCCCCGCAGTGCGGATTCTCCATGCAAGTGGTGCAAATCCTCAACCATATCGGCGTGCCCTACAAGGCGATCAATGTGCTTGCCGACGGCGAAATCCGTGAAGGCATCAAGACCTATTCCAACTGGCCGACGATCCCGCAGCTCTACATCAAGAACGAGTTCATCGGCGGCTGCGACATCACCCGGGAAATGTTCCAGTCGGGCGAACTCGTTGCGCTCTTCGACAAGGAAGGCGTGCCGCACGCCCAGGCCGGCAAGGCGTAACACTATTTTCGTTTGAACAGCTCGCATTGGGGAATGTCATTCCCGGCGGGCTGAACGCCCGACCGGGAATCCAGAGCCAAAAAACGCTGGTTTTGCTTTGAATTCCTGATTGCTCGCTCGAGCGAGCGTCGGGAATGACGCCGGCCCAATAAGCGGATCTCGTATACGTCCGCTTCCCGATCGCATCGTCCTGCGCGCCGTTCGTCCCGAGCGGCGCGCATTTTTTTGAGCGTCCGAACATATTGCGCGAATATGTCCGCGAGGGGGGAATCCAATATCCACTTTATTGTGACAGTGAGATGAACAACACTCCTTTTTACAGACGCAATGTCGGGTTGGCGTTCGCCGAATCCGGGAGGCGCTCTGGAGATGGAGGAAACCAATGTCCGTCAAATTGCTCTTTGCGGCCGCGGCGCTGGGTGTTGTGCTCTCTGCCGCCCCGGCCTGCGCTTCCGACAGATTCTTCGATTTCGATGAGGTCTGGGATCAATCGATGCAAAAGCACCGACGCGACGAGGTGCTGAGCGTCACGCCCCGCGACGCGACGCGTCATCAGTCGCCTTACGTCTTCCGAGGGCGCCCGCACGACCCAACGGGCAACATCACTCTCGAGGGCGCTCGCTGAACCGGCGATTCACGAGAACCCGCAAAGGCCCCGGCGAGACCGCCGGGGCATTTTTTCACCGCTCGTCGGTTGGAGAACGGGTTGATCGACGAGGCCGAATCCTCGTCGGCGTAAAGGTCTCGAACATCCATTGTGGACCGAGGCGCTTCACGCATTGGCGCCCAATTTGATTTCCGCGACGTCCTGCGCAACTGTTTCCCCATGAGTTCACGACTGACGCGCCGCCTGCGCCGATCCACCGAATTGGGCGCTCGATGACCCTCCCGCTCGCGCTGACCCAGGGCGATCCTTCGGGCATCGGGCCGGAGCTGGCCCTCGAAGCCTATGCCGCGAGGGACGCCGCCGGCCTTCCGCCCTTCTTCATCATCACCGACGCAGCTCACCTTATGCGCGTCGCACGGTCGCTCGGGATGAACGTCCCGCTCGAGGAGACGACGCCAGCACATGCGGCCGAGATTTTCGACCGCGCGCTACCCGTCGTTTCCCATGGTTACGACGTGCGGGGCCCATTCGGCCGTCCCGATCCAGAGGACGCCACGGCGACCATCGCCTCGATCGAACGGGCCGTTGATCATGTCGTCGCGGGGGAAGCGCGCGCCGTCGTGACAAACCCGATCGCAAAATCCGTGCTTTACGCAGCAGGCTTCCCGCATCCCGGACATACGGAGTTTCTCGGCGAATTGGCGCGGCGTCGCTTCAAGGCTGACGCCCGCGCGGTGATGATGCTTTGGTCGCAAGAACTCGCCGTCGTGCCCATCACCATTCACATTCCGCTCGCCGCGGCGCCGAAGCGGTTGACGAAGGAGCTCATCGTCGAGACCGGAGAGATCGTCGCCCGCGATCTGAAAAACCGCTTTGGACTCGCCAATCCGAGGCTGGCTTTCGCGGGGCTCAATCCGCACGCCGGAGAAGACGGCGCCCTCGGGCGTGAGGAAATCGAGACGATCGCGCCTGCCCTCGACGTCCTGCGCGCCAAAGGCATCCAGGTTAGCGGCCCGCACCCGGCCGACACGATGTTCCACGCCGCCGCCCGCGCGAAATATGACGTCGCGCTCTGCCCGACGCATGATCAGGCGCTGATCCCCATCAAGACGCTCGCTTTCGACCGCGGCGTGAATGTCACGCTCGGCCTGCCGTTCGTGCGCACCTCGCCCGACCATGGCACGGCCTTCGACATCGCCGGGAAGGGCGTCGCCAACCCCACCAGCCTGATCGAGGCGATCAAGCTAGCGGGACGGATGACCGCGTGATCGACGATCTGCCACCGCTGCGCGAGGTCGTCGCGCGCCACGGCCTCGACGCCAAAAAAACGCTCGGCCAGAATTTCCTGTTCGATCTCAATCTCACGAGCCGCATCGCCCGCGCCGCCGGGCCTTTCGAGGATACGGTCGTCATCGAGATCGGCCCCGGCCCGGGCGGCCTGACGCGCGCGCTTCTGGCGCAGGGGGCGCGGGTCGTCGCCATAGAGCGCGACCAGCGCTGCCTGCCCGCCTTAAGCGAAATCGCCGCGCATTACCCCGGCCGCCTGACGATCGTCGAAGGCGACGCTCTGGAGATCGACGTCGCCGAAGTGGCGTGCGCGCATCAGCCGTCGTTGCGAGCCGAAGGCGAAGCAATCAAGGAGCAGGAGCCCGGCTCTGCATCGCTTCGCGCCGCTGGCGAACAGCCGCGCGCCCGCATCTGCGCCAATCTTCCCTATAATGTCGCGACAGCCCTGCTTACCCGCTGGATCGAGGCCGAGCCCTGGCCATCGGTCTTCGACCGCTACGTGCTCATGTTCCAGAAGGAAGTGGCGCAGCGAATCGTCGCGACGCCGGCAAACCGCGCCGATTACGGCCGTCTCGCCGTGCTCTGCGGCTGGCGCACGCGCGCCCGCATTCTCTTCGACGTCTCTCCCGCCGCCTTTACGCCGCCGCCGAAAGTGACCTCTTCCGTGGTGGAGCTGGTCCCCAATCCGGCGCCTCTTCCTTGCAATCCGCAATCGCTCTCACGCGTGACGCAAGCCGCCTTCGGACAACGGCGCAAGATGCTGCGCCAGAGCCTCAAGAGCCTCGGCGTCGATGCTGGGGCGCTGCTCGCGCAGGCTGGGATCGAGGAAACGAAGCGCGCCGAGGAGGTGGACGTCGCGGGTTTCGTGGCGCTCGCTCGCGCGTTCGATATGCTGCGGCAATAGCGGACCGCGAGCCTTCAGGCTCGCTTGAAAAATGCGGGCCTGAAGGCCCGCGGTCCATTAGCTTGCTTTGTGGCGCAGGACGCTTCGCAGCGCGACGGCGTTGTTCATTTCCTCATCATGGGCGGCGGCGTAGAGCAGCGTCACGCGTCCCTTGCGCGCCAAGGCGCGCAGCGTCGCGATCTGCTCTTGCGCTTCCGGGCTTTCGAGCTCCTCGCGATAGCGCGCCTGAAACTCCCCCCAGCGCTCGGGCGCGTGGCCGAACCAGCGGCGCAATTCACGGCTTGGCGCGACGTCCTTCGCCCACAGGTCGACCGCCGCCTTTTCCTTCGTCAGGCCGCGCGGCCAGAGCCGGTCGACAAGCACGCGCGCGCCGTCTCCCGGCTTTGGCGGCTCATAGACACGCTTGAGGGCGAAGGCGGGCATGGGGGCGAGATAGCGCGCCCCGCGCGGAAGCCTATTCGTCGAGAAGCTTGGCCACGAAGCTTTCGATCTCGCGCTCGCGGCGCTGGCGGCGCTGGCGCTCGGCGCGCAATATGGCGATCAGATCGTCGAAGGAGCGCTGCAGATCGTCGTTGACGATGACATAGTCATAGTCCCTCCAGCGCGCGATCTCCTTGCGGGCGTTCTCCAGCCGCCGTTCGATCACTTCGGGCGCGTCCTCGGCGCGGCGCTCCAGCCGGGCGCGCAGCTCCTTCATCGACGGCGGGAGGATGAAGACGGTCACCGCGTCGGCGCCCATCTTCTCGCGCACCTGGCGCGTCCCTTGGTAGTCGATGTCGAAAAGCGAGTCGCGCCCCTGCGCCAGGATGGCCTCGACCGGCCCGCGCGGCGTGCCGTAGAAATTGCCGTGCACTTCCGCCCATTCCAGCAAGTCGCCGGCGTCGCGCATGGCGATGAACTGGCGCTCGGTGATGAAGCGGTAGTGAATGCCGTCGACCTCGCTCGACCGGCGCGCGCGGGTTGTCACCGATATGGAAAGCGTAAGGTCGAGATCGCGGTCCTGCAGCAGCATCCGCGTCAGCGTGGTCTTGCCGGCGCCGGAGGGAGAGGAAAGGATGAGCACGACGCCGCGGCGCAGCGGAAGGGAATGGTCCATGGCGACGATTGTCACGAGTGTTGGCGATCGGCAATAGGCAATTGGGGCCGCTCTTTCAACCGCTGGGATGGCCTATTCGATATTTTGCACCTGCTCGCGCAACTGCTCGACCTCGATCTTCAATTCCAGCCCGATCTCGGTGAGAGCCGGATCGTTGGACTTGGCGCAAAGCGTATTGGTCTCGCGCGAAAATTCCTGCGCCAGAAAATCGAGCCGCCGCCCTACGGGGCCGCCCTCGGCGAGGAGTTTCTGCGCGCTCGCCACATGCGCCGCAAGACGATCGAGCTCCTCGCGAATATCGGCCTTCACCGCGAGCAGCACCGCCTCCTGATGGAGACGCGCCGGGTCCAGGCCCTCGGCGCTTTCGAGGAGCCGCGCCACTTGCTGGGCGAGCCGCTGGCGAACGGCTTCGGGCTGGCGCGCCGGCAAAGCGTCGGCCTGGGCGGTGAGCGCGCCGATCCGGGTCAGGCGCTCACGCAGCACGGCCGTCAGCGCGGCGCCTTCCGCGCGGCGCGAGGCAAGGAGCGCGTCGAGCGTCTCGTCCAGGGCGCCGAGAAGGTTCTTTTCCAGACCCGCGCGCTGCGCCTCGTCGTCTTCCGGCTCGACGATCTCGACAACGCCCCGGATCGCCAGCAGGCCGTCGAGCGAGGCGGGTCGCAGGCTCGCAAGCTGCGGAAGGTCGTCGAGCGCGGCGAGCAGCCGGTCGAGCGCCGGGCGATTGATCCGCGCCGAGCCTTCTTCCTCGGCGCGTTTGGCGGTCAGATTGCCGAAGACCGAGCCGCGCGCAAGGCGGGCGGAAATGGCGGCGCGTGCCTTGATCTCGACGGCGTCGAAATTCGGCGGGACGCGCAGCCGCAGGTCCAGCCCCTTTGCATTGACGGTTTTCAGCTCCCAGGCATAGCTCCAGGGGCCATGGCTTCCGCGCGCGCGGGCGAAGCCGGTCATGCTGGCGACAAAAGAAGCGGTCACGGACTCTCCGGGGTTAACGACCCGGATTTAGCGAATTTCGGCGCTCGAGGGAACGGTCTTCGCCGACGTCAGATCCCAGCTCTTGTCGCGCAGCGGGTCGAGCGTCGTGCCTTCCGAGGCGTCGAATGCCCGCGGGCGGGCGTGTTGTGGCGCCGCGGCGAGAGCGATCGGCCCTCCCGCCGAAGAGGCCGCCGCCGTTTCTTCCATCGAGGCCTTCACGGCCAGGGTGTCCGCGGGCAATTCGTCAGAGCCGGCCGACAGGCCCAACCGGGCCGCGCGGGCCTTCTGCTCCGCCCGGCGCGCCGGAGAGACTGGATAGGAGGCGACCTCTTCCGGGAGCGCCTTTCCGTCGGCGCCCTCGCGCGCCATCATGTCGGGGCCAATCGAGCCGTCTTCGCCTTCATTGTCGGACGCCGGAGCGCCGGCGGCAAGGAGCGTCGGGTCGAAGCCGTTGTGGAGCGCCTTCGGCTGGGCGGATTCCTGCGTGAAATAGGGCCGGGCGACCCGCAGGCGCGCGAGGTGTGGGGCGGCGTCGGCGGTGGGATCGTCATGTCCGCCGAGAAAAAAGGCCGCTCCCGCCGGGCTGAACTTGCCCAGCCGATGCGGGGCTCCTTCGCGAGGCGACATGGCGCGGCCCGGCGGAAAATCCGGGTTGCCGGCGTCGAGCGCCATCAGCCGGCCAATCGGCGCCTGGGTGCGCTTGTCGGTCTTGGGCGTTGCGGGCGGAACTGCCGCCGGGACGGATTGGTCCGCGCCGGGGGTCAGCTTGGCCTTTTGGTCCTGCTCGAGCTTGCGCCAGTTCTGGACATTGCGAGCGTGTTGATCGAGCGATTCGGCGAAGACATGTCCGCCCGTGCCGTCGGCGACGAAATAGAGATCGCGCGTATTGGCGGGATTGGCGGTCGCTTCCAACGCCGCCTTGCCGGGATTGGCGATGGGCCCCGGCGGCAAACCATCGACGGCGTAAGTGTTGTAGGGCGTCCACTTCTCGATTTCGGAACGCATAATGCTATGGCCCAGCGTGCCCTTGCCGCCCACGAGGCCGTAAACGATTGTCGGGTCGGACTGCAGACGCATGCCCTTTCGCAGGCGATTCGAGAAAACGGCGGCGACGCGTGGGCGCTCCTCCGTCTTGCCGGTCTCCTTCTCGACGATGGAGGCGAGCGTCACCAGCTCATAGGGTGAGCGCAGCGGCAGATCCTTGGCGCGCTTCGCCCAAATATGATCGAGGAGCTTGCGCTGGTCCTCCTGCATCTTGGCGAGGAGCTTGGCGCGCGGGAAGCCGCGCGGGAATTTATAGGTCTCGGGCAGCAGCGCGCCTTCTTTCGGCGTTTCCAGAATATCGCCGAGAAGCATGTCCGATTCGCGCAGACGCTGGGCGATCTGCTCGCTCGTCAGACCTTCGGGAATCGTCAGGCTATGCATGAGCTGCTTGCCGGCGACGAGCTCGTCGATGACCTCGCGCAGGCTGGCGCTTTTCTTGAAGAGATATTCGCCGGGCTTCAGCTTGCTGCGCGCGCCTTCGATCAACAGCGCCAAATTCATCAGGCCGGGACTGTCGATCACGCCCTCGCGTTCGAGCTGCGAGAGCATTTCCGGCACGTCGCTGCGCGGGGGCATATAGACGATCTTGTCGGCGCCGAGCGGGCCCGGCTCCTTGAGCTTATGCATCACCGCGATCACGCCGAAAACGCCGGCGACCAGTGCGACAAGAAGGAAGCTCAGGAAGCCGCTCATCGCCGAAAGCGTGCCTTCCCGGCGCCGCTTCTTCTTCGGCGGGGGGGCTGGCGGCGCCTCGGCCGGTTTGGCGCTTTGTATGGCGGCGCGGCGGCGGAAGAAGGAGGAAGCCGCCGGCTCCTCCGTCGGCGCTGCGGATTTCGCCTCGGCGCCGTCCGGGGGCGCCGCGGGCTCGGCGCCCGGCGACTGCGGCTGAGTTTGTGTCGATTGCGCCGTCGCTTCCGGAGCGGTCTTTGCCTCGTCTTTCGGCGTCGCCGTCTTCTCGCCCGTCTGGTCGCTCATAATCGTCACCACGCCAATCCAGATGACCCTGCCGCAAGCGCCCGCAGTCGCCTGTCAAGAACCGACTTACACTATCGGTTATTGTGGCGAATTCAGGAACGAACGACCATGGTTAACAGACGTGCGGCCCGGGCGAAACGCCTTCGCCCGGGCCGCACGCTGAAAACCCTTGTGTATTCTATGTGTTACGACACGCGGCGGAAGAGCAGCGAGGCGTTGGTGCCGCCGAACCCGAAGGAGTTGGACAGCGCCACATTGATCTCACGCTCGCGCGCGACCTTGGGCACGAGGTCGATCGCCGTCTCGACGGAAGGGTTGTCGAGATTACGGGTTGGCGGCGCAACGCCATGGGTCATGGCGAGGATCGTATAGATCGCCTCGACCGCGCCGGCGCCGCCGAGGAGATGGCCGATCGCCGATTTGGTCGAGGACATCGAGAGCTTCGCCTCGAGATTGCCGACCAGCCGCTCCACCGCCTTGAGCTCGATTTCATCGCCGAGCGGCGTCGACGTGCCATGCGCGTTGACATAGTCGATCTCGCTGACCGGAAGATTCGAGCGCCGCAGCGCCATCTTCATGCAGCGATAGGCGCCGTCGCCGTCGGGCGACGGCGCGGTGATGTGGTGGGCGTCGCCCGACATGCCATAGCCGATGAGCTCGCCGTAGATACGTGCGCCGCGGGCTTTGGCGTGCTCATATTCTTCGAGCACGACGCAGCCGGCGCCCTCGCCGAGGACGAAGCCGTCGCGATCCTTGTCATAGGGGCGCGAGGCCTCGGCCGGGCGGTCGTTGAAACCGGTCGACAGCGCGCGACAGGCGGCGAAGCCCGCAACGCCGATGCGGTTGACCGGCGATTCGGCGCCGCCCGCCACCATGACGTCGGCGTCGCCCATGGCGATGATGCGCGCGGCGTCGCCGATGGCGTGGGTGCCGGTGGCGCAGGCCGTCACGACCGCATGATTCGGGCCCTTGAGCCCGTGCATGATCGAGACATAGCCCGCGACGAGATTGATGATTCGGCCCGAGACGAAGAAGGGCGACACGCGACGCGGGCCCTTTTCCTTCAGGGTGATCGAGGTCTCGTAAATGCCGCCCAGACCGCCGATGCCGGAGCCGATGAGGACGCCGGTCGTCTCCTGCTTCTCAGCCGTGTCGGCCTTCCAGCCGGCGTCGGCGAGCGCCTGGGTCGCGGCTGCGGTCCCGTAGATGATGAAATCGTCGACCTTGCGTTGCTCCTTGGGATCGAACCAGTCGTCCGGATTGAAGGAGCCGTTGGAGCCGTCGCCGCGCGGCACGACGGCCGCGATCTGGCAGGCGAGGTCGTTGACCTCAAAAGTGTCGATGCGGCGGAAGCCGTGTTCGCCGGCGACGAGACGCCGCCAATTCGTTTCGACGCCGCAGCCCAGGGGCGATACGACGCCAAGGCCGGTGACGACCACCCTGCGCATGGCTTACTCTCAGATTTTTCTTGATTGTTTATATTCGCCGCCCGTCGGAGTCGTCGGGCGGCGCGCGATGGAAAAAGCGCGCGGCCTGCCGCCGGCGCGCCTTTCTCGTCAGCGCCTGATCAGGCGGCCTTGGCCTTCTCGAGGAACTTCACGGCGTCGCCGACCGTGAGAATGGTCTCGGCCGCGTCGTCGGGAATCTCGACGCCGAATTCTTCTTCGAAAGCCATGACCAGCTCGACGGTGTCGAGCGAGTCGGCGCCCAGATCGTCGATGAAATTGGCCTTGTCGACAACCTTTTCGGGCTCGACGCCGAGGTGTTCGACAACGATCTTCTTCACGCGCTCGGCGACATCGCTCATCTGATTTAGTCCCTGTTGCTGTGGTGCAGCCGCACCGATTCGGCGATGCGGAACATTATCCGCTCGCCGTGTTCTCCAAAGATTTCATGTGCGCCGGCCGCGTCCCGAGGGCGGCGCGGCAAAGCTGCGCTCATGCCCTCTAGTCTCTGGGAAATACGGCGGCGCCGCCCCACTCGCGGCGAGGTCTGGTAACACACTTCCATTGGGTTGGCGAGAGGGCCCAGGCTTTCGCGCGTTTTCGAGAAAATCGGGCGCGAGGCGGCGTTGCGGCGGCAAAAAACCAGCGCCGCCGCCGCCAGTTTTCGCCTTTTATATCATGGCCATGCCGCCATTGACGTGCAGCGTCTGGCCGGTCACGTAGCCCGCCTCTGCGCTCGCGAGATAAACGACCGCGGCGGCGACGTCGGCGCCGGTTCCGAGCCGGCCGGCCGGCACGGCGGACAGGATTCTTTCCTTCTGGGCGTCGGTGAGGCCGTCGGTCATCGGGCTCTCGATGAAGCCGGGCGCGACGCAGTTGACGGTGACGCCGCGCGAGGCGACCTCGCCCGCGAGCGATTTCGACATGCCGATCATGCCGGCCTTCGCCGCGGCGTAATTGCCCTGGCCCGGATTGCCGGTGACGCCGACGACCGAGGTGATGCCGATGATTCGGCCGAAGCGCTTCTTCATCATGCCGCGCAACACGGCGCGCGAGAGGCGGAAGGCCGCGGTGAGATTGATGTCGAGCACTGTGTTCCAGTCCTCGTCCTTCAGGCGCATGAAGAGCATGTCCCGCGTGACGCCGGCGTTGTTGACGAGGATATCGACCCCGCCCATCGCCGCTTCCGCCGCCGGAACGAGCTTCTCCGCGTCTTCCTTATCGGCCAGATTGCAGGGGACGACATGCGTGGTCCCGCCGATTTCGGCGGCAAGCGCCTCAAGCGCTTCGCGGCGCGTGCCGGAAAGCGCCACCGTCGCCCCAGCCGCGACGAGGCCGCGGGCGATGTCCTTGCCGATGCCGCCGCTCGCGCCGGTCACCAACGCGGTTTTGCCTGATAAGTCGAACATCAACGGCCCTCCCTGACCGGGCGCGACGCGCCGCGCCGGTTCCTTTCTCGTTTCCGTTTAACGGCAAATCGGAAAATTGCGAGGCCCTTTCGGGGGCTGGGGGCAAATGCGGCGCCAAGGCGGCGGGAATTTGTCGCCGCAACCATACGTCCTTAAAGAAACAGGAAAAAATTATGGCTAACATTCTGTAAACTGGTCAGGTTCTCTTGTGACACAAATACCACACCGGCAAGGTTTCAGCTCTGGCGCGGCCAGATTCTGCGCATCCTTGGTTGAATTCGAATCTCGTTTTCGGACACAATCGCTGTGCTTGGGGTCCGCATCACCTTAGAGCCGCCAAGTCAGGGCGGATGCGGCCATTTTTGGTTTCTGACTTGAGCAAAGGGTTATGAAATGAAGACGACTCTCTCCGCTATCGCCGTCGCGGCCGCCTTGGCGGCCGGCGCTGCGCAGGCTGCGGATCTGCCTTCCCGCAAGGCTCCGCCGCCGGTTTTCGTTCCCCCGCCGCCGGTCCTCACCTGGACGGGCTTCTACGCCGGTCTGAACATCGGCGGCGGCTGGCAGGACTCCTCGTCCTCCAACGTCGCGAATTGGGGCTGGAACTCGGGCAACGGCGGCTCCGGCGGCGTCGTCGGCGGCGGCCAGATCGGCTACAACTACCAGCTCTCCCCGCTGTTCGTCGTCGGTCTCGAGACCGACTTCCAGGGCACGAGCATCGGCTCGGGCGGCGGCAACGGCTGGTGGGGCGGCGCTGATCGCGCTCGCATCAACTGGTTCGGCACCGTTCGTGGCCGCGTCGGCTTCAACTTCCCGGGCTACTCGCAGTTCCTGGTCTATGGCACGGGCGGCTTCGCCTATGGCGAGGTGCAGCGTAACTCCTGGTGGAACCAGTACAGCACCGTGCAGACCGGCTGGACCGCTGGCGGCGGCGTCGAGTGGCAGTTCCTGCCGAACTGGTCGGCCAAGGCTGAATATCTCTACACGGATATCAGCGGCAGCAACCAGAACGCGTTCTTCAACCCCGGCTGGGGTCTGAACAACGTCAACAATCACACTCGCTTCCACACGGTCCGCGCGGGCGTGAACTATCACTTCAACTTCGGCGGCGCTCCGGCTCCGGTGCTCGCGAAGTACTGATTCGGCTTTCAGCCGAAGATGGGAAGCCCGGCCGCTCGGCCGGGCTTTTCTTTTTTAGCGGGCTTAGAAAGCCCGATAGGCGTCGAGATCGGCCGGTGCGCCGACAGAAATGCCCGTGACGCCGGGCGCGATTCGCTTCAGAAGGCCGGCGAGCACCTTGCCCGAGCCGACTTCGACGAACTTATCCACCCCCTGCGCCGCAATGTAAGAGACGCATTCGCGCCAGCGCACCGCGCCCGTCACCTGCTCGACCAGCAGACGGCGAATCGTTTCAGGCTCCGTGACCGGCGCCGCGGTGACATTGGCCACCACGGGGACGCGCGGCGCAGAGATGGCGGCGCCGGCGAGCGCGGCGGCCATGGCGTCTGCGGCGGGCTGCATCAGGGCGCAATGGAAGGGCGCGGAGACCGGCAGCAGAACGGCGCGTTTGATGCCCTTTTCCTTGGCGATCTCCATCGCCTTTTCGACTGCGATTTTCGCGCCGGAGATGACGACCTGCCCGCCGCCATTGTCATTGGCCACCTGGCAGCAGGCGGAAAGGGCGGCGGCCGCCTCGGCCGAGATTTCCTTCGCCTGATCGAGCTCGGCGCCGAGCAGCGCCGCCATGGCGCCTTCGCCGACCGGCACGGCCTTCTGCATGGCGTCGCCGCGAATGCGCAGCAGCTTCGCCGTATCGGCGATCGAGAGCGCCCCGGCGGCGGCAAGCGCCGAATATTCGCCGAGCGAATGGCCGGCGACGAAGGCGGCGTCTTTGGCGAGATCGAGGCCGCACTCGGCCTCCAGCACGCGAATCGCGGCGAGAGAGACGGCCATCAGCGCCGGCTGCGCATTGGCGGTGAGCGTGAGTTCGGCCTCCGGGCCCTCGAACATCAGCTTGGAGAGCGGCTGCGACAGGGCCGAATCGACCTCTTCGAAAACTGCGCGCGCGGGCGCGAAGCTCTCGGCGAGCGCCTTGCCCATGCCGACCGACTGCGAACCTTGACCGGGGAAAATAAATGCCTTCGCCATGCGCGTTCCGCCCTTTCGTTACGTGTCGGGGCGCGAGTGGCATTGGCGGGCGCGGCGTGTCAAGTTTTCCGGGTCGCGAGACAGGGCTACGAATTCGGCTTAACGCGCCCTGCGCAGCCACGTCATGCCCGCGCTTGTCGCGGGCATCCCCGCCGGGACATCACGACGGGCGGGGAGAAGAAGCGGCGTTATCCCGCTCATGTTCTCAGCTTTCTGCGTCGGCGCGGCGTGGATGGCCGCGACAAGCGCGGCCATGACGCCGGAACACGTCTGCTCGTTAAGCCGAATTCGGAGCACTGGGTCGCGAGACAGAGGCCACTGATCTTTCCCGACAGCCTCAGCGCTACGACGACTCAAGTCGCCGGCCGCCCCCGCACCAGCTCCTCCACCACCCCCGGCTCCGCCAGCGTCGACGTATCCCCCAGCGATCCGAACTCCCCTTCGGCGATCTTCCTCAAAATCCGCCGCATGATCTTGCCCGAGCGGGTCTTGGGCAGGCCCGGCGCGAATTGAATTACGTCGGGGGTCGCGATGGGGCCGATTTCCTCGCGCACCCATTTCACCAGCTCTTTGCGCAAATGCTCGGTGGGGTGGGCGCCTTCCATCAGCGTCACATAGGCGTAGATGCCCTGGCCCTTGAGATCATGCGGATAGCCGACCACGGCGGCTTCCGAGACCTTCTCATGGGCGACGAGGGCGCTTTCGATTTCCGCCGTGCCGAGACGGTGGCCGGAGACGTTGATGACGTCGTCGACGCGGCCCGTGATCCAGTAATAGCCGTCCGCGTCGCGCCGCGCGCCGTCGCCGGTGAAATATTTGCCGGAATAGGTGGAGAAATAGGTCTGCACGAAGCGCTCCTGGTCGCCAAAAACCGTGCGGACCTGGCCGGGCCATGAATCGGCGATGACGAGATTGCCCTCGCAGGCGCCCTCCAGCACATCGCCGGCGCTGTCGACGATCTCGGGGAAGACGCCGAAAAGCGGCCGCGTTGCGGAGCCCGGCTTCAGCGCGGTCGCGCCGGGCAAAGGCGCGATCAGAATGCCGCCCGTCTCGGTCTGCCACCAGGTGTCGACGATGGGGCAGCGATCTTCGCCCACGACGCGATGATACCACTCCCAGGCTTCCGGATTGATCGGTTCGCCGACGGAGCCGAGAAGGCGCAGCGATTTGCGGCTGGATTTTTTCACCGGCTCCTCGCCCGCCGCCATCAGCGCGCGGATGGCGGTCGGCGCCGTGTAGAAGATGTTGACGCCGTGCTTGTCGATGACGTCCCAGAAGCGGGAGACGCTGGGGTAATTCGGCACGCCCTCGAACATCAGCGTCGTCGCGCCATTGGCGAGCGGGCCGTAGAGGATATAGCTGTGGCCCGTCACCCAGCCGACGTCCGCGGTGCACCAATAAACTTCGCCGGGGCGATAGTCGAAGACGAGCTCATGGGTGAGCGACGTATAGACGAGATAACCGCCCGTGGTGTGCAGCACGCCCTTGGGCTTGCCCGTCGAGCCCGACGTATAGAGGATGAAGAGCGGGTCCTCGGCGCCCATTTCCGCATAGGGGCAGTCGGCGTGAACGCTCGCCGCTTCTTCCTCGTAGCGGAAGTCGCGGCCGGGAACCCAGTCGATCTCCGCGCCCGTGCGCGTGACGACGATGACGCTTTTCGCCTCCACTTTTTCCAGCGCGGCGTCGACATTGGCTTTCAGCGCCACTCTGCGGCCGCCGCGCAGACCTTCATCCGCGGTGACGATAACGTCCGATTGCGCATCCTCGATGCGCCCGGCGAGCGCCTCGGGCGAGAAGCCGCCGAAGACGACGGAGTGAATGGCGCCGATGCGCGCGCAGGCCAGCATGGCGTAGGCGGCCTCGGGGATCATCGGCAGATAGATGGTGACGCGGTCGCCCTTCTTGACGCCGTGTTTTTTCAGCACATTGGCGAAGCGGCAGACATGATCGTGCAATTCGCCATAGGTGATGTGCTTCGAGACGGACGGATCGTCGCCCTCCCAGATGATCGCCGTCTGGTTCGCGCGCTCGGGCAGATGCCGGTCGATGCAATTCATCGCGACATTGGTGGTCCCGTCCTCGAACCATTTGATCGAGACGTTATGCGTGTCGAAGCTCGAGCGCTTCACAGTGGTGAAGGGCGAAATCCACTCGATCCGCTGCGCCTGCTCCGCCCAGAAGCCGTCGGGGTCCTTCATCGAGCGCTCATAGAGGGCGCGGTACGTCGCTTCGTCGACGCGGGCGTTTTTCCAGTCCTCCGGGACGGGGTAGATCTTCTCGGACATTTCTTTCCCTTGTTTCTCGTCCCGTGAGGCGGGCGTCTTGTCTGTCGATGGTAACAGCCCCGGCAGGGCTTGTCCTCTTTGCGCGCCTGAAGGCGCGCGGTCCGCGGCGCCTCTGGACCGCGGGCCTTCAGGCCGCTTCTCGCCTTACGCCTCTCCCGGCCGGTCGCGATCGAGCCCTTTTGCCGCCAGCTCGTGCAGATAGGCCGCAAAGCTCGCTTCCGCCGTCTCGCCCAGCTCGCGCAGATAGCGCCAGGTGTAAATGCCGGTCTTGTGGAGGTCGTCGAAGTCGAGCCTGATCGCGTAATTGCCGACCGGCGCGACGGCGATGATCGCGACATTGCGCTTGCCGCCTACGGTCTTCTGGTCCGCCGGCGAATGGCCCTGCACCTCGGCGCTGGGGCTGCGCACCCGTAAAAGCTCCGCGCTCGTCGTGAAGCTCGCCCCATCGTCGAAGGAAATGCGCAGATTATGGCCGTTGTCGAACAGGCGGATTTCGGTGGGCCAGGGTTCGGCGGTCAAGTGAGGGCTCCAATGATGCGCCCCGCGGCGCGGTTGGGGGAAAGCCTATTACGGCGCGAAATCTGCCGCCAGCCCGCCGGTCTTATTGGAAATCCCGATGGCTGCACGGAAATTGCTGGCTTCACGGCTTTGACGGACAGCAATATATGAAAGGATCAAGACGGCGCGCGACCGTCCCCGAGGAAGCCTAACCAGATGAACGCCCATGCCCATCGGCCCGCGATCGCGGCGCCCGCGCCGCTTATAGATCCATTCGGGCGCGCGGTTTCCTATGTGCGCGTCTCGGTGACAGACCGCTGCGATTTCCGCTGCGTCTATTGCATGGCGGAGCACATGACGTTCCTGCCGCGCAAAGACCTGCTGACGCTCGAAGAGCTGGACCGCCTCTGCACGGCCTTCATTGCGCGCGGCACGAAGAAGCTGCGCATCACCGGCGGCGAGCCGCTGGTGCGCCATGATCTGATGAAGCTCTTCCGCGCGCTGTCGCGCCACCTCGTCTCCGGCAAGCTCGAGGAGCTGACGCTCACCACCAATGGCTCGCAGCTCGCGCGCTTCGCTTCGCAGCTTGTCGATTGCGGGGTTGAGCGCATCAATGTCTCGCTCGACACGCTGGACCCGGACCGCTTCCGGGCGCTGACCCGCACGGGCGACCATGCGCGGGTGCTGGCGGGGATCGACGCTGCGCTGAAGGCGGGGTTGAAGGTCAAGCTCAACGCCGTGGCGCTCAAGGGCGTGAACGAGGATGAATTCGTCCCCCTCGTGCGCTTCGCGCATGAGCGCGGCATGGACATGACCTTCATCGAGGTCATGCCACTCGGCGAGATCGACGGGCCGGCGCGGGTCGATCAATATCTGCCGATGACGCAGGTGCGCGACAGGCTCTCGGAAGCGCTCACCCTCACCGAGATCGACTATCGCACCGGCGGCCCGGCTCGCTATATGCGCGCTGAGGAGACCGGCGGGCGCGTCGGTTTCATCACGCCCCTCACCCATAATTTCTGCGAGAGCTGCAACCGCGTCCGCGTCACCTGCACCGGCACGCTCTACATGTGCCTCGGCCAGGAAGACGCCGCCGATCTGCGCGCGCCGCTGCGCGACAGCGGCGACGACGCCCTGCTCCACGCCGCCATCGAGGCCGCGATTTTGCGTAAGCCCAAGGGTCATGACTTCGTCATCGACCGGGCGACCCAGATTCCGGCGGTCTCCCGCCATATGAGCACGACAGGCGGTTGAGAGAATGTCCGTTTCGAAGAATGTCGCTTTTCTGGGCCTCGGCGTCATGGGTTTCCCCATGGCGGGGCATCTCGCCCGGGGCGGCCACAAAATCACAGTCTATAATCGCACGACGGCGAAGGCCGAGAAATTTGCTGCGCTGCAGCAAGGTGCAGCAAAATGGGCCCCTACCCCCCGCGAGGCCGCCGAGGGGGCTGATTTCGTCTTTACCTGCGTCGGCAATGACGACGATTTGCGCTCGGTGACGCTCGGACCGGACGGCGCCTTCGGCGGCATGACGGAAGGCGCCATTTTCGTCGACCATACGACCGCCTCGGCGCAAATCGCCCGCGAGCTTTATGCGGAAGCAAAGAGCCGCGGCCTCGGCGCCATCGACGCGCCGATCTCCGGCGGACAGGCGGGGGCGGAGAATGGCGCGCTCACGGTCATGTGCGGGGCGGAGCCGGAGATTTTCGCGCGCGCTGAGCCGGTGATCGCCTCTTATGCCCGCGCCTGCCGGTTGATGGGGCCTCCGGGCGCGGGGCAGCTCACCAAAATGGTGAACCAGATCACTATTGCGGGCTTGATCCAGAGCCTCTCGGAGGCGCTGCATTTCGCCAAAGCGTCGGGCCTCGACGCGACTGCCGTCATGGACCTTCTGAAGAATGGCGCGGCGCAATCCTGGCAGATGGAAAACCGCACCAAGACCATGCTCGCCGGCGAATTCGACCATGGCTTCGCCGTCGAATGGATGCGCAAGGACCTCGCCATCTGCCTGGCGGAAGCGCGTCGCAATGGCGCCAAGCTCCCTGTCGCGGCGCTGGTCGACCAGTTCTACGCCGAGGTCGAGACGATGGGCGGCAAGCGCTGGGATACCTCCAGCCTGCTCGCGCGGCTGGAGAAGTAACAGCCGCCCGTCATTGCGAGCGAAGCGAAGCAATCCAGCAGCCGAGCGGAGGCTCTGGATTGCTTCGTCGCCTTCGGCTCCGCGCAATGACGGGCCACTTTCCGTTTGAATAGCTCGCATTGGCGCTTGTCATTCCCGATCGCTCGCTGCGCGAGCGTCGGGAATGACACCCAACCAATCAAGCGGAACCCGCGCTGGTTTGCTCGCGGCGCGAGCGCTGGAATGACTGCGGCCAAGGTTGAGCATTAAGGCGCAAATATGGCCGGTCGTGGCTAAGAATGAATTTTTCTGTGGCTTGGATGCAACCATTTCTACGGCTCGGCGTTTCCCCCCGACAAAAAAAGGAACACCCAAGGGCATTCGGCTCTGGGACAAGTCCTGCCGCAAACCTGTTCGGGGGGAGGCTGTTATGGCCGTCACGCGCGAAAGCCCGTTTGCAAGCCGCTCGTCGCGGATTGTCCTTGGTTTCACGGTCGCCTTTGGGCTCTGCGCCGCCGTCGCCGCGGCCCCCACCGCGCCGACCCTGAAGGGACAATCCCCCGCAGCCGTCAAGGCGGCGGTGAGCCTCAATGACGATGGCCTGCGCCCGCTCGCGCGTGGACCGGCGATCAGGGTGGGACGCGCCTATGGCGCCGAGGACGAAGACTGCACGCTCGTTCTGAAACCAAGCACAGACGAGAAGGGTCGCGTCCGCTACATGCGCAGCGTGACCTGCGCCAACTGAGCGCAGGGCGTTCCAACTCGCGCGGTCGAAGGCCGACTGGAAGGCGAAGGCGGCTCGCAACGAGCGCCTCGCCTTCTGTTTTTAAGCGCCTTTTCTAATAATTGTTCACGTCGGTCCTTGGAAAACCATTGCCTTTGTAGATCAGCTCCGCCTGCCAGGAACGCGCCGCCGCGTAAGACAGGCAGTCGCCCATGTTCAAACCGCTGCGCCCTGCGCCGTATTTTTCGCGGGCCAAGGCCGCAAGCGGCATCATTTCCGGGGTCACGGAACGGATTTGAACCCCGAGGCTAAGGGCTGTGGCTTCCGCGATTTCGAGAGCTTCTGTAGGGGTAACCCCAAGCTCGCGAACAAGCGCCAGCGAGGTCTCGAAGATAGCGACGCAAGTTGTTGCGGCCTCGGCGTCAGCGATCTGTTCCGCCAGGGCTTGCCAGTCCTCTTCCTCAAGGATAATCGCGGTCAGCGCGCTTGTCTCAACCATGACGAGGGCTCATTCCGTCTCGCCCCATTCGCGATTGAAAAATGCCTTATCAGCCTTCTCCCCGGTGCGGCCGGCGGCGCGCACGCGAGCGTGAATGGCGGCAAGGCGCAAGGCGACCGGTTGCGCGCGCTGGTCGCGCTCCAAGGCTTCCTGACAGGCGACTTTGACGGCCTCGGTCAGCGTGAGCTTTCGGACCTTGGCGAGCGCTCGGACTGCGGCCGTCGCCTCCTCGTCCTCGATATGAAGGGGCATGGTGGCGCCTCAATATCTGTAGACGTGTTGATGATAATTTATACACCGCTCGAATAAGCCGCAACGCTGTTAAGCCCAATCATAGGCCACACTCAGCGTTGACGCCCCCCGCGCCGCTCCCTACTGTGCCCCGCTTCCCACACACGCTCGATGGTTGCGCCTCGCACATGCCCGCTTCGTTGACCTTTTCGCCCGAACTTCTCGACGCCGCGCGCGTTTCTCCCGCCTGGCCTTTCGAGGAGGCGAAGAAGCTCGTCAAAAGGGTGAAGGACAGCGGCCAGACCTCCGTCCTGTTCGAGACAGGCTATGGCCCCTCGGGCCTGCCGCATATCGGCACTTTCGGCGAAGTGGCCCGCACCAGCATGGTGCGCCGAGCTTTCGAGGTGCTGACCGAAGGCAGGATCGCGACGCGCCTCATCGCCTTCTCCGACGACATGGACGGGCTACGCAAGGTTCCCGACAACATCCCCAACAAGGAGCTGGTCGCGGCCCATCTCGGCAAGCCGCTGACGCAGGTGCCGGACCCTTTCGGCACGCATGACAGCTTCGGCGCGCATAACAACGCGCGGCTGCGCGCCTTTCTCGACGCCTTCGGCTTCGACTATGAATTCGCCTCCTCGACCGACTATTACAAAGGCGGACGCTTCGATGCAGCGTTGAAGCATATGCTCGCCCGCTATGATGCGGTCATGAAGATCATGCTGCCGAGCTTCCGCGAGGAGCGCGCGGCGACCTATTCGCCCTTCCTGCCGATTCACCCCAGGACCGGCGTTGTCATGCAGGTCGCGCTCACCGGCATGGACCCCGAGGCGGGCACGATCGACTGGGCCGATCCGGAAACGGGCGAAAAATTCACGAGCCCCGTCACCGGCGGCCATTGCAAGCTGCAATGGAAGCCCGACTGGGCCATGCGCTGGTACGCGCTCGGCGTCGATTACGAGATGGCCGGCAAGGATTTGATCGACTCGGTCAAGCTCTCGGGCCAGATCGTGCGCGCGCTCGGCGGCCGGCCGCCGGAGGGCTTCAATTACGAGCTCTTCCTCGACGAGAAGGGCCAGAAGATTTCGAAGTCGAAGGGCAATGGCCTGACGATCGAGGAATGGCTCACCTACGCCAGCCCCGAGAGCCTCGCCCAGTTCATGTTCCAAAAGCCAACCGCCGCGAAGCGCCTCTCTTTCGACGTGATTCCGCGCGCCGTGGACGATTATCTGAATTTCCTCGACGCCTATCAGCGCCAGGATTGGAAGAACCGCCTCGGCAATCCGGTCTGGCACATTCACGCCGGCAATCCGCCGCCGCCCGAGACGCTCGCCCATGAGGGCGAGGCGAAGGGGACGAGCGTCTCCTTCTCGATGCTGCTCAATCTCGCCGCCGTCGCCAATGCCGAGGACCCGGCGGTGCTCTGGGGCTTCCTGCGGCGCTATGCGCCCTCCGCCTCACCGGAGAACCATCCGCATCTCGACAAGCTCGTGGGCTATGCGGTCGCTTACTTTCGCGACTTCGTGAAGCCGGCGAAGCAATATCGCGCGGCCGACGAGGTCGAGCGCGAAGTGCTGCAGAAGATCGACGCGGTGCTCGGCGCGCTGCCGCAAAGCGCCACGGCGGAAGACATTCAGACCGCCCTCTACGACGTCGGCCGCGCCGTGCCGCGCTACCAGGATTTCGCCGCCAAGAACGCGACGCCGGAGCGGCCGGGCGTCTCCAATGATTTCTTCAACATGCTCTACGAGGTGCTGCTCGGCGAGAAGAAAGGTCCGCGTTTCGGCTCCTTCACCGCGCTTTATGGCGTCGCGAACACGCGCAAGCTGATCGACGACGCGCTTGCCGGCGCCTTTGTGAGGTCGGCCGCCTGATGCGCGCCGCCGACGCGGATATACTCGTCATTCCGGGTTATCTCGGCTCGGAACCGGACCATTGGCAGAGCCGCTGGGAGCAGAAGCTGTCGACCGCCCGCCGGGTCGAACAGCGCGACTGGGCGAGCCCTAACCGGGCGGAATGGGTCGAGGCGATCTCCCGGGACATTCGCTTGGCCAAGCGGCCGGTGGTGCTCGTCGCCCATTCCCTCGGGGTTATTGCTGCGCTTTATGCTGCGCAGCAATTTGGTGAAAAGATCGCCGGGGCATTCCTGGTTGCGCCGCCGTCCGAGGCGGTCCTGCGCGAGATGCCGACGATCGACTCCGCCTTTTTGCCCATCCCGCGCGCCCGCCTGCCATTCCCGGCGATCGTGGTCGGCAGCAACGACGATCCTTATTCCGATGCTTCTTTTGCGCAGAACCTGGCGCAGGACATCGGCGCGCGTTTCATCGACGCTGGCGCGGCCGGGCATATCAATGTCGACAGCGGCCACGGCCCCTGGCCGGAGGGATCGCTGGCCTTCGCGCATTTTGTAGCAAAGCTGTAGGGCGCCCTTGGACCGCGAGCCTTCAGGCTCGCCCAGGCTTAGATGCGCGCCTGAAGGCGCGCGGTCCACGAGGAACGAACTCTCAGCGGCTCCCGGCGTTAGCCCCCTATGTCCGAGTTCGTCACCCTCGCGGCGCTCGCCGGCGAGGAAGAAATCTGCACGCGCTGCCCGCTCTATCGCAACGCGACGCAAGCCGTCCCCGGCGAGGGGCCGCGCGGCGCGCGGGTCATGCTTGTCGGCGAGCAGCCGGGCGATGTGGAGGACCTCTCGGGCCGTCCTTTCGTCGGCCCCGCTGGGCGTCTCCTCGACAAGGCGCTGGCCAAGGTCCATCTGCCCCGCGAAGAGTGCTTCGTCACCAATGCGGTGAAACATTTCAAATTCGAGCCGCGCGGCAAGCGCCGCCTGCACAAGAAGCCGGACGCCGGCGAAATCGACGCCTGCCGCTGGTGGCTGGAGCAAGAGCGGGGGCTCGTCGGGCCGGGGCTCATCGTGGCGATGGGCGTCACGGCGATAAGAGGCGTGCTCGGCCGCTCCGAACCCGTCTCGCGGCTGCGCGGGCGCCTGATCGACCTCGATGAAAAGGCCAAATTCCTCGCCACCATCCACCCCTCTTTTCTGCTGCGGCTTCAGGAAGAAGAAGATAAGCGCAGGGAGTGGACGCGCTTTCTCGGCGATCTGGAGATCGCCGCGGAATGGACGCGGGCGGGTGATGGATTGGTTTCGAATGGATAGACGCTTCAGGCTTTTCTGCGCAGTCCTCCTTCTTTCAACGCCCGCCCACGCAGAGCTTCTCGCATTCGAAGAGGCGGTCTCCGACGTCCATGCGACGCTGAAAATTGAGGGCAAGGAATACCGCCTCGACGCGAAAATGCTGCGCACAAAAGCGGCGGCGCCGCCCGGCGTCTTGCTGATCGACGCCGCGCAAAATGAGGATCTCGCGGCGACGGCGCTGGGGCGCGGGATGAATGTCTTTGCGCTGGATCTCGCCAAGCTGCCGGCGCCGGCTCGCGCCCAGGCGCTGCGCGATCTGCTGCCGCGTCTGCGTGAGACGACCCGCGCCAAGAGGGTTCTCGCGCGCGGCGCCGGCGAAACGGGCGCGACTCTCGCCGAGGCGGGGGCGCTGTTCGACGGGCTTTTGCTGCAGGACGCCCGCGCGGCAAACGGACCGCGCAGCATCGAGACTTGGGGGAGCGACGCCTATTGGCGCGCCCCACCGCCGCCCGCGCCGGCAGGGCCGGACGACGCCAATCTCCGCCGCTTCTTTATCGCCGGAACGACGACAATTGCGGGCGCCAATTGCCTCGGCCCTCTCAATACGCGCTCGCAAGCCCCAGCGCTGCGGGCGCTGCTCGTCGTGCTGGACGATTGGACCAAGGGCGTGAAGCCGCCAGCCTCGCGCGCCCCGGCTGTGGCCGATCTCGTCGACGCCCGCAAGCTCGTCTGGCCGAAAATCGCCGCGCTGCCGGCGCCGCCCTCAGGAGAGCGACTCGTTCCCAAAATCGACGCCGACGGGAATGAGTCAGCGGGCCTGCGCCTGCCCGATCAGGCGCTGCCGATCGCGACTTTCACCGGATTTGGCGCGCAAAAAGATAAAGCCGGCGCCGGCTGCGCGGCGGGCGTAGCTCTACCTTTTCCCTCGACGAAGACGGACCGCGAAAAAACCGGCGATCCCCGCCCCTCGCTCGTCGAGCGCTATGGCTCGCGCGCCTATTTCGTCGCGACCATGCGGATTGTCGCCGACAAGCTCGTCAAGGAGCGGCTGCTTCTGAAGGAGGACGCCGACGCTTATGTCGCGGCCGCGAGGACCGCGCCTTTTTAGGGATTGGGCGCGCGTCCATCTTTCAGCAAAGCCCGCTGTCATTCCCGACGCCCGCGAAGCGGGCGATCGGGAATCCAGAGCAAAACCAGCGCTTTTGTCGCTCTGGATTCCCGGTCGGGCTTTCAGCCCGCCGGGAATGACGAACCCCGACGCGCGCCATTCAAGCCGATGAATGCATGGACAGCGCGCCCTAAGGCTGCGCCACGTTCGCGCCGCTCTGCAGCGTTTCGCCGGCCTGTTCGCCCACGGCCTGCAGCCGGTCGGCGAAATTCTCTCGCGTGCGCGGATCGACGATGGCGAAGGGCGCCGCCACGGCGGCCCCGGCCGCGACGCCCACCGTCGAGGCCGCGCCGGCGGCGACCATGCCGAGCTTGTCGCCGACCCCGGCGCCCCCTTCGCTCAGCGACTGGCCGGTGGCGAGCCGCGCGCCGATGGCGCGGACCACGCCGGGAGCCTCGGCGAATTTCGAATGGCCGAGCTTGTCCTCGCCGCCCGAGGCGACATCGGTCAAATCGACCACCAGAAGGCGGTCGTGCGCGAAGACGTCGCGATAGGGTTCGGCGTTGGGATTGACGGCGCCGACTCGCGGCTTGTCGCCCCATACGCGACGCGACACCGCCAGCGCCTCGTCGTCACGCGAGACGAAAATCGTGAAGATCGACGGCCTGGCGTCCATCGTCGCAATCTGGCGCTTGAAGACGTCGAAATCGACGTCCGGCGAGGCGAGCATGACATTTTTGATCTTGTCCGGCAGGCCGCGATTGCGGATCGCCATCTGACGCAGCGCTTCGAGCGTCACCCAATTGCCCATGGAATGAGCGAGGACGGAAATTTCCCCGACATTGGGGTCGCGCGCGAGCGCCTGCAGGACGTTTTCGAGCGCGTCGCGGGAATAGTTCGCGCTCTCATGATCATAGCCATATTGCAGCAGCTTGCCGCGCGACGGCCAGGTGAAGAGCACCGGCGCGACCGGCGCATCGGAATCGTGCACGATCTGGGCGAAGCGATAGACCGCGTCGGCGAAGCGCGTGTTGTAGCCATGGACGAAGAGCAGGACCTGCCGCTTCGGCGTTTGCGCGAGCCGCTTGTTCAGTTCCGTGATCGCCCCCGGTAGGCTGAGGGTTTCGGCGTCGACGGTCGTGAAGGCGCGCATCGGATCGGGCGGCGCGCTCTCGGGCCATTGCACCTCGCCGACCGTCCGATAGGCGTCGGGCGGGATCGAGACGGTCATCGCCGCAAAAGAAAGCCCGGCGCCGCGCTCGCCGGAGAACATCTCGCCGGGGTCTTTAAGGTCGGGCGCGCGGGTCGTCGCCACCAGCATATTTACGACGCTCGTGCCCGGCGCGCGCTGGTGGGTGGGCAGAAGAACGCCTTCCTGCCGTCCCGCGCAGGCGGCGAGGCCAAGCGCCAGAAGTGCGGCCGGAGCGCGCATGAACCTTAGGGAAAATCGCATCTGAAAGCGCCGACGAAAGAGGAACGATCCCACGGGAGGCCGAAGCAAAAGCGTCCGAGATTTATGGCGGCAATTTGACTGGTGCGTCAACGCACGTCGTCCCGGGCGGGATTCGTTCAAGAATGCATCGTCCGTTCTTAAAAAAACGGGCGTCGGAAGCAGGGGCTGACGCCAGGGGGCTTCCGAATCGGCGGGAGGAAATTATCCCCAGCGCTTCCTCCCGCCGAACACCCGCTCGAACAGCGCCCCCGTCATTGCGAGGAGCGAAGCGACGAAGCAATCCAGAGCCACGTCGCGGTTCTGGATTGCTTCGCTTCGCTCGCAATGACGGTTATCGCCCGGGAAGTTGGGCTGAATCCGGATCAGTCGTTCGGCGCGAGCATTTTTTCCGGCCGCACGATCTCATCGAACTCGGCCTCGGTCACCTTGCCGGAGGCCAGCGCCTCTTCCTTCAGG
The DNA here is from genome assembly GCF_027925385.1 of Methylocystis iwaonis. NCBI lineage: Bacteria > Pseudomonadati > Pseudomonadota > Alphaproteobacteria > Hyphomicrobiales > Methylocystaceae > Methylocystis > Methylocystis iwaonis. The sequence continues at coordinate 257,962 of NZ_AP027142.1, forward strand.
CTCGTGCCGTTCTTATGGGCGGCGCGGGCGATCTTGGAGGCCGCGTCATAGCCGATCTTCGGCGCGAGCGCGGTGACGAGCATCAGCGAACGATCGAGGAAGCGTTTGATATTGGCTTCATCCGCCTCGACGCCCTCGAGGCAGCGGGTGATGAAGCTGTCGATGCCGGAGGCCATCAGGTCGACGGATTCGAGCAGCGCGAAGGCGATGACGGGCTTCATCACATTGAGTTCGAGATGGCCCTGCGACGCTGCGAAGGTGATTGTCTGATGGTTGCCGAAGACGCGGGCGCAGACCATGGTGATGGCCTCGACCTGCGTCGGATTGACCTTGCCCGGCATGATCGACGAGCCCGGCTCATTCTCAGGGAGCTTCAGCTCCGCGAGACCGGCGCGCGGGCCCGCGCCCATCAGGCGGATGTCGCAGGCGATCTTGTAGAGGCCCGTGGCCAGCGCATTGATCGCGCCATGGGCGAAAGCCTCGGCGTCATGCGCGGCGAGCGCCTCGAATTTATTGGGCGCCGTGACGAAGGGCAGGCCGGTTTGGGTCGCAATATGCGCCGCCACTTCCTCGGCGAAGCCCTTGGCCGTATTGACGCCGGTGCCGACCGCCGTGCCGCCCTGAGCGAGGGCAAGAAGATCGGGAAGCGTGGCGCGGATGCGCGCTGCGCCATATTTCGCCTGGGCGGCGTAGCCCGAAAATTCCTGGCCGAGCGTGACGGGCGTCGCGTCCTGCAGATGGGTGCGGCCGATCTTCACCAGAGGGGCGAACTGCGAGGATTTGCGCTCCAGCGCCGCATGAAGGCGCTCGACCGCCGGCAGAAGCTTGCCGCTGATCGCGAGCGCGGCGGCGATGTGGATGGCGGTGGGGAAGCTGTCGTTCGAGGATTGGCCGCAATTGACGTGATCGTTCGGATGCACGGGCGCCTTGGAGCCGCGCGGTGCGCCGAGCTGCTCATTGGCCCGGTTCGCGATCACCTCATTGACGTTCATATTCGATTGCGTGCCGGAGCCCGTCTGCCAGACGACCAGCGGGAAGTGATCATCGAATTTGCCGTCGATGACCTCCTGCGCGGCCTCCGTGATCGCCTTGGCGATTTCCGGCTTGATGAGCCCCTTGGCGGCGTTGACCTGCGCGGCGGCGAGCTTCACGCGCGCGAGCGCATGGACGACCTCGATCGGCATGCGCTGGCCGCCGATGGGAAAATTCTCCCGCGAACGCTGCGTCTGCGCGCCCCACAGGGCCCAGGACGGCACGGCGATATCGCCAAAGGAATCGCGTTCAATGCGGTTATCTTCAGTCATCGGTCTCGCTCGAGAAGCTGGTCGTGACCGCGCGCGGGGCGCGGCAGAACGCTCCCTATGCGGCATTTCGGGCGGCGGTTCAATCTCGGCCGGCTGGCGTCAGCGCGGCGGCGCGCGGTTCGGCGATCTCGCGCCCGGAATTGGGGAGCGACATAAGATCGGCTAAGCGGTTGCGGGCGCGATTGACCCGGCTTTTCATGGTGCCAGGGGCGCAGCCGCAGATTTCGGCGGCTTCCTCATAGGACATGCCCTGGGCCGCGACGAGAATCAGCGCCTCACGTTGGTCGAGGGGCAGCTTCTGCAGCGCCTCGCGAAAATCCAGGAAGTCCATATGCGCATTTTGCGATTCCGGCGTGACCAGGCGCGCGGCCATCTCCCCGTCGGGGTCCGGCGTCTCGCGGCGGCGCCGACGATGCTCGCTGTAGTAGATGTTGCGCAAAATCGTGAAAAGCCAGGCAGTGAGATTCGTGCCCTCGGCGAAGGAGTCGAGGCTCCCCCATGCTTTGACGAGGGTCTCCTGCACGAGATCGTCCGCTCGGTCGGAACTGCCCGAAATCGAAATAGCAAAGGCGCGCAGGCTGGGGATCGCTGCGATCAGGTCATTCTTGAGACTTTGTCCGTCGCTGGATCCTTGTCCTTCGGCGCTCACTCTCTCTCCCCGGGCGCGCTGTTCGACAGGCCCGACGATACCACATTCTTTTCTAGCTGGTTCAGGAGATTCAGAAATCGTTCCGGAACTGGCTGAGCGACCAGATCGTCATAGAGATTTCGAAGCTCTTTGCCGAGGGCGTCCCCAAAATCGACATGATGTGGGCTTCTTGTTATTTTGGCGGAACAAAGAGTTACGCCGTTTTTCCTTACGCTGGTCTCGCTCCCGCGCCGGGGGCCGTCGTCCGCCTGGAGGCCCCCTGCAAAAACCGCCATGCCTGGCTGCAGCGCTCCCGGTGAATGTCGCGTCTCGGCGCGCGGCTGGTCCTGCCCATATTGCACACGCGCAACAACATTCTCCGGATTGTTTTTCGCCATGGAGCCCCCGATCGGCAAAGTCATGATTTTCTGTGGCGGACCGATTTCGTCGCGCGGTATAGTGCGTTGCACGGAGAGCAAAACGCCGCGCTCACGGATTGGTTCCTTAAATTGTGCGGATTGTTTTGACGCAGGTCTCATGCTTTCGCTTCCTTTCCGTTCAGCAGCCGCCTCCGGAGTGGCGTAACATGTCTGTTTCACAAGAGATTTCCGCTCACCTTCCCTATATGCGCCGCTTTGCTCGGGCCCTGGTGGGCGATCGAGAAGGCGGCGACGCTTATGTTCTCGCAACGCTCGAGGCTGTTGTCGCGGAGCCGCGACGCCTTCATGACAGCCAGGATCTGAGGGTCTCCCTCTACAAGCTTTTCCTCGACATCTGGTCCGCCGCGCCGGTCGCTGTTCATTCCGGGGCGGGCGATGCCCTCGACGACGCGGGCGCGCGCCACAACCTCGACGCGATTTCGCTCAGACCGCGCATCGCCTTCCTGTTGAACGCCCTGGAAGGCTTCGATCTCGAACAGGTCGGCGAAACGCTTGACGTCCCCGAACAGGAGGCCGCGGAGCTTATCAACGCGGCGAACGCCGAAATTGCCGACCAGATCGCAACGGACGTCCTCATCATCGAGGATGAGCCGCTGATCGCGCATGATCTGCGCAGCATTGTGGAGGAACTGGGGCATAACGTCGTCGGAATCGCGCGCACCCACCGGGAGGCGATCGCAACCACCGAGATCGGCAAGCCCGGCTTGATCCTCGCCGACATTCAACTTGCCGACGGCAGCTCCGGCCTGGATGCGGTGAACGAAATTTTGGGGTCGCTTTCGACTCCGGTGATCTTCGTGACTGCCTATCCGGAGCGATTTCTGACCGGCGCGCCGCCGGAGCCTGCCTTTTTGGTCGCCAAGCCGTTCAGCGTCGAGAGCCTTAAGGCCGTGATAAGTCAGGCTCTCTTCTTCAACCGTAGGTCGCAACGGAAATCTGGCTGATCGATAGGGCAAAATCGCTGTAAAAATGGATTTAAGTACAATTACCAAGGGCTTTTTCGCTACGTCGCAAGCTTAGCTACGTATATTCCACGATTGCAGAAACCTTGGCCGATTAGGCAAGTTATACGCGTGGCGCTGGGGGCAAGAGAGGCGACCATGCAGGAAGTGCAAGTGAAAAAATCCAATCGAGGTTTTGCGTCGATGGATCCTGAGAAGCAGCGGGCGATTGCGCGTAAGGGCGGCCAGAGCGTCCCGGACGACAAGCGCAGCTTCTCTCAGAATCCGGAACTGGCGGCGCGCGCTGGCCGCAAGGGCGGGCAGAGCGTCAATCCGTCGAAGCGCAGTTTCTCGCGCGATCATACGCTCGCGTCGGAAGCTGGCCGTAAGGGCGGTCACGCCTCGCACGGCGGCGGACAGCCGAAGCAGCAGCGGGGGGCGTCTATCTAAGACGCCCGCAGCAAAAGCGTTACGCAGCGTAGGGCTTGGAACGCTGCGAGATTAAAGAGTAAAGCGCGTCATGGTCTCGCGTGGCGCGGATGGTTGCGACTAGGCCAGGGTCGCGAAGCATCCGCGCCGCGCAGGCAAGGGCTTTGAGGTGATCGGCGCCGGAGGTTTCTGGCGCGATCAGGAGAAACACCAGATCGACCGGGGAGCCATCGAGCGCCTCGAACTCCACCGGTCGCTCCAACCTGGCGAAAATCCCAAAAATCGACTTTACCTTCGCGAGCTTGCCATGCGGTATGGCAATGCCCTCGCCGATGCCCGTTGAGCCGAGACGCTCGCGATGCAGCAGCGCGTCGAAGATCTCACGCGCCGACAGTCCGGAGAGCTTCGCCGCCCGCTCGCTCAGTTCCTGAAGCAGTTGCTTTTTCGTCGTCGCCCTCAGATTGGCGATGACTGCTTCCGGCGTGACAAGATCCGTGAGCCGCATGCGACGCCCTATCCGTTCAAGCGTTGGAGAACCGCCTTCACCTGGCGACAGCGCCGGGAAGGAATCGCAAGATACATGCCGGGAAAGCCACGATTATGTCTTCTCTGTCCTCGCGGCGGCGTTTCTCTTTACCTCGGAACGCGCTTTCTATGCTCGACTATGCGCCGCCGGGGGTATCGATCCATCCGATATTGTTGTCGGCGCGCCGATAGACAATATTCACGCGGCCAGTATTTGCATGGCGGAAGACCATGACTGGCGCGCCCGACAGGTCGAGGTCGAGAACCGCGGCCGACACCGACAGGCGACGCAATTTGGTTGTGCTCTCGGCAACCACGGCGGCGCTGAATTCGACGGGCGCCTCGGCTTCCTGATCGGGCGCCTCGAGCACGTGATAAGGCACAACCTCCGGCGACTCATGGACCTGGCCATGGCCCTTCAGCCGCTCCTTGTAGCGGCGCAAGCGCTTCTCCAGCCGGTCGGCCGCCTGATCGAATGTGGCGTAGGGCTCGTGCCCGCGCCCGTCGGTCTGGAGCACGATGCCCGAGGTCAAATGCAGCGCGCAATCGGCGCGATAGCCGGAGCCTTCAGGCGCGATCGTGACATGGCCGCTGACGCCGCCGTCGAAATATTTCGACGTGGTCTGCTCGAGACGCTGCGTGATATGGACGCGCAACGATTCGCCGATGTTGATGTTCTTGCCTGAAACTCTCAGGGACATGCCGTTTTGCCTTTCCGAAACGCGGCCAATCGTGGTCGAGGCCGAGACGCCTCGCCGTCGCTAACCGCCAATTACGGATTTTCTTCTATACGCTTCCGAGACCCGAACGCGCCCCGACGGGCTCGCGGTTCAGACGGTTTTCCCGCGGAACGCTGCGGAATTTCGGGCAGCGTTAGAAGCCTGGGGCTGCGAAGTCAATGGGCGCCGCAAAATGAGGCGGCGGCGCCCGCCCTATTCACAATTCAATGAACTTGCTCGCGCGCCATCGCCATTTTCGCCCGGCGGCGGTCGACCGAAGAAGGAATGCGCAGGCTATCGCGATATTTGGCGACGGTGCGCCGGGCGATGTCGATGTCGATCGCCTTCAGCTTGGCGACGATGGCGTCGTCGGAGAGCACGTCGTCGGCGGTCTCCCTGTCGATCATCTGCTTGATGCGGAATCGCACGGATTCGGCCGAATGCGCCTCCGCGCCGCTGGTCGTCGCGATAGAGGCCGAGAAGAAATATTTGAGCTCGAAGATGCCGCGCGGCGTCATCATATATTTATTCGAGGTGACGCGAGAGACGGTCGACTCGTGCATGCCGATCGCGTCGGCGATAGTGCGCAGATTGAGCGGCCGCAAATGTTCCACGCCTTTGGCGAGAAAAGCGTCCTGCAGCCGGACGATCTCCGAGGCGACTTTCAAAATGGTCCGGCTGCGCTGCTCCAGGCTTTTCGTCAGCCAATTGGCGTTCTGCAGGCAGGTGGAGATGAAGGTCTTGTCGCCGTCGCGCGCCCCGGCGCTGACCTTCGCCGCATAGCTGTGATTGACGAGCACTCTCGGCAGCGCGTCGGAATTCAGCTCCACATGCCATGAGCCGTCAGGGGCCGCGCGCACGATGACGTCGGCGACGAGCGGCTGGATCGGCGAATCGCCAAAGGCGCGACCGGGCTTGGGGTCGAGGCTGCGCAGCTCGGCGGCCATGTCGGCGATGTCCTCGCCGTCGACGCCGCAGAGCTTGGCGAGCTGAGCGAAATCGCGCTTGGCGACAAGGGCCAGATTAGCGACGAAAATCTGCATCGCCGGATCGTAGCGATCGCGCTCCTTGAGCTGAATCGCCAGGCATTCGGCGAGATCGCGGGCGCCCACCCCGGATGGCTCGAAACTCTGGATCGCCGCGAGCACCGCCTCGGTTTCGGCGAGGCCCGCGCCGAGCCTGTCTGCAATCTCCTCGATCGCTTCGCGCAGATAGCCGGTCTCGTCGATGCCGTCGATGATCGCCTGACCGATCATCCGCCGGCCGGGCTCGGGGCAAACGAGCGCGAGCTGTTCGGCGAGATGCTCGTGCAGGCTGGGGCGGGACGCGACATAAGCCTCGAGATTGGGCGCCTCGCCATCGTCGCCCCCGCCGCCGGCGGAGCCGCTCCAGGAAGTCGCGGACAGGCCCGCGCCCTCCAGCGCCTCGCGCGGCGCCTGGGCTGTCACCGCCGGGCCCTCCGGGTCGAAAGTGTTGCTCAAATCGGCGCCGAGATCGGAGGAAAGCGTCGCGGAATCGACCGCGAGCGAATCGCGGGCCCAATCGCCCTCGTGAGGCTCCGCGCCGAAATGATCCGCTTCGCCCTGCGATTCCGCGCGGAAATCGTCGGAATGGCTCGCCTCGCGCTCCGCGGCTGGACCGTCGGCGTAGTCGCCTTCCTGCGCCTCGAGCAGGGGGTTGCGCTCGAGCTCGTCATGCAAAAAGGCGGAAAGCTCCAGATTGGAAAATTGCAGCAGCTTGATCGCTTGCAAGAGCTGCGGGGTCATCACCAGGGCTTGGCCCTGACGCATCATCAGCTTGGTCGAAATCGCCATCTGCGCCCACTCGCACGCTTGTCTCCGGGCCACTTTCGCGGCCTGTTTTTTGCTTATAGCACGGGGCAGAAAGCTCGGCAGGGCCAAATAGACGGCGCCGTCAGAGCCGAAACGCCTAAAGGTTAATCACTAACCCTCGAATCCTTTAGAGTGGGCAGGTGAGCGAGACGGTCGTGCCGGCTTGCGACGACCTGATGCCCAGGTCGCCGTCGATCTGCCGCGCCAGCTCTTGCATGAAATTCAAACCTTCCGACCTCTGTCGCGTTGCGATCTCGACGTCGAAGCCAAAACCGCTGTCGACGACCGTCAGCGCGAGCTTTGCGCCGTCGACGCGCAGCGTCGCATAGACAGCGCCTGAGCTGAGGCCGGGGAAGGCGTGTTTGAGCGCGTTCGAGGCGGCTTCTGCGTAGATAAGGCCGATGCAGTGGGCGCGCCGGAAATCGAGCGTGATGGTCGGGTCGACGGAGGTTGCCAGCCTGATTCGGTTGTCGAAGCTCGTGACCAGCACCTTGGAAAGCGTCGGAAGATATGCCGCCATGGAAATCCGTTCGTCGCCAATATCTTCCAGATCATAGACACCGACCAGACAGGAAACGCATTTGCGGCAAAGTTCCGGCTGGACGGTTCGTCGCGCCTGAGCGGCAAAAAGCATGGAAATCGTCGCGAGATTATCTCTAAAGCGCCGGCAAAGCGCGTTATATTTCTCTTTTAACTGCTGTAATTCCTGATCCTTTTCATGAAGATGAGCCATAAGCTCGGCATTTCTGCCGGAAAAGTCCGAAGCGAGACTACCCACTGGCGCCTCCAAATCTATTTGCGCAACCGCAAGGATTAAATCAATTCTCCTCAAATTTTGAAAGCTTGGCAGGTTAAACTACATCCTAAAATCCTCGCCGAGATATATTCGGCGCACATCGGGATTAGCCACGATCTCTTCAGGTCGCCCTTCGGTCAGCACATGGCCGTTGTAGATAATGTAGGCGCGATCGGTCAGGCCCAGCGTTTCGCGCACGCTATGGTCGGTGATGAGCACCCCGATGCCGCGCGCCTTGAGATGGCGCACAAGATCCTGAATGCCGCCGACTGCGATCGGGTCGATGCCGGCAAAAGGCTCGTCGAGCAGCATGAAAGACGGATGCCCGGCGAGCGCGCGGGCGATCTCACAGCGCCGGCGTTCGCCGCCGGAAAGCGCAACCGCCGGCGTATGCCGCATGCGGGTGAGGCGGAATTCGTCGAGCAGGCCTTCGAGTTCGTCCTTGCGCTTCTTCTCGTCTGGCTGGGTGATCTCGAGGACGGCAAGGATGTTGTCCTCGACGGAAAGCCCACGAAAAACAGACGTTTCCTGCGGCAGATAGCCGATTCCGAGGCGCGCGCGCCGATACATGGGCAAGGGCGTCACGTCATATCCGTCGAGCGACACCACGCCCTTATCGGGCTTCACCAGCCCGGTGATCATATAGAAGACGGTCGTCTTGCCCGCGCCATTGGGGCCGAGCAGGCCAACGGCCTCGCCGCGCGCGACGTGAAGGCTCACATCCTCGACCACGCGGCGGGATTTATAGGCCTTGGCGAGATTATGGACAGAGAGAAGCCCCTGTCCGTCATAGCCGGGATCTTCGAGATAAGACCCGGCGGTGAAGGCGCTTGGGTCACCACTCGGATCGGCGGATTTGGGCTGCGCCCAGACGCGGGCGTCCTCAGGAAAGGCGCCTAAATTTTCAGCAGCATCTTCGCCGCGCCAGTCGGCCTCGGCCAGATCGTCCTTCTTATGGGAAGGAGTCGTCTTGCCGAGACGCGCCTGGAGCGCGCCGATTGGCCCGGTCAGAGACTGGGCGGCGGCGCGCAGGCGCGTCGCAAGGCCGGCGAATCTAGTCAAGGGCGTCCGTCGAGAACTGGGAAGAGGCAATTGCGGCCCCCGGCGGCGCCTGCTCTTCCGGTCAGGCGTCGTCCCCCGCGTTCCTAACTCAGGCGCGGCTGCGCCGCTAGATGGTTCTGCGCCGCGCTTCCGTTGCGGGCCATTCTAAGCCCAGGGGCGAGACTGCCCGGCCGCCTTCTCGAAAGCGTCGATCTTATCGGCCTTTTGAAGCGTCAGCCCGATGTCGTCGAGGCCATTCAGCAGGCAATGCTTGCGGAAGGGGTCGATGTCGAATTTCACGACGCCGCCGTCGGGACCGCGAATCTCCTGGGCTTCGAGGTCGATGGTCAGCGTGGCGTTGGCACCGCGCGCCGCGTCGTCGAACAGCTTGTCGAGCTCGGCCTGAGAGACCTTGATCGGCAGAATGCCGTTCTTGAAACAGTTATTGTAGAAAATATCGGCGAAGCTCGTCGAGATGATGCAACGCAGGCCGAAGTCGAGCAGCGCCCAGGGGGCGTGCTCGCGCGAAGAGCCGCAACCGAAATTATCGCCCGCGATCAGGATCGTCGCCTGGCGATAGGCGGGCTGGTTCAGCACGAAATCGGGGTTCTCGGACCCGTCCTCGCCATAGCGCATCTCGGAAAAGAGACCCTTGCCGAGGCCCGTCCGCGCGATGGTTTTGAGATACTGCTTGGGGATGATCATATCCGTGTCGACGTTCATGATCGGCAGCGGCGCGGCGACCCCGGTGAGCGTAGTGAACTTTTCCATGTCCTGCCTGGCGCGTTTAAGAGTTGACGCGCCCTTTAGCAAATTGCCCGCACAAGCGCAAAGCGGCGGAAGGCTTCTCGCCAGTTTCAGTTCGAGAAGCGGGCGCGGAGGCTCGCAGGCGCGCCGGCCTTTCTGATATGATCTGCAAAACGGCGCGATTTCGGGCAGGCGATGATTCCAGGAAATTGGCTCGTCGAGGCAATCGGCTATCTCGCTGCGGCGGCGAATGTCTTCGTCTTCGTATCGAATACGATGATCCCGCTGCGCATTGCGGCGATCCTCGCCAATGCGCTTTTCGCCGCCTATTTTTTTCTCAAGGGCTATTACCCGCTGTTCGCGCTCAACGCCTTCATGGCGCCGATCAACATCTTCCGCCTGCGGCAGATGCAAAGGCTCATCCGCGACATGCGGTCGGCGACCAGCGCGGCGAGCGGGGGCGAATTCGATTACGAATGGCTGCGCCCCTACATGAAGCATCTCGCGCTGCCCGATGGCCTCACGCTGTATCGCAAGGGCGATCTCTCCGAGGAGGCCTATATCCTCGTGCGTGGCCGGATATTGCTGCGCGAGCTCGGCGTCACGCTCGAGCCGGGGGCGTTTTTCGGGGAGATGGGGCTCTTCACCGATGAGAACCGCCGCACGGCGACGGCCGTCGCCGTCAGCGAGGTCGCGCTCCTGAGCGTGCGCTATGACGAATTGTTGGAGCTTGCGGCGCAAAATCCGCAATTCGGCTTCTATCTCATGAAGCTGATGATGAAGCGCATGCAGCATAATGTGGAGCTGGCGCGGTCTTGTAGCGACGCTTGACCCGCGGCGGCGTACAGCCAAACGGCCGGCGTCGAGACCGGCCGTGAGACCGCAAACAATGTTGTGTTGACGCCCCTCGTGCTTCGAGACGCCTGCTGTGCAGGCTCCTCAGCATGAGGGGCTTCTGCGTCTAATACCAAACACTTAGGCCTCATCCTGAGGAGCGAGCGAAGCTCGCGTCTCGAAGGACGAGGCCGCCTTGGGAGTTCGCCAACAAACTGACGGCCGGCACCGAGGCCGACCGCTTTCAGAATGTCCCAAGCGCGTCGCTTATCGCGTCACCACTACGCGGGTGCCGACCTTCACGCGGTCATAAAGGTCTGTGACGTCGTCATTGGTCATGCGAATACAGCCCGAGGACACGGCCTGACCGATCGTCTCCGGCTCGTTGGAGCCGTGGATGCGATAGAGCGTGCCCGACAGATACATGGCGCGCGCGCCGAGCGGATTGTTGAGGCCGCCCTCCATGTGGCGCGGCAGATCGGGGCGGCGGCGCAGCATCTGGGCCGGCGGCGTCCAATCAGGCCATTCGCGCTTGCTGGAAACGTAGCGCACGCCCGACCATTCGAAGCCAGGACGGCCGACGCCCACGCCGTAACGGATCGCCTGGCCATTGCCGAGCACGTAATAGAGACGGCGCTCGCTCGTGTTGATGATAACCGTGCCGGCGGGATATTTGGCGTCGAGCGCGACGATCTCGCGCGGAATGGCGACGGCCTGCGGACGACCATCGGGCCCGGTCGGCGCGGGGGCGGCGGCGGGCGCGCCGCCAAAGAGTTCGGTCAGCGGATCGGTTTCGGCCTGGGGAGCGGCGCTGCGCGCCTGGCTTTGCGAGAGGAAGGCGCCGGAAGCGGCAAAAATGCAGAGCGATGCTAGGACGAGCCGTCGCATGAGTATCCCTTGTTCGATTGCGGCAGAAGACAAAAAGCCCCGCGCCGCCAAGCTAGGCGCGGGAAAGCGATCACCTTGATTAGTCTCGCAGACGCTCGGCCATCGCAAGCGCGAAGCGCCCCGCCTAGGCGACAGGCGCGCGTTTCCGTGTGGGGAGTGACTCTCGTGCAACAGTATAAGAGCTAGAACGGGAGCATAGCTCCCGCCTGACGCCGGGGAGGGCGGAACGCGGGCGGGAAGCGCGGATTAGCCCGAGTGGGTCCAGTCTTCGACCGTCAGCCCTTCAACGCGGCGGAACTCTTTTACATTCGCGGAAACGAGCGTGAGACCCCGCGCCAGCGCCTGCCCGGCGATGAGGAGATCATATGGGCCGATGGGCGTCCCTTCCGCGCGCAACTTCGCGCGAATCTCCCCCGAGGCGATAGAGTCTTCCAGGTCGAAGGGCAGCACCTCGAACAGCAAGGCTTGCAGCCGGGCGAGATTGGCCTCGACCCGAGCGCTTTTGAAGGCGCCGAAATAGAGTTCGTGGGTGACGATCGCCGAGATGCAAACGTCTTCCGGCCGGTGCTGGCGCAGCCTTCGCGCGAGCGCCGAGTCCGCCGTCTTCAGGAGGTGGATGACGGCGTTGGTGTCCAGAAGGTAGCGCAAGGATCAAAATACGCTGTCGAGGTCAGGACGCTCTTGGATGGGCGGCTGCTCGCGGCCCTCTTCCAGAAAGTCCTCGGAGAGCGTTCCCGCGAGCGTGTCGAGCCAAGTCCAGTCTTTCGGGATTGGCTCGAGAATGATCGTGTCGCCGCGCCGGCGGATTCGCACCTCATCCGCTTCAATGCGATAGTCTTTCGGAAGCCGCACCGCCTGTGAACGGCCGGACCAGAATAGCTTCGCTTTGTCCATATGAGCCTCCAGCGCGGATATATCCGAAAAAGATATATCAACGCGCAGGGAGCATCAAGGTCAGCCGACCGCCTCGACCGCCGCCGTCGCCTCCGCATAGGCCCAGTCGAGCCATTGCGTCAGGATCGCAACGTCGGACGCCTCCACCGTCGCGCCGCACCAGATGCGAAAGCCGGGGGGCGCGTCGCGATAGGCGCCGAAATCATAGCCCGCGCCCTCCGCCTCGATCATGGCGACCATTTTCTTGGCGAGCGCCGCCTTCTCGGCCTCGCTCTGCGCCGCGCTCTTGTCCGAGAAGATGAGGCAGACGCCGGTGTTGGAGCGCGTCGCCGGATTCTCGGCGAGATGCTCGATCCAGGGCGTATTCGCCACCCAATCGGCGACGGCCTTGGCGCTGGCGTCGCAGCGGGCGCGCAGCGCCGGCAGGCCGCCGATCGACTTCGCCCAGCTCAACGTGTCGATATAGTCCTCGGTCGCGAGGAGCGAGGGCGTGTTGATCGTGTCGCCCTCGAAGATGCCCTCAACCAGCTTGCCGTTGTGGGTCAGGCGGAAAATCTTGGGCATTGGCCAGGCCGGCGTGTAGCTTTCCAGCCGCTCCACGGCGCGCGGCGAGAGGATCAGCATGCCATGCGCCGCCTCGCCGCCCATCACCTTTTGCCAGCTATAGGTGGTGACGTCGAGCTTGGAGAAGTCGAGGTTCTGCGCGAAGGCGGCGGAGGTCGCGTCGCAGATCGTCAGCCCCTTGCGGTCGGCCGGGATGAAATCGGCGTTGGGCACGCGCACGCCTGCCGTGGTGCCGTTCCAGGCGAAGACGAAGTCATTGTCGAAATTGATCTGCGAGAGATCGGGCAGCTCGCCGAAAGCGGCGGTGAAGGTCCGGGCGTTCGGGAGCTTCAACTGCGTGATGACGTCCGTCACCCAATCGGCCGAGAAGCTCTCCCAGGCGGCGACGTCGACGCCGCGCGGGCCCAGGAGCGACCACAGCGCCATCTCCACCGCGCCGGTGTCGGAGGCCGGGACGATGCCGATGCGGTAATCGGCGGGAACCTGCAAAACCTCGCGGGTCAGCGCGATGGCCTGCGCGAGCTTGTCCTTGCCGGCCTTGGAGCGATGCGAGCGGCCGAGCGCCGCGCCTTTAAGGTTCTCGAACGACCAGCCGGGACGCTTGGCGCAGGGGCCGGAGGAAAAACGCGGGTTCGCCGGCTTTTGGCCGGGTTTGGACGTCGTAGCCATGGGATGTCCTGAGAAAGGCGGGACGAGAAAAGTCCGCCCCGCGCTACGCTTTCGTCACGAAATCGTCAAGACTCCCAGAGGCGCGGATCAGCCGCGCACGGAGAGCTTGCGATGGGCGTTTTCCAGGCCAGTCAGATAGATATGGCCATATTCCGTCTTCTCATAGGTGACCGTCTCGGCCGGCAGAGAGATCTTCAGCGACAGAACCTTGAGGGGAAAGCCCGGGGTTGCGGAGATGCTGTCGAATTTGATCTCGGCAGCGCCGGCTCCGGCGGAGAAATCGGCCACGACCGCGCCGTCGGCGGAAAACGCACGGGCCCAGCCCGGGGTTCCGACCAACGCCACCGTAACGGGGTTCTCGGCGAAGACGGGGGCCTTGGCGTCGTCGACGGCCGGGCTGGCGAAGACATATTCGGCAAGGGCGGCGCTGCGGGTGACCTTATGGTCCGGCGACGGCGGACGGCCGACGGAAAAGACCACAAGCTTGCCGCCGGCGAGGGCGGCTTCGATTTGTTCGATCGTTGCGCTGGCGTAGGCTTCGGCTAGTCTCATTTCTCGCACTCCTCTTCATGTATTCTGTCGCAGTTGCGACAATGCAGGCCCGTCGAGGGGCTGCTCGGAGCGCTTTCCGCAAGCGTCGTGCCGGATCGATGTTGGCGCGATTCTTTCTAGGCACATAACGCATAAGAAAACGGGAGGATCGACAATGTCGCAGGCCAAAGAATATCGCTATTTTCTCACCTATAGCGGCGTGCGCATGCCGCTCAAGCTGGTCGAGCCATTGGCCGAAAGCGAGCTGGGAAATCGCAATACTTATTTTCGGGTCAGCTATGACGCCTCTGGCCGCATCGCGACCTGCGAGAAGCTGGTCTATGGCGAGGTGGAGCTTTCCCACCAATATGCCTATCGCGACGACGGCTCGCTCCTGCGCGCGCGCGTCGAGCTGGGAGACGAGGTGACGGAGGTCGATTGCGACGAGAACGGGGCGCCGGTGCGGGCGTGAGGCTGGGTTAGACGGCCTTGCTCTCGACCGCGCCGCCCGGGCGGCCCTCCAGCTTTCCATGGACGCGGTAGTGGCTCCACCCGGAGCGAATGGCGCCATTGTAGACGCCGATGGCGATGTCCGGGTTGTTGTACAGGTAAGACGTCTCGTCGAAAGTCGATGGGACGTCCTCCTCGAGGAGTCGATAAGAAAATTTCCTGGCGCGCCGAAAGACAAATCTTAGAACGTCTTTCACGCGCCCCAAAATCAGCCGCGCAAAGGACGGCGCCTCATTGGTAACGATGCTGTCGAAGACTTTGCCGTAATATTCAAAGCCGTCATTTTCGAACATGATGAGAAAATAAAGCTTTTTCAGCTCGGCTCTTCGAATGGGGTCACGCATCCAGGCAAGATGCGTTCTTTTCAGCCCGTGGAAATGCACGATATAGGCGAGCGGGTTTGCGCCCCAATAGGTTTTCCAGTGATATTCGATGGGCAGGCGGTCGATGCGGCCGACGAAATATTCGTTGAGAACTTCCTGATCGTAATAGGCAGGCCGGCCAAGATTTGCCGCCGCATATTTCATATAGGCGGGATATTCCGCTCGCATGTTTTTGACGTTGAGCAGCAGAACGCCGGAGCAAATCATGTCCCATTCATTGGGATTATGACCCGGGGCGGCGGCGAGAAAACGCGGTTTCAGGTGAGATAGACCAACCGCCCGGGTGAAGATCGTGTCGCAGTCGCAGTAGAGGACATAGTCGTCGTCGGTTTCGACGACCGGTATTTCCAGCCGCAGCAGCGCGCCTTCGGCGACGCCTCTGCGCCATTCGGCCGTCTCCTCGGTCTGCGCGATCTCTTCGGCGACGCTGGATTTTTGTCGGTGTATGGCCGCCTCGCAGCCAGCCAGCGCCTCTTTCAGGATCGCCGGGTCGCCGTCGAAGAGAATATGCGGCTCCAGCCGGCCGATCTGGCGCGCCGAGCGCACGGCCGCGCGCAAGTGATCGATATAATGAACGAGGCCGCTTTCATTGATGCAGAAATAAACTTTCATCAGCGGCGCTATTTCCTTTGATTTCAGTGCCAGTTGTTCTGCGATTTGCAACCGCGAATGGGCATCCCGCATCGATTCCGCCCAACAGAATGATTATACGCAGCCGCCAATCGGTTTCTGGCAGATATATCCCTCGTTTTCGCAGTTCTCGATTGAACGCTGCCTTGTCGATCCGGTTCCGATAGAGACAGAACCTGATCGGACTCCGATTGTGACGAAGAAGCACCCGTTGTCATATGTGCCGAGAGTGGCGCATCCGCGCCCACCTCGCTCTTGGCATTGACGGATCGCTTCGGCCGAAGCAGCGCTAGCAGACTGGCCTTCGGCAAACCCAACTGCCGAACGAGCGCGTCCATTGATATCATTCCATCTCGCAGTCGCGATAGAAATCCACCGATGTCCGCCTGTGAGCTTGATAATTGTCGGCAGTGTCAGTGGCGCTTGTTGAAAATCGGCGGCCTGGGATACCATACTCGCAACGCTGAAACAGAGTGTCGCAGCAATTAAGTTTCGGTGTTTCACCATAACCTCCTTTAGACAAGGGCCAGTAATATTAGTGGAAGAATCATGGCTCGGCTACACTTTAGGGCCCTATATTCGCGGAGGTTCGACGTCGGCTCTCACTTCCAAGATATTCAGAAAGCCTGTTGCGAGGCGGCTCCCATGCAAGAGCCGGACGATGGTAGGGACTAGCCCTTCTCCAAAACCGCAGCTCGCGCGTTAGCGAGGTCTGCATAGAGACCCCAAAATTGAGTTGTTATTTCTTGCGAGGCGCCGCCGGCTGTTCGCACGCGAGCATCGTAGGATGAAACTCAGTTAGGTCGGTTCCCCCGGCGCCTTGGCCGTCACCGCCAGCGCATGCAGCCCCTCTTTAAGCTCCTGGGCCAGCAGGGCATTTACCATCCGGTGGCGCTCCACCCGGCTCTTGCCCTCGAAGGCGGCGCTCACCACTTCCACCCGGAAATGGCTCTCATTGCCGTGGCGCTTGTCGCCGCCGTGATGATGGCCGGCGTGGTGATGCGATTCGTCGATAACATTCAAAGCGATCGGCGCGAGCGCCTCGGTGAGCTTCGACTCGATGCTCGCGGCGACCGGCCCTTTCACGGCGCTTTTACCCTGATCCGCCATATTCCTTCTCCATGTCTAGAGCTCGAGAGCGGGTTCCTCGCGGGAGCCTGCTCCGGTCTTTCCATCCGGCGCCGATTCCGTTGCTCGCTCTAGACGCAATCGGAAGAAGCGCCAAGCTCCGGGCGCCTCTCTTGCAAGATCGGGCGCACAACAAAATTGGCGCGGTTCGCGCTTGCGGCGCCGCCCCGCGCCATCATAATGAAACCCGATGGATCTGAATTCGCCCCTCTTCGACCGTATCAGAACGCAGCGTCGGCCGCGCGAGGAGAAGCGCGAGTCGACGATGAAATGCGATTCGCCGGGCTGCGAGGCCGATGGCGCCTATCGCGCCCCCATGGGCCGGCTGCGCGAGGGGCAATATTTCTGCTTCTGCCTGGACCATGTTCGCGAATACAACGCCACCTACAATTATTTCAACGGGATGAATGACGCCGACGTCGCCCGCTACATGAAGGACGCGACCATTGGCCACCGCCCGACCTGGGCGATGGGCACGCGCCGCGGCGCGACGGGCTTTCGCGAGGAGGGCGGCCCGACGGCGGACCCGCTGGGGATGAACCGCGCCAAATTCCATCGGCGCGCCCCCGAGAAGCGCGAGCCGCGTTATTCGCCGGTGACGATGCGGGCTTTCGCGGCGCTCGATCTCGACGAGACCGCTGGACCCGAGGCGGTGCGCGCGCGCTATAAGGAGCTCGTCAAGCGTCATCATCCCGACGCCAATGGCGGCGATCGCTCCCGCGAGGAGAAATTGCGGGAAATCATTCATGCCTATAAGACGCTGAGGGCCGCGCGGCTCGCCTGAGCGCGAGCGCCGGCCCGCCAGACGGAGGACGGTTTTGGTCGAAGAAGTTAAATCCGGCTCGGGTCTCGAAAGCGTGCCCGACATCAAGGTTTCGGCGCGCGAGGTTTTCGGGATCGACACGGATCTCGTGGTTCCGGCCTTTTCCGAGCGCAACGAGCATGTGCCGGACATCGATCCGGACTATCTTTTCGACCGGCAGACGACTCTCGCCATTCTCGCGGGCTTCGCGCGCAACCGCCGCGTGATGGTCACGGGCTATCATGGCACCGGCAAATCCACCCATATCGAGCAGGTGGCGGCGCGGCTCAACTGGCCCTTCGTGCGCGTCAATCTCGACAGCCATATTTCGCGTATCGATCTCGTCGGCAAGGATGCGATCGTGCTCAAGGACGGCAAGCAGGTCACGGAGTTCCGCGACGGCATTCTGCCCTGGTCGGTTCAGCACAATGTCGCGCTCTGCTTCGACGAATATGACGCGGGCCGTCCCGATGTGATGTTCGTTATCCAGCGCGTGCTGGAGGTCTCCGGTCGCCTGACGCTCCTCGACCAGAACCGCGTCATTCGCCCCCACCCGGGCTTCCGTCTCTTCGCCACCGCCAATACGGTGGGTCTCGGCGATACCTCGGGCCTGTATCACGGCGTGCAGCAGATCAATCAGGCGCAGATGGACCGCTGGTCGATCGTCACCACGCTGAATTATCTGTCCCACGACGCCGAGACCAATATCGTGATCTCGAAGGTCAAATCCTATGGCGTCTCCAAGGAGACGCGCGACGTCGCCAATAAAATGGTGCGCGTGGCCGATCTCACCCGCAACGCTTTCATGGCCGGCGACCTCTCGACCGTCATGAGCCCGCGCACGGTCATCACCTGGGCCGAGAACGCCGAAATCTTCAACGACGTCGGCTTCGCCTTCCGCCTGACCTTCCTGAATAAATGCGACGAGCTGGAGCGCCCGCTGGTCGCGGAATTCTACCAGCGCTGCTTCGGCAAGGAGCTGCCGGAGAGCGCGGTGAATGTGGTGATGACCTAAGGGCGGCCTCGGCATTTTGGGAAGCATGACCCGTCATTGCGAGGAGGCGAAGCCGACGAAGCAATCCAGGGCAGCCGCCGCGGCCTGGATTGCTTCGCTTCGCTCGCAATGACGGGAGGCTGACGACGGATCAAAGTATGACGTCCGTCTCGGTCGTGGACGCATCCCCAACCAAAAGCCGCGCGGCCTCCTCGGCCTGGGCGCGCCGTTTTTCGATCAGCGGGGCGGCGGTCGCCTGAAAACGGGCGAGGACTTGCGGCGGCGCCGATTGGGGCGAGCCCGCATGAAAGGGCGGTTGGGGATCATATTCGAGGCCGAGCTGGATCGCCTGCGCCACATCAGCGCCGGCGATCTCCGTGAGGACGGTCAAGGCGAAATCCATCCCCGCCGTCACGCCGCCGCCGGTGATGATGTCGCCGTCGCGCACCACCCGGTCGGCTTGCGGAATGGCGCCGAAGAGCGGCAGGAGCTCGCGCCAGGCCCAGTGGCAAGCCGCGCGCTTCCCTTTCAGAAGCCCCGCCGCGCCGAGGATCAGCGAGCCGGTGCAGACCGACGTCACATAGCGTGCGCCGAGCCCTAGGCGGCGAATCTCCGCAATGAAGACCCGGTCGAGCGCGACTGCGGTGGCCGAGAGGCCTCCCGGGACGCAAAGCAGGTCGCAGCCGGAGACAGTCGCCAGCGGAACCGTCCCGCCGAATTCGAGCCGGTCGGATTTCACCGCGCCGCCGTCGCGGCTGGCGACAAGGGTCACGGCCCCGGGCGTGCGGCTCAGAAATTCATGCGGGCCGGTGAAATCGAGCTGGGTCATTCCGTCATAGAGCGCGAAGACGATGGTGAAAGGGCGTGGGCTCATGGGGCGCCTCCATTTTCGGGCGCTTCTATTTCACCTTTGGCGCGTCATTGTCGAAACGACCTTTTTCCCTCATTTTAGGCCATGATCCGGACCGTGGCCTTTTTCCTTTACGAGGACTTTCAGCTCCTCGACGCCGCCGGCCCCATTGCGGTTTTCGAGATCGCGTCGCGCTTTGCAGCAGGCGGAGCCTATCGCACCGTTTTGGCCGCGAAGGAAAAGGGGCGCGTGCGGGCCTCCTCGGGCGTCGAATTGCCGGTCGAAGCGCTTTCCGACATCGAGACGATCGACACATTGATCGTCGTCGGCGGCGAGGGCGCACGAGCCGCGATGGCGTGCAACGAGACCCTCGCCGCCGTTCGCGACGCCGACCGACGCGCGCGCCGGCTCTGCAGCGTCTGCTCCGGCGCCTTCATCCTCGCCGCCGCCGGACTGCTCGACGGACTCTCCGTGACGACCCATTGGCGCGCCGCGCCGGCTTTCGCGCGGCAGTTTCCGCAAGTTCAGACCCGGGCCGATCGAATTTACATCCGCCAGGGCCGGATCTGGACGTCGGCGGGCGTCAGCGCCGGCGTCGATCTGGCCCTCGCCTTGGCGGCGGAGGATTTGGGGGAGGAGATCGCCAAGCGCGCGGCGCGGGAGATGGTTGTTTATTATCGACGGCCGGGCGGACAGTCGCAATTTTCGGCGCTGCTCGAGCTTGATAGTCCGGACCATCGCTTCGCGTCTCTGCTCGAGAAAGTGCGCGGCCGGCTCGACCGGCGTTGGACGGTCGAAAAGCTCGCGGAAGAAGCGTGCATGAGCCCGCGCCACTTCAGCCGCGCCTTTGCGGCGGCAACGGGCTTGAGCCCCGCCAAAGCCATCGAGCGGCTGCGGCTCGAGGTTGCGCGCGAACGTGTGGAGGCGGGAGTCGAACCGATCGAAATCATCGCCGCCAGAGTGGGCTTCGGCGACCCCGAAAGAATGCGTCGCGCTTTTGTCCAAACCTTTGGCGTTCCGCCCCAAGGTCTTCGCCGCCAGGCGCGGGTGGACGGGCGCTAAAGCGAATTGGGCGCGCTTGCCGCCAGACACCGATCTAGCGGAAAGCGCTCTGGGGTCTATCGCGAGAGGTTGGACCATGTCTCGCGCCGCCAGAACTGGCCGAGTATCGTCCAATGCGCAAGGCAATAGTTCCACACGAACAGCACAAGAGTCGCGATCGGAGTCGCGATAGCGACCGGGAGACCGAGGCCGTCGCAGAGAAACGCCATGATGCCGATGGAAAGCGGCACGCCCGCGGCGATGCTGGACGCATAACGCAAAAAGGCGCGTATCGATTTGGGCGTCTGGAAAGTAAAGGCAGAATGGAGCAGATAGCCTAAAGGCGTCACGAAAGAATAGGAAGCCATATTCATCTGGACGTAATGAAATCCGAGGTAATCCCCGCCAATCAAAAGCACGTTGTGCATCGCGGCGCAGAATGCTCCGATGAGAGTATAGCGCCCGGACCTTTCCGCGGCCAAACGCAAGGTCATGGCGCAACCAATATGGCGATGTTGTTTCGCCATGGCGCAATGGGGGCCTCCTCGATACGTGCGGCTCGCCCGAAGCTATCGTCGATCTTTCGTATCAGTTCGTCACGCGTCAGATAGCTAATGGCGTCGCCTGTGATGTATCGATCGGACGCATAGCAAAGCCAGTGGATCGGCGTTCGGGTCCGCTCCCAATCCTTGAGCACGAATTTGCCATTCACAGCCGTTGCCCGTCGGATCGCGTCAAGCAGGGCGCGCCGTCCTTCGGTGGGAACATGATGTAAGACGTCTGACAGAATGACGAGATCGAAGGCGTTCGGATTCACCCTTGCGATTTCTTGAACGTCTTTCTGCAAAAAACGCACCCTTTCGCGTGGCCCAGCGTAAAGGCGACCGAGCCGCGGCGTCAGATCAATCGCCGTAATCTGGGCGTTGGGGTAGGCGGCGCTAAGACGCTCGGTCACGGCGCCTTCGCCGCACCCTACTTCCAATATCTCCTTCGCATCGGGAGCCCACTGGCGGATGCGATCGACCAAGGCGTCGATATTGAGGAAGACCGCCCTGTACGCTTCGGCGACGTGGCGCTCATAGGGGCCAAAAATGCCACGGATGCGAGGGCCTAGCGCCATGATCAGAAGGCTCCCGCGAACTTCGCCCGCAGGCGAGGCGCCATCCGATCATAAATGCGGGAGTCTCTCAGATATCGCGCGACGCCCAGCGGCCCGAGGCCCAGCACCGCTGCAACGGCGGGCGCCAATAGGCTGAAATCGCCTCCGGACGCTGCGGCAAGCGCGGCGTTGACACGGATAGAGGCGCGGCCGGCCGCTTCGGCGCAGTTGTCAATTTCAGCGAGAGTGGGCAGGTGCCGGTCGAAAACGATCTGCATCTGCTGCGAGAATTCCTCGATTTTGCCGGCGCCCGTCACCGTAAGAGAGCTGTTGTGGACCCGGAACGCGGTCGTTGCCTCGCTATGGTAGTGAACGGGCCCCAAAGCGGCGAGCTTCAGCCACATATCCCAGTCGGCGGTATACCATAGCGCTTCATCTAGCCCGCCGCAGAAAAGCCAAGCGTCTTTTCGGAATACCGGCGCGGGCGCCGATACGAAATTCTGCACGATCAGCCGTTGCACAATCTCGCTGGAGTCGATCTCCGCGTCTTTTTCCAATGGGCAGCGCCATAGGCCTAGCGTTCGGCCATCGGCATCGACAATGACGCTCGGCGCCAGATGAAGCGCGGCGTTTGGAGCTTTCTCTATCCATTTTCTGATCGCCTCGATGCGCCCCGGCAGCCAAAGATCATCCTGATGCAGCCAACAAAGATGTTCCGCCTCAGCTCTTTCCGCGCCGATGTTGGTCTGGGCATGCCACATCGAAGCTTCGTCGCGTTTCATGACGCGCAAATTCAGCAATGAATCGTAGCGACGAACGATATCCAAGGTCTCGGAGTTCGGGCTGCTGTCCAAAACGAGAATCTCAATGCCGTCCGCCGGCTCGGCCGCAACCGATCGGAGCGCGGCGTCGATCCATCGTTGGCCTTGGTAGGTAGGCATGATGACGGAGAGCCAGGGCGATGATCGTGTCAGCGATGAATGGAGGCGACCTGACATATGGGGTTGCGCCCGTCTTGAGAACTCAGATTATCAAACCACGCTGTATAAAGTGAGATCGTTGATTTCATGTTAAGTAGTGGCGACTTACGCGGCGGCCTGTTTGCTTGAGGGAAAACCCTATCAATCGGCGTTTCTGGGTATCGTTCCAACCACGAGCGCCGCGCAGCCTGGCCTCCTCGCCCCCGCCCGCGCGCCGGAACATTCGCCCCTCTCCCGCGTTGTCGCATCTCTTTTCAGCTCCCGGCGCAACTGCGCGCCGAAGGGAGGCCGCGATGCACAACATCATCTATCTCATCGGTCTGGTCGTGATCGTCATGGCGATCCTGTCGCTCCTCGGTCTGCGGTAGGAGGTCGCCATGGCAGACGTCATCGGGCGGGGCCTGGAGCCCACCGCCGAGCGCCTCGCGCTCTCGCGTTTCACCGCCGTCGATTGGGGCGCCATTCTCGCGGGCGTCGCCGTAACGACGGCCATCTCCTTCGTCATGGCGGCCTTCGGCTCGGGAATCGGGTTGTCGCTGGCCTCGCCCTATGAGGGCGCGTCGCCCTTCACCCACGCTCTCGCGCTGGCGCTCTGGGTGCTGTGGGTGACGGTCGCGAGCTATGCCGCCGGCGGCTATGTCTGCGGGCGGCTGCGCCGCCGCAATATCGATGCGCCGCGCGACGAGGCGGAAGTGCGTGACGGCGCGCATGGGCTCGTGGTCTGGGCGACAGCTATTCTCATCGTCGCCTTCGCGGCTGGTTCGTCTCTCTACAACCTCGGCAAAGCCGGCGTGGAAAAGGCGACCCAGCAGGCGCAGCAGAGCGGGATGACCAACCCGGTCGATTATCGCGTCGATACGCTGATGCGCGGCGACGGCGGCGCGCGGACCGGGGCGGCTCCGTCAGGGACCAATGAGGCCGAGACGCGGCAAATCGTCTCTCGCATCGTCGCGCGCGGCCAGGCGACAGGCGAGATCAGCGGCGAGGATCGCAGCTATCTCCAGAACGTGCTGGCGTCCACCAGCGGCGTTGCTCCCGCCGACGCCGGCGCCCGGGTCGACGCCGTCGCGCAGCAGGTGAGGGACGATCACGCGCGCGCCAAGGAACTTGCCGACAAGGCCCGCAAGGCCGGGATCATCGCGAGCTTCGTCGCCGCGGCGGCGATGCTGCTCGCGGCGGCCTCCGCCTGGGGCGGCGCCACCCTCGGCGGGCGTCACCGCGACGAGAATCTGGGCTTCTCATCCGCCATGCGTTGGTAGGAGGCGAAAATGGGCGTAGGCCGTTCCGTTCTGCTCTGGCTCCTCGGGGTGCCGATCCCGATCATCATCCTCCTGGCGCTCTGGAGGTAGGCGCAGCCCCGGATCTTCGATCCGGGGCTTTTTCATGCGCGCTCCACAATGAAAGCGGCGCCTCGAATGGCGCCGCCGCCGGGCCGCCGCTAAAGTGCGGCCATGGAAAAAGTAGCGGAGCAAGGGCAGGATCAGACCGGCGCGGCGCGCGCGACGCCGATGATCGCACAATTTATCGAGATCAAATCGGTAAACGCCGATTGCCTGCTCTTCTACCGCATGGGCGATTTCTACGAGCTGTTTTTTGAGGACGCCGAAATCGCCTCGCGCGCGCTGGGCATCATGCTCACCAAACGCGGCAAGCATCTCGGCGAAGATATTCCAATGTGCGGCGTGCCGGTCGAGCGCGCCAATGATTATCTGCAAAAGCTGATCGCGCTCGGCTTCCGCGTCGCCGTCTGCGAGCAGATCGAAGACCCGGCCGAAGCCAAGAAGCGCGGCGCGAAGTCCGTCGTGAAGCGCGACGTGGTGCGGCTCGTCACGCCCGGCACGATCACCGAAGACGCGCTGCTCGACCCGGCGCGCGCCAATGCATTCGCCGCCGTCGCCCGCGCGCGCGGCGATGGGGCGTGGCGATATGGCGTCGCAAGCGTCGATATTTCGACGGGCGTGTTTACGGTGGCCGATTGCGCGCAAAGCGAATTGTCCTCCACGCTGGCGCGCTTGGAGCCGCGCGAGATCGTCGCCGCCGAAACGCTGTGCCGGGAAGAGGCGCTCGCCACGATCTTCTCAGGGCTCGGCGCGCCCGTCGCCCCGCTTGGGCGAGACGCCGGCGACGCGGCGCGGCGGCTCGTGGATTTCTACGGCGTGTCGACGCTCGAAGGTTTTGGCGCGCTCAGCGAGGCCGAGCTTGCCGCGGCGGCTACCGCTATCCTTTATGTCGAGCGCACGCAAAAAGGCGGCCGCCCGGCGCTGTCGCGGCCGATGAGCCTGCGCGAAAGCGCTACGCTCGATATCGACGCGGCGACGCGGGCCAATCTGGAGCTGTCCCGCACGCTCTCGGGCGCACGCGAGGGCTCGCTGCTCTCGGTTGTCGATCTCACGGTGACATCCGCTGGCGCACGGCTTCTCGCCGAACGGCTGGCCGCGCCCTCCACCGATCCTTCTTTGATCGACGCGCGGCTCGACGCCGTGGCTTTCTTTCTCGAAAAGCCAGAAATTCGCGCGTCCTTGCGGGCAAAGCTCGCACGCGCGCCCGATCTCGCGCGCGCCGTCTCGCGTCTCGCATTGCAGCGCGGCGGGCCGCGCGACGTTGCGAGCGTCGGGGCGGCGCTTTCGGCCGCCCGCGACATTGCGGCGATCTTCTCAGGCGCCGAGGCGCCGGCGGAGATCGCTCGCGAAGCGGCGACGCTCGCAACCGCCGACGCTGCGCTCGCTCACGAAATTGCGACAAGCCTGAAAGACAGCCCGCCGCTCGACAAGCGTAATGGCGATTTCATCCGCGAGGGTCGCGACGCCGAACTCGACGAAGCGCGTTCGCTGCGCGACGAGAGCCGCGTGGTGATCGCCTCGCTGCAAGCGCGCTACTCGGAGCAGACAGGCGCGAAGCTCAGAATCAAGCACAACAATTTTCTCGGCTTCTTCCTCGAAGCGCCTGCCGCGCAGGGCGAGAAGCTTCTACGCCCGCCTTTCGATTCGATGTTTACGCATCGTCAGACCATGGCGGACGCCATGCGCTTTTCGACGCAGGAACTCGTCGAGCTGCAAAGTAAGATTGCTTCCGCCGCCGATCGCGCACTGGCGCGTGAGCTTGCCATCTTCGACGCGCTCGCCGGAGAGATTCTCGCCGGCGCCAAGGAGCTGCAAGCGCTGGCGCAATCCTTCTCCCGGCTCGATGTCGCGAGCGCGCTCGCCGAGGTTGCCGAGAAACGCGGTTGGACCCGACCGCATGTCGATCATTCGCTGGAGTTCGTCATCATCGGCGGGCGCCATCCGGTCGTGGAGGCGTCGCTGCAAGCGCAAGGCAAGGCCTTCGCCGCCAATGACTGCGAACTCTCCGGCGACAAGGCCGGCCGCATCGCCATTGTCACGGGCCCGAACATGGCGGGCAAATCGACCTTTCTGCGCCAGAATGCGCTGATCGCGCTGCTTGCGCAGGCGGGCTCTTACGTGCCGGCGCAAGAGGCGCGTCTCGGCGTCGTCGATCGTCTCTTTTCGCGCGTCGGCGCCTCAGACGATCTCGCGCGCGGGCGTTCGACCTTCATGGTCGAGATGGTGGAGACCGCCGCGATCCTCAATTGCGCGACACCGCGCTCGCTCGTCATTCTCGACGAGATCGGCCGCGGCACGGCGACCTTCGACGGCCTCTCTATCGCCTGGGCGACGATGGAGCATTTGCACGAGGTCAATTGCTCACGCGCAATCTTCGCCACGCATTTCCACGAGCTGACACAACTGACAAAACGCATGGCGCGGCTGGTCAATCTCACCATGAAGGTGACGGATCACGCAGGCGAAGTGGTGTTTCTGCACGAGGTCGTGAAAGGCGCGGCCGATCGTTCCTATGGCGTGCATGTCGCGCAGCTTGCCGGGCTGCCTGCAAGTGTTGTGACGCGCGCGCACGCCATTCTTGCCGAGTTGGAGGCGGCCGACCGACGCGCGCCGGTCGAGGCGCTGATCGACGATCTGCCGCTGTTCAAACATGTGGCGGAGACGATGCAGCCCAAGGACGCCCTCAGAGAGGCGCTTGCGAAGATCGATCCTGACGAGATGAGTCCGCGCGATGCGCTGGCGGCGTTATATGAATTGAAGAGAAAATCATAGCGCCTCTCGTCATTGCGAGGAGCTTAAGCGACGAAGCAATCCAGGGCAGCCACAGCGGCCCTGGATTGCTTCGCTTCGCTCGCAATGACGGAACGATGCTTTTCGTACCACGACCCTTCCGTAGGCCGGTAACGACAGCGAGTAGAGTTGTGGGCGGCGTCATACGCCGCCCTTTGCGCGTCAGGCTTTGGCCGATGCTTTTTTCGGCCCTTTCTTGGACTCAACAGCGTCGACCTCGGCGTCGTCCGATTCAGCCTCGGTCACTTCGGCATATCCGGCGCGTCCTCCGATGCTGCATCCGCCGTCGCGGCATCGTCTGGCGCGTCCTCTGAGACGGCCTCTGTCGCCTCGTCGGCCGCCGCTTCCTCTGCTACTGCTTCTGCCGTCTCGGCATCGACAGACGCTTCTTCCAACACAGGCCCCGCGGCAGGAACAGCGATGTTGCGTTTGGCGTCAGCTAACACAAGACGACGCAGATAAGATGTGTCCGAGTCCGGCGCTTCTTCGAGTTTGAGGAGAATTCTGAGAGCTTGCATGGCGTCAAAGCTCGCGACCAATGCACTCGACATCCGTTTATCCTCTCGTATCACGCGTCAACAAAATCGTTGTATCGCGCATGCTTAGGACAAGATTCGAATGTGTCGGAACTTGGCCGTTTCACACTCTGAAATGCGTGCGTGCACGCGAACATGGATCATCCACACGTATGTCTTTTTGCATGCACACGCACGACTCCATCTGGCCTCTTCGTGCGGATGATGAACGCTCGTTTCGATGTATCCAGCAACTGTCGCCTTGCGCTCGCACGAGTCCCATCAGGCTTGAAAAAGATGCAGCGCGATTCGCTTGATCAACTTCGCCAACACGCCACTCAACGCGCAACGCGCGCAAACACGAATTGCGTGTCGCCATATCGGCGCGCATCTTCCTGCTTGAGAGACGACGGCAATTCGATCGTCGCGTTGGCGGCCTCTTCGATGACGACAAGCGCATCATCGGTAAGCCAACCGCCCTCAATCAACGCGCGCAACGCTGGCTCCGTGAGACCCTTGCCATAGGGCGGGTCGAGAAAGGCGAGCGAGACGATTTCGCCCGGCGGCGCGAGGCCGAGCTTGGTCGCGTCGCGGCGGAAGATTCGAGTGACGCCGCCCAGACCCAGCGTCTCGATATTGGCGCGCAGAAGCGCGCGCGCTTCCGTTCCGTCATCGACGAAAAGCGCGCGCGCGGCGCCGCGCGAGAGCGCTTCCAAGCCCAGCGCGCCGGTGCCGGCGAAAAGGTCGATCACCGCGGCGCCGGTGATCGGATCGTCGAAACCATGGGCGAGAATGTCGAAGACAGATTCGCGCAAGCGGTCCGTTGTCGGGCGAATGGCTTGCGAGCGCGGGCTCGCGAGCGCCCGCCCGCGAAGCGCGCCGCCGACGATGCGCATGGCTTATTCTCCGCGCGGCTTGCGCGGTCCTCTCGACGGACCTTTGCTCGGGCCTTTGCCGGGGCCGCGGCCCTTTGGCGGGCCTTTCGGCGGGCCCTTGCGCGGCCCGCCGCTGCGGGCGCCGCGAGGCGCGCCTTCGCCTGAGGTCCGGCCTTCGCCGCTGCGCGGACGCTGCGATTTGCGCTCGTCCCCGCCGCGCGCAAAGCCGCGCTCGGCGCGCGGGCCCTCGAACTTGCGCGGCCGCGCCTCCCGCTCGTCAGCGCCACGGGCGCGACGGGGGGCTTCGCCGTCACGACGCGGCGGACGGCGTTCGGCGCGCGGCTGCTCTCCCTCATGCGGGCGCGTGCGCGCATGACCGCGCGCAGCCGTTGCATCGCCATGGTCGCGCCGCGCTTGCGTGTCACGCTCGCGCGGCGGCCGGGCGGCGCGTTCACCGCGCTCACCCTCGAGACGCGGGCGGCGATTTTCGCCGCCGCGCCGGTCGTCCCGCGCGAAACCTTCGCCACGCGCACCTCTCGCGGGGCCACGTGAAGGCTCGCGCTCACTCTCGAAACGTGGGCGGCGATTTTCAGCGCCGCGTCGATCGTCCCGCACGAAACCTTCGCCGCGTGCGCCTCTCGCGGGGCCGCGCCCGGACTCGCGCTCGCCTTCGAAACGCGGGCGGCGGTTTTCGGCGCCGCGCCGATCGTCCCGCGCAAATCCCTCGCCGCGCACGCCCCTTGCGGCGCCGCGCGCGGGCCGCTCGGCCTCCGCCTCGTCACGTCTCGGGCGGCGGCCCGTGCGCATCGCGTCGAAACGCTTGGCGTTGCGCGACGGCGCTTCGTCTTCGGCCGCCGGCTTGCGGCGCGTCAGCGTCACGCGCTCAACGGCGACGGCGCGGCCCTTGCGGTCGGCCGTGGCGGTGCGTTCAATGCGCGCGCGCGGACCTTTTTCGGCATTCTCGTCGCGTTGCTTGCGCAGCACGGAAACATGTTTGCGCGACCGCTTTTCAGTGCGTTCGCGCTGTTCCTGCTGCTCGGTCGGGGTCGCCTCGCGCAAGGGCGAGGCAAAATCAGCGCCCGCAAGCTCCGCGAGACTCTTGCCCAATTGCTCGCGCAGCGTTTTGAGCTTCACTTCCTCGACAACGCCCTCGCCCAGCTCGCCGAGCTGGAAGGGCCCGTAAGAGACGCGGATCAGGCGCGTGACGTCGAGGCCAAGATGTTCCATCACGCGCTTGACTTCGCGGTTCTTGCCCTCGGTGAGGCTCAAGGCGATCCAGGCGTTGCCGCCCTGCACGCGCTCGAGCCGCGCCTCGATCGGAGCATAGGTGACGTCCTCGACGGTGACGCCTTTCTTCAGCTCGTCGAGCTGCGCCTGATCGATCTCGCCATGGACGCGCACGCGATAGCGCCGCGTCCAGCCGGTCGCCGGCAATTCCAGCGTGCGCGCGAGACCGCCGTCATTGGTAAGAAGCAGCAGGCCTTCGGTGTTGATGTCGAGCCGACCGACGCTGACGAGGCGCGGAAGATCGGGGTGTCTTTCTTCCAGATAAGCGAAGACGGTCGGGCGTCCTTCCGGATCGCTCGCTGTGGTGACGAGACCCTGCGGCTTGTGAAACAAAAAGAGCCGCGTGCGCTCGCGCGCCTGCATCGGCTCGCCGTCGATGGTGATCTTGTCGGCCTCGGTGACATTGACGGCCGGGCTCGTGAGCGTCTCGCCATTGACGGCGACGCGGCCTTCCTCAATCCATTGTTCGGCGTCGCGGCGCGAGCAGACGCCGGCGCGCGCCATCGCCTTGGCGATGCGTTCGCCTTCGAAAGCGCTCGTCTTTTCGACCGGCGCGGGGACGGGCTTTGCCCGCTTGGCCGCGGGCCGCGGCTTATCGAATTTGGGCTTGGCGGCTTTTTCGCCGCTGGGCTTATTGAATTTCGGTTTGTCCGAATCGAATTTCTTGGGCGCGCCGTCGCGCGCAGCGGTCTTGGAGTCGCGGCGGCGCATGGGGCGGTCGCCGCCGGGCGCGCCGGAGCGCTTGGTTGGTTTTTTGTCGGCCATGATCTTTGATAGCAGGCGCCGGGATGGCTTTGAAGCGCGATCAACGGAGATAAGTGAAATGTATGGAGCGATGAGACGCCAACCTAGTGGCGAGATTGGCGCGACTCTCTACGTCCGCCAATCCCTCCCCTTTATGGGGAGGGTGGCCCCGCGAAGCGGGGTCGCGTGGGGTTTGCTCCAACCGTCGTCATTGCTGCGCGAACCCCACCCGGCGGTCTGCGACCGCCGACCTCCCCGTAAAGGGGAGGTATTTGGCGCCGCCGCGTCGGCCAATGAATAATGGCTTCTGACCCCTTCGCCGCCGCTTTCGCCGCCGCCCGCGCGGCGGCGCAAGCCGAGGAGGTGCCTGTCGGCGCGGCCATCTTGCGCGCCGGTCAGATCATCGCGACCGCCGGCAATCGCACGCTACGCGACAAAGACCCCACGGCGCATGCTGAAATGCTGGCGATTCGCGCCGCCTGCGAGGCGATCGACAGCGAGCGGCTGATCGACTGCGACCTCTATGTCACGCTGGAGCCCTGCGCCATGTGCGCCGCCGCGATCTCCTTCGCGCGCATCCGGCGGCTTTATTTTTCCGCGGACGATCCGAAAGGCGGGGCTGTGGAGCACGGGCCGCGCTTTTTCTCGCAGCCCACCTGCCATCATGCGCCGGACGTCTATGGCGGGTTTCGCGAGAGCGAGGCGGCAAAATTGCTGCGCGATTTCTTTCAGTCGCGGCGCTGAGGCTCCAGCCGCTCGGCGGCCTTCAACAGCCCCTCCCGCAATTTGTCGCGGCAGGCGTCACCCGCCGTAAAAATGCGCGAGGCCTTGAAGAGGTCGAGCGCGAGATATTGATGCACACCCGGCGCGAGAAGCACGTCCGGCGGGTTCTCCTCGATCATGCGCGAGCTGATGGAGTTCATGAGGATCTGGCTTGCGACGATCATCGTCTGGAAGGGCGAGGGCGCACGGGTCTCGCTTTCCATGCCCGAATTGCCGGAGACATTCACCGCGACGATGATGTCGGCCTTCCCCTGCAGATGGTCATAGGGCAATGGATTGACGAGACCGCCGTCGACCAGATAGCCGAGCTCGCTTTTGGGCGGACGCACCACGCCGGGGATCGCCATGGAGCCGGCGATGGCCGTGCGCAGCGACCCTTTGGAAAACACCGCCTCGCAGCGCCGACGGAAGTCGGTCGCCACCACGGTCATGGGTATGTCCAGATCTTCGAAGCGGTCCGGCATGCCCTCGGGCCAGAAGGCGTCCAGAAAACGTACGCCGTCGAAAAGCAGCGGATGCGCAAGACGCGTCAGAAGCGGCTGGCGGCGGCGCGCCCGCGCGTAAAGCAGCTTGCGCGCGAGGCCGAGCCGGTTGCTCAGGATCGCCTCGGTGTGTGCGCGCAGCTCCGCGCCCGAGAAGCCCGCGGCATAAGCGGCGCCGATAATGGCGCCGATCGAGGTTCCCGCCATGGCGACGGGCCGCACGCCCATGTCGTCGAGGGCCTGCAGCACGCTGATATGGGCGAGGCCGCGCGCGCCCCCGCCGCCGAGCGCTACGGCGACTGTCTTGCCGCCGAGAACGCCGCGGCGCTTCGTCAAAGGAAGCGTTCCAGGGCTTGCAGCGTCGCCTCGGGCGCCTCTTCCATGGCGTAGAGACCGGCGTCGACGGCGGCGCCCGTGACGTCGTCGCCCCATTCCTTCCAGGCGTCGACAAGCGAGGGGCCCACAGCCGGGAAGGTCGTTTCGCCGTAGAGGATGAGCGTCGGCGTCAGCAGCTTCTTGCCCGCGGCCTTGTCGGCGAGCAGGACTTCCTTGTCGATGGTCGCGCCGGCGCGGAAGTCCTCACAAAAGGCGTGGATGCGCGCGGGTTCGTTGAAGGCGGCGCGATAATGCGCCAGCGCCGCCGCGCCGAAGACGTCGAGCGACTTCTCCTTGGTCGAGCTTTTCAGCGCGTCGTCGAGGAAATCGTTGGGGTCGAGCGCGATCAGCTCCTCTGGGCGCGGGGCTTCCGTGGCGAGGAAGCGGGCGCGGCCGAGGCGCCAGAGGTCGCCGGCGCCAAAATTGTCGTCGATCGGCGCGATATTGATCAGCGCGAGCTTCGTCAGCCGTCCGGGATGGTCGAGCGCGAGGCGCAGGCCGACGCGCGCGCCGCGGTCGTGGCCGATAAGCGAAAATTGCACATGGCCCAGCGCCTCCATGACCTTGACCACGTCGCCCGCCATCTCGCGCTTCGTATAGGCCTCGCCCTTCTCGCTCTCGGGCGCCGCCGACCAGCCATAGCCGCGCAGATCCATGGCGACGACGGTAAAGCGCTCGGCGAGCTTCGGCGCAATGCTGCGCCAGGCCACATGCGTTTCGCCGAAGCCGTGCAGCAGGACGAGCGCCGGTCCGGCGCCGTGAGACCGCGCGAAGATTTTGCCGGCCTGCGTATCGATCCAATGCGAGGCGAAACCGGGGAAGAGATCGGCAAGTTCAGACATTTGGTCAACCATGTTCAGCGGGGCCGCAGCAGCCCTTGGGGTGGATGTTATATTGTAACAACCCTCGAACTGCCACGTTTTTTCTTCTCTATGCGCCGACCGGGGACTTTGTCACGGAAACAATATTCCTTATTTGCTTGAATGAAACGCCGGAGCGCCGTGCTTACAGGCTCGGGCGACGTGAAAAATCAGAACAAGCTTGTTTGGCCTTGTGGGAGAAAATGATGAGCAAGATCGTCGACGAAGTTTTGTCCGCCAACGCCGCTTACGTGTCGGGCTTCGGCTCGAAGGGCGATCTCGCTTTGCCGCCGGCGCGCGGTTTCGCGATTCTGACCTGCATGGATGCGCGTCTCGACCCGGCGAAATACGCCGGCCTTTCCGAAGGCGACGCGCATGTCATCCGCAACGCCGGCGGCCGCGCGTCCGACGACGCGATCCGTTCGCTGGTCATTTCCCACAAGCTGCTCGGCACGAATGAGTGGTTCGTGATCCATCACACCAATTGCGGCATGGAGCTGTTCTGCGACGAGGTGATGAGCGAGCTGCTCGACGACAACCTCGCGACCGCTTCGCTCGACATGGGGACGTTGAAATGGTCGAACCCGCAGCATGGCGGCGGCTGCTCGGCGGGCCATTTCATCAAATGGCACACGATCAAGAACCAGGAAGAGAGCGTCGCGCAGGACGTCGCGCGCATCCGCTCGCATCCGCTGGTTCCGAAGAACATTCCGATCTACGGCTATATCTATGACGTGAAGACCGGCAAGCTGAATGAAGTGCCGGGGGCGTCGGAGATCGGGCGGGCCGCCTGATATTCTTCTCCGAAGCGGCCTGCGGGCCGTCTAGGTTGATCGGCATCGGGCCCCCTCCCTGTCCCTCCCCCGTTTCACGCTATCGAATGCACACATCGTGATTGCCTCGGTCGGGTCTGTTTGATTCCGTTGGTCGCGTTTTGATTCGCGGGGTGGGGCATGGCGATTTCGTATGGACTGGGGCGGTTCGGCGACCGCCGCCTGGAAAAAGGGGGGTCTCGTTGCATCGGGGCCTCGTCGCGCGGCCGTGCGCGCGCATCCGTCGGATCGCCGGCGGGCGGCGGGCGCAGGAGGTGCGGCTCGCGCGCTTCCTGCGCAATCCTGCGGTGACCGCCGAGGAGATGGCGCGGCACGCCGCCGGGCTCACAGCGGCGCGGGCGGCGGGTCGCGACATAGTGGTGGCGCAGGACACCAGCGAGCTGGCGCTCGGCGGCAAGCGCGCGCAGGCGAACGGCTATGGGCCGGTCGGCAAGGGCGGCGGGACGCGCGGCCTTTTGCTGCACGCGGCCCTGGCGCTCGACGCCGGCACGGGCGCGCTGCTCGGCCTCGCTCATGCCGAGGTCTGGAACCGCGACACGGGGGCCAAGGTCGCGGCGCGGCGCTCGCGCGCGCTCGCGGACAAGGAATCGCAGCGCTGGCTCGATGTGGCGACGCATGCGCGCGAGGATTTCGCGGCGGCGAAGCGGATCACTGTCGTCTCGGATCGGGAGAGCGACATCTACGCGCATCTCGCGCAGCGTCCGGGCGGCGTGGAGCTGATTGTGCGCGCCTGCCAGAACCGGACGATCGCCGCAGACGGCGAGGATGCGATCGAGCTTTTGTTCCCCTTCGCCGACGGATTGGCCGAGGCGGGCCGCTTCGTCGCCGAGATCCCGGCGGCTCCGGGACGCAAGGCGCGCAAGGCGGCGCTCGCGGTCCGCGTCTCGCCGGTCACTTTGCGCAAGCCGCGCCACGGCGCGCGCGACTTGCCGGACGCGGTCGGCGTGACTTTGGTCGACGTGCGCGAGGTCGGGGCCGCCGAGGGCGTCGCGCCCATTCATTGGCGGCTTCTCACGACCCATGCGGCGACGAGCCTGGCCGAGGCGCGCCGGGTGATCGACCTCTATCGAATGCGCTGGACCATCGAGGAATTCTTCCGCACGCTGAAGACGGCGGGCTTCGAGATCGAGCAGGCCGACATCTGCGATCCGAAAGTGATGATCAAGCTGGTGGCGGCGACGGCGGTCGCCGCTGTGACGGTCATGCAACTGGTCAAGGCGCGCGACGGCGCGACCGACCAGTTGCTGACGGACGCTTTCGAGCCCGAGGACGAAGCGCTGCTCGAGGCCGTCTCGGCGAAGCTCGAGGGCGCGACGGCCCGCCAGAAGAACCCCCACCGCAAAGGCAGCCTCGCCTTCGCCGCCTGGGTCGTCGCCAGGCTCGGCGGCTGGACCGCCTATTACGGAAAGCCCGGCCCCAAAGTAATGCGCCAGGGCCTCGACGACTTTCGACGAATAAAGTTCGGAGCCGCGCTGACCTTCTACGATGTGTGAATCCGATAGCCCGTTTCACGGGAGAGGGGACACTCGCGATCAGCATCGCTGATGAAGGCGACGGTCTGCTCCCTCTCCCGCGCAGCGCTATCGAATGCACACATCGTGATTGCCTCGGTCGGGTCTGTTTGATTCCGTGGGTCGCGTTTTGATTCGCGGGGTGGGGCATGGCGATTTCGTATGGACTGGGGCGGTTCGGCGACCGCCGCCTGGAAAAAGGGGGGTCTCGTTGCATCGGGGCCTCGTCGCGCGGCCGTGCGCGCGCATCCGTCGGATCGCCGGCGGGCGGCGGGCGCAGGAGGTGCGGCTCGCGCGCTTCCTGCGCAATCCTGCGGTGACCGCCGAGGAGATGGCGCGGCACGCCGCCGGGCTCACAGCGGCGCGGGCGGCGGGTCGCGACATAGTGGTGGCGCAGGACACCAGCGAGCTGGCGCTCGGCGGCAAGCGCGCGCAGGCGAACGGCTATGGGCCGGTCGGCAAGGGCGGCGGGACGCGCGGCCTTTTGCTGCACGCGGCCCTGGCGCTCGACGCCGGCACGGGCGCGCTGCTCGGCCTCGCTCATGCCGAGGTCTGGAACCGCGACACGGGGGCCAAGGTCGCGGCGCGGCGCTCGCGCGCGCTCGCGGACAAGGAATCGCAGCGCTGGCTCGATGTGGCGACGCATGCGCGCGAGGATTTCGCGGCGGCGAAGCGGATCACTGTCGTCTCGGATCGGGAGAGCGACATCTACGCGCATCTCGCGCAGCGTCCGGGCGGCGTGGAGCTGATTGTGCGCGCCTGCCAGAACCGGACGATCGCCGCAGACGGCGAGGATGCGATCGAGCTTTTGTTCCCCTTCGCCGACGGATTGGCCGAGGCGGGCCGCTTCGTCGCCGAGATCCCGGCGGCTCCGGGACGCAAGGCGCGCAAGGCGGCGCTCGCGGTCCGCGTCTCGCCGGTCACTTTGCGCAAGCCGCGCCACGGCGCGCGCGACTTGCCGGACGCGGTCGGCGTGACTTTGGTCGACGTGCGCGAGGTCGGGGCCGCCGAGGGCGTCGCGCCCATTCATTGGCGGCTTCTCACGACCCATGCGGCGACGAGCCTGGCCGAGGCGCGCCGGGTGATCGACCTCTATCGAATGCGCTGGACCATCGAGGAATTCTTCCGCACGCTGAAGACGGCGGGCTTCGAGATCGAGCAGGCCGACATCTGCGATCCGAAAGTGATGATCAAGCTGGTGGCGGCGACGGCGGTCGCCGCTGTGACGGTCATGCAACTGGTCAAGGCGCGCGACGGCGCGACCGACCAGTTGCTGACGGACGCTTTCGAGCCCGAGGACGAAGCGCTGCTCGAGGCCGTCTCGGCGAAGCTCGAGGGCGCGACGGCCCGCCAGAAGAACCCCCACCGCAAAGGCAGCCTCGCCTTCGCCGCCTGGGTCGTCGCCAGGCTCGGCGGCTGGACCGCCTATTACGGAAAGCCCGGCCCCAAAGTAATGCGCCAGGGCCTCGACGACTTTCGACGAATAAAGTTCGGAGCCGCGCTGACCTTCTACGATGTGTGAATCCGATAGCCCGCGCAGCGGGGGAGGGTTGGGGAGGGGGAACCGCGTTACGCCTGCACCGCGCCGCCGCGCGCGCGCCAGCCGCCGGTGCCCGGCGCATAATGGCGCACATTCTTGCGGCCGGCCTGGATCGCCTGGCCCAAAGCCTTGGCCGAGCGGCCGCCCGCCTGGCAGATGATCACGCAATCGCCCGCCGGCAGCTTCGACGGATCGAACTGCGAGAGCGGCAGATTGCGCGCGCCCGGCACATGGCCGGCGGCATATTCATGCGGCTCGCGCACGTCGACGATGGCGCAGGAGCCTTCCTTCACGAGGCGGGCGAAATCTTCATGCTCGATCGTCGGCAATTCGCCGCCGCCCCCGGTGAGCTTGGACATCACGCCTGACAGCATTTTCTTCTCCCTTTCTTCTTGCTCAAGCGGATTTGGCTTGAGGGGTTTGCGCGACGCCGGCTTCGCCGCCGGCAAATTGATTGAAAGCCGAAAGCGCATGGCTCGCGTACATCACCGAGGGGCCGGCCCCCATGTAGATCGCCATGCCCAGCGTCTCCAAAATCTCCTCGCGCGTCGCCCCGCGCTGGGCGGCGGCCTTCGTATGGAAGGCGATGCAATCGTCGCAGCGCACCGCGACGCTCACAGCCACCGCGATCAGCTCCTTCGTCTTGGCGTCGAGCGCGCCGGGCGCGCCGGCGGTCGTCGCCATGGCGGAGAAGGTCTTCATCACATCGGGCGCGCCGACGCGCAGATTGCGAAGATCGGCGGAGAGCGCCTTGGCGAGTTCGGGCCAATCATTGGTCATGCGAGCTTCCCTCCTTGCGGCGCGTCCGGCGCCGGCGGGCGTTGGTCGTCGCGCAGGACGACATAGATGGCCGGGATCACGAGCAGCGTCAGCGCCGTCGATGACGCCAGGCCGAAGACGAGCGAGATGGCCAGACCCTGGAAGATCGGGTCGGTGAGAATGAAAGCCGCGCCGATGATCGCCGCCGCGGCGGTGAGGAAGATCGGCTTGAAGCGCACCGCGCCCGCCTCGACCAATGCTTCGCGTAGCGACATGCCGCGCTCGCGCAGATGGCGGATGAAGTCGACCAGCAGGATCGAGTTGCGCACCACAATGCCGGCGAGCGCGATGAAGCCGATCATCGACGTCGCCGTGAAGGCGGCGTTGAAGAGCCAATGGCCGAGCACAATGCCGACGAGCGTGAGCGGCACGGGCGCCAGAATGACGAGCGGCAGCTTGAACGAGCCGAATTGCGCGACGACGAGCAGATAGATGCCGAGCAGAGCGACCATGAAAGCCGCGCCCATGTCGCGGAAGGTCACATAGGTGACTTCCCACTCGCCGTCCCAAAGGAAGGTGGGCTTTGCGTCGTCGAGCGGCTGGCCATGGTATTTGATCGTCGGCGCGCCCGAGTGGCCCCAGTCGATCTTATTAATCTCGTCCTCGACCGCGAACATGCCATAGATCGGCGCCTCGAAACGGCCGGCGACCTCGGCGCTCACCATTTCGGCAAAGCGGCCGTTGTGGCGGAAGATGGGATAGGAGCCGAGCTCGCGCGTCGCCTTCACCACGTCGCCGAGTTCGACATTGGCGCCCTGTCGCACCGTGCCGCCGGCGGGAAGCGGCGTCGAGAGAATGCGCTCGCCGGGCGTCATCTGCGCGCGTGGTAGTGCAACGGTGATGTCGATGGGCTTGGCCCCGCCGCCGCGTTGCGAGAAGCCGATTTTCACGCCGCCCACGAGAGCGCCGATCGTGTCATAGACCGCGCGTTCCTCGACGCCGTGATATTCGAGCGCTTCCTGGTCGATTGCAAAGCGCAGCCGTTCCGCGCGCTGGCCGAAGCTGTCATCCGTGTCCACCACGAAATCGACCGCGTCGAAAGCCTTGCGCAGCTTGGTCGCGAGGTCGCGCCGCGTCTGCGCGTCCGGCCCATAGACTTCGGCGAGAAGCGTCGAGAGCACGGGCGGGCCCGGCGGCACTTCGACGACCTTGATCGCCGTATGCTCGGGCATGGGCAGGCCCTTGAGCTTCTCGCGAATCTCCAGAGCAATCGGGTGGCTCGCGCGCTTGCGTTCGTCCTTGGGCAGCAGGTTGATCGCGAGATCGCCCATCTCCGGCGCCGAGCGCACGTAATAGTGACGCACCAGGCCGTTGAAGTTGAAGGGCGCCGCCGCGCCGGCGTAGGACTGGATGGAGGTGAGCTCGGGAATATCTTTGAGGCGCTCGGCCGCGGCTGTCAGCACGCGATCCGTCTCC
Source organism: Methylocystis iwaonis (assembly GCF_027925385.1). Lineage (NCBI taxonomy): Bacteria > Pseudomonadati > Pseudomonadota > Alphaproteobacteria > Hyphomicrobiales > Methylocystaceae > Methylocystis > Methylocystis iwaonis. The sequence continues at coordinate 296,331 of NZ_AP027142.1, forward strand.
TCGAGCGAGGCCCCGCGCGGCAGATCGACGACGACCGCAACCTCCGACTTATTGTCGAAAGGCAGCAACTTCACGCGTACGCTCTTCGTGGCGAAGAGGCCAAGCGAGAGCAGCGTCGCCACGCCGACCGCCGTGAGAAAGCGTTGCGAGCGCTTGCGGCCCTGCAGCAGGGGCGTCGCGATGCGGGCGTAGAAATTGCCCATGGCCCCGCGTTCGTGGGAGTGGTCATGGCCCGCGCCGCCCTCCTGTTCGAAACGCTTGCCGGCGATCTTCAACAGAAGCCAGGGCGTGATCGTCATGGCCACGAAAAAGGAGAAGACCATGGCCAGCGAGGCGTTGGCCGGAATGGGGCTCATATAGGGCCCCATCAGGCCCGAGACGAACATCATCGGCAGAAGCGCGGCGATGATGGTCATGGTCGCGACGATGGTCGGATTGCCGACCTCGGCCACAGCCTCGACGGCTGTGTCGATCAGGCTGCGATCGCCGCGCATCTGCCAATGGCGGACGATGTTCTCCACGACGACAATGGCGTCGTCGACGAGAATGCCGATGGAGAAAATCAGCGCGAACAGGCTGACGCGGTTGATGGTGTAGCCCATCAGCCAGGAGGCGAAGAGGGTGAGCAGGATCGTCGTCGGGATGATGACGAAGACGACGACGCCCTCGCGCCAGCCCACCATCACGACGATGAGCAGAACGATGGAGACGGTCGCGAGCGCTAGATGGAAGAGAAGCTCGTTGGCTTTTTCAGTGGCCGTCTCGCCATAGTTGCGGGTGACGGCGATCTCGAGGTCTTCAGGAACGATGCGGCCTTTGACGGACTCCAGCCGATGCAGCACGTCCTCGGCGACGATCACCGCATTGGCGCCCTTGCGCTTCGCGATGGCGATGCTGACGGCCGGGCGCTTCAAGAGCGTGCCGTCCTTCTCCTTGGTCATCGTCCAACTGCGCTTGTCGGGCTCGGCGGCGCCGACGATGACATTCGCCACATCCTTCACATAGACCGGCCGCCCGTCGCGCGTCGTCAGCAGCAGCAGGCCGATGTCGGGCACGCCCTGCAGCGTCTGACCGGCGACGACGGGGATGGAGTGGTTGTCCTCGCGGAAGGCGCCGACCATGAAGGAACGGTTGGCGTTGGTAAGCTTGTCGATGAGCTGGTTGAGCGTCACGCCATATTGCGACAGGCGCTCGGGATCGGCCTCGACGCGGATCTGATTGGGACTGCCGCCGACAATATAGCTCAGGCCCACATTCTCGACCTTGGTCAGGTCGTGCTGCAGTTCCGCTGCAACCTGATAGAGGCCGTTATCCGTCCATTGAGTGGCGCGCTCGGGCTTGGCGGAGAGTGTGAGAACCACAATGGCGACGTCGTCGATGCCGCGGCCGATGATGACCGGCTCGGGAATCCCTTTGGGCAAGTCGAGTATGTTGGCGCGAATCTTGTCGTGCACGCGCAGCACGGCGTTGTCCTGCGGCGTGCCGACGAAGAACCGCGCCGTCACCATCACTTGATCGTCGCGCGTCTGCGAATAGACATGCTCGACGCCATTGACGCCCTTGATGATGTCTTCGAGCGGGCGGGTGATGAGCTCGATCGCGTCTTCCGCCTTGTAGCCGTTCGCCTGCACCATGATGTCGACCATGGGCACGGAGATTTGCGGCTCTTCCTCGCGCGGCAGCGCCTGCAGCGCAATGAGGCCGACGAGAATCGAGGCCAGCAGCAGAAGCGGCGTCAGCGGCGAATTGATAAAGGTCCGCGTCAGCGTGCCGCTGATGCCCGGGTGGAACTCCTTGGCGTCTTTTTCCTGGCTCATGGCGTGTGCACCACGTCGCCGTCATGCAGGCCCGAGAGAATCTCGATCGCGTCGCCATGCGCGTCGCCGGTCTGCACCACCACTTCGGCGCCGTCTGCGAGGCGCACGAAATCGACGCCGGCGCGCCGGTAGATCGCGGATTTCGGCGCAAGGATCGTGTCGCGCTTTCCCGTCGTCACATAAACGCGGGCGCGCTCGCCGACGAAATAATTATCCAGCCCTTTCACATCGACGTCGGCGATCACGCGGCCGCCCTGGATTTCGGGATAGACGATGCGCACGCGCCCTTCCTTGCGGGCGCCGGCGCCCGTGTTGACGCCGCGTTCGCCGATCTCGACGCGATCGCCCGCGCGCATGAAGCGGGCGTGGCGCTCCGGCAGTTGCAGGCGCAGGATGTATCTGTCCTCGGCGAGGGTCGCGATGGTTTCGCCGGGCATCACCACGCGGCCGATGGAGACGGGGATCGTCAGGATGCGGCCGGCGCCAGGCGCCTTCACCGAGCCTTCCGCCGTCTGCTGCTCGATGACGCCGCGGTCGGATTGCAGCGCGGCGAGAGTGCGCTCGGCGACGTCGAGCGCGGTCTTGGCCTGGTCGGCCATCACTTTTGTGGAGGTGCCGCGGCGCAGAAGCTCCTGCGCGCGGTCGAAGTCGCTTTGGGCCTTGTCGCGCTGCGCCTGCTGGGCGCGAATACGTTGATCGAGCGATTGCATTTGCAGAAAAAGCTTCTGGTCCGCAACAAGCGCGATCTCGGCGCCGGCGGCCACTGTGTCGCCTTCCTTGATCTTGAGCGTGGTCACCGTGCCGCCGATGCGGGCGCGGGCCACGAGCTGATGCGCGGGTTCGACGGAAGCGACGACCGCTTTCATATCGTCGATCGGCGCGAGATGGACGGCGGTTTCGCCCGCCCAGGCTGCGGACGGCGCCGCCAGGGCGGTAAAAAGAAAAGCGAGTCGGAAGCGATTCATGAAGTCTCCCACGCTGTCGCTGATCAGATATATTCGATACACGTAAATTAGCAAGAGTGAATTTAAAAGCTGCTGCTGTTGGCGCTTGCATTCGTAGCGATCTGATCCGGTCCGCCGAACGTATCATGAGTGGGCGCCGTCGATCGGGGCCGAACAAACAAACCCTATGCAGCCGCGTCATGCCCGCGCTTGTCGCGGGCATCCACGCCGGGACATTACGACACGGGGGGAGAAGAAGCGGCGTTGCTCCCGCTCATGTTCGCAGCTTTCTGCGTCGGCGCGGCGTGGATGGCCGCGACAAGCGCGGCCATGACGCTGGAACACGTCGTTAATCCGAATTCAGAGCCCTGCGCGGTCGATTTGATGCTTGACACGTATATGCGTGAAACTTAATTTAGTGAGTATGAATATAGATCCAGCCGGTCTTGCGCCAAAAGCCGAAGAGGCGGAAAGCTTCTTGAAAGCTCTCGCCAATCGCCACCGGCTCATGGTCCTGTGCGAATTGCACAAGGGCGAACTGTCGGTGAACAAGCTCCAGGAGACGATTGGCCTCAGCCAGTCCTCTCTCTCGCAGCATCTCGCCCGGCTGCGTGAAGACAAGCTCGTCAAAACGCGGCGCGAGTCGCAGTCGATCTTCTATTCGCTCGCCGATGACAACGTCTCGCGTTTTATCGGCTTGCTTTACGAATTGTTCTGCGCGGACGAATGCAATGCGCGCAGCCGGTCCAAGAAGCGCCCGCGGGCGCGCAACTGATGGAGCGTTCCATGAACGTCGATCGCATGGTCATGGCTGTCGCCGGCGCGATGGTGCTCGCGAGCGTAACGCTGGCTTATCTGTTTTCCCCCTGGTGGATGGCTCTCGCTGCTTTTGTCGGGGCGAATATGTTG